>CBHCZH010000109.1:0-12106 GCA_965977975.1 uncultured bacterium
ATTGAACGTCCTCGGGGTCGCCCGGCAGTCCGCGCCCGGCTTCGGCCGGCTCGACCCCGTCGGCGAGGATCGCCACGCCGTTGAAACCCTTCTGCCCGTGCCAGATCGCGCGGTAGCCGATCTTCTCGAACTCCCCGGCGGGGAAGGAGGCATCGTCGCACTTGATTTCCTGCAGGCAGGCAACCGTCGGGCGACGCTCCTCAAGCCACTCGATCAGCCGCGGAAGCCGCGCCTTGGTGCCGTTTATGTTGAAGCTCGCAATACGCACGCGAGCAGTCTTAGATGCCGAAGCTGGAACCGCAACCGCAACCGGCGGCGGCGTTCGGATTCTCGACCTTGAACGCAGCACCGCCGAGCGATTCGACGAAATCGACCGTGCTGCCGGCGACAAGCTCGAGGCTGACCGGGTCGACCACCAGCTTGACGCCGCCGGTCTCGCTTACTGCGTCGTCGGCATCGGCCTTGTCAGTGAGGTCGAACCGGTACTGAAAGCCCGAGCAGCCGCCACCCTCGACCGAAAGGCGCAGGATCGCCAGCCTGCCTTGCTTGCGGGCAATCGCACCGACGCGGTTCGCGGCGGCCTGAGTGAGGGTCAGCGCCTGGGCCATGGCGCGAATGTAGGGGCGAGGGCGCTGCGGCTCAAGCGGTGCGGATATAATCGCGCATGGCCTGCGCCTCGTACTCGACCAGCTCGAGCCTGTGCTTGACCAGATCGCCGATCGAGATGAACGCCACCAGCCGGTCCTCATTGAGCACCGGCAAGTGGCGGATCCTGCGCAGCGTCATGACTTCGAGCGCATCGCGCACCGTCGATTCCGGATCAGCGGTGATCGGCGGCGCGGTCATCACCTCGCTGATCAGGAGGTCGAGGGCGCTGTCGTCGTATTTCGCGATGCAATAGAGCAGGTCGCGCTCTGAAAAGATGCCGATCACTTCGCCGCGATCGACCACCGGCATCGCGCCGATGCGATTCTCGGCCAAGCGCTGCGCGGCATCGCGCACGGTTTCCTGTGGGCCGCAGTGGACGATCTGCTGCTCTCGTCCGGCGATCAATCGGGCAATCGTCATGCGACTCTCTCTTTGTCGTGGTGATAACATGCCATGGAACCAGGATTTGGCCAAATCGCGGGACGGAGCGTTGCCAGTAGGCGTCGGCATCGCCATGTCGCGGTCATGGCCAAGCGTTCCCCGCTCGATGACACGAGAATCTCCGCTCATGCGTGGGCGCGCTATAAGCGGCTGATGAAGTGGATGGCCGCGTTCACGATCACCGTGGTCATGCTGACGCTCGGGCTGTTCTACTGGTTCAACGGTGTCGTCTCGGTCCACTTCTTCATCGCCACCGCGCTCGGAATCGGTTTCATGATGATGCTGACCGCAGCGCTGATGGGGCTGGTGTTCCTGTCCAGCGGCACCGGCCACGACGAGTCGGTGTCCGAACTGACGGACGATCAGACCGACGAAGGCCGCAACCGGTAATCCTCGACCGGCACGCCGCCGATCAGGTGTTCCTGGATGATCCGTTCGAGCACGTCTTCGGTGCACGAATGATACCAGACGCCATCGGGCCAGACGACCGCGATCGGGCCGCCGGCGCAGATCTGCAGGCAATCGGCCTTGGTTCGCTGCACGCCGCCCTGGCCAACGAGCCCGAGCTCGCGCAGGCGCCGCTTGAGGAACTTCCACGAGGCTTCTCCGACCTCGCGCGTGCAGCAGCTCTGCTTCTCGCTCATCGCGCAAAGGAAGATTTGCCGTTCGATCGCCTCGCCGCCGATCAGCGTAAACGCCTCGCGTGCTTGGACGATATCCTCGCTGCTCATGGCTGAAAGGTAGGCGCCTCTAAGGGGGCCGTCAGCCCTTCTTGCCGGCGATCCTGGCGATCTCGGCCTTGACCAGCCGCTCGACCATTTCCGGCAGATTGCGGTCGAGCCATTCGGCCAGCATCGGCCGCAGCATGTCGCGTACCAACCCCTCGAGCGAGGTTTCGCCCGAGCGGACGATCTGCGGTGGGACGCCCGGTTCGGCGATCATCGCCAGCGCGGCGAGTGAGTCGCGCATCGAGCGCGCTGCGCTCTCGGTCGTGAGGCTATCCTCGGAGCGCGCCGCCGGCTCGCCATGGATCAGCTCTTCGCCGAGGTCGAGCACTTCCGCCGCATCGTCGTCGTCGAGATCCGACGTGGAACGCGCCATCCCCGCGCTCTCGCGGCGGCTGCGTTCGACTCGCAGCGCCTCGCGGTTGTCGCGTGCGATCACTTTCTTGATCGATTCGAGGATTTCCTCGACCGAGGGCTCGCCTTCGTGTCGCATCCTGCCGCTCGCGTCCCCGTGCTATTCGCCCGATTGCACTTCGGGAATGTCCGCGTCCTGCGCCGGGATGTCAACGGTGCGAGTCGACTGGGTCTCCGGGTCGGGATCGTGCGCCCAGTCGAAGATATTGTTGCGAATCCGGTCGTAGTTCTCCGTCGGATCGTAGAGCGGGCCGAACTCCTCAAGCCCGAGATCGCGCGCCTCGGCATGGCCCATTGCCGCGATCAGGTTGAAGCCGGCGACGTACGCGTTGCGCCGCGCGGTGACCAGCTGGACCTGGGTGCGGAACAGCTCCTGCTGGGCGTCTAGTATGTCGAGGATGGTACGGTTGCCGACCGTGTTCTCCGCGCGCACGCCTTCGAGGCTCAGCTCGGCCGCCGCGACGGCGGCTTGCGAGGAGACGATGATCTCGTTCGCGGCTTGCCAGGCGGCGTAGGACGTGCGGACGGTGGCGACCACGTCGCGCTCGGTAGCGACGACGGTTTCGAGCGCCGCGGCCGAGCGGGCTTGCGCTTGCCGCTCCAGCGCCGCCGGTCGCCCGCCCTGAAACAGCGGGATGGTCGCGCGCACGCCCGCCTGGGCCGAGGTTTGCCGCTGATCAGCCGGCAAGGTCGGAATCAACGAGCCGGCCGTGCCGAGGAAATCGGTCACGCCGCCGTTGGTGAACAGCTCGAGTCGCGGCAGGCGGCTGGAGCTGGCGACGCGAATGTCCAACCCGGCCGCGCGAGCCCGTTCCTGCGCGCCGATCAGATCGGGATTATCGTGTAGCGCGGTGCCGACCGCGAGCTCGACGGTTTCGGGCAGGCCGGGCAGCGGCGGTGGCGGTTGCAGCTCCCCCGGGGCGGCGCCGACCAGCGCGACGAAAGTCTCGCGCGCGCGGACGAGGTTCGCCTGCGCCTGGCGCAAATCGCCGCGCGCCAGCGCCAGGCGCGCCTCGGATTGCGCGACGTCGGTGCGGGTGAGGTCACCGATCTCGAACCGGTCGCTGGTGGCCTCGAGGTTGGTAGTCAGCACGCCGACGTTATTCGCCGCCAGACCCACCAAAGCCTCGTTCTGGATGACGTCCATATACGCGGCGGTGACCTGGCTGAACAACGCGCTTTCGCTGCCGCGCAAGTCGGCGCGACCGGCAAGGACGCGCGTTCGCGCCGCCCGCAGGCCGGAAATGGCGCCGGGCGTATAGACCGGGATCGTCAGGTTGAGCTGGCCGCTGAGCGAGCGATCCGGGTTGGTGGCCGAGCTCTGTGCATCCTTGACGAACTCGGTCAGCGTCGCCTGGCCGGCAAGGCTGGGCAGCAGGTCGGCACGCTCGATCGGGACCGCGGCGTCGGTCGCCCGCTGGTTCGCACGCGCGGCCTCCAGGTTCGGGTTGTCTTCGTATGCGCGCGCGAGCGCTTCCTTGAGCGTATCGGCTTCGCCGTCGTCGATATCCTGCGCCAGCGACGGGGCGGCCGCGAGACACGCGGCAGCAGCCAGCACGACGCGCACACCCCTCCCCTTCATCTCAGAAGCTCCATCCTTTCGGGGCCGCGAACTCAGGCAGCGCCGGGATGCCGAGCTCGGCAATCGGCAGCAGCGCGACTTGGCCCGCCGTGTTGCGCCCGATCGCGAGCCGGCTCACGCCGCTCTCGATCACGCCGGTGACGACACGGGCCTGGTCGGCGAGCCGGCGGACCAAAGTTTCGGGCAGCTGCTCGACCGCCCCGTCGATCACCAGCAGAGTGAAGTCGTCCTTGAGCGACTTTGCGCGCGGTTTGGCGGCGGCCTCATCCGGTGCGATGACTTCGAGCGCGCCGACCAGCGGGCGCAGCAGCTCGGTAAGATAGCCGCTGCCGCCGTCGACCAGCAACGCTTTGTCGGCTGCGGTAGGACGTGATTCCTGCAGCATCATGCCCTGCACGACAGGGGCCGCGAGATAGCGGCCGTTGCCGAGCGCGATCGCGCGATCGATGTAGGCAAAGCCGCGCGCGTTCGGCGGCACGAACTCCTCGCGCGCGACCGCGTCCATCCGGCGCAGCACCCATTCGGCGTTGACGCCGCTTGTGCGCAGCTGGCTGTCGATCATCGCCCGGCGGGCGGCGTCGTGGGTGGATTGGGACCGGTCCAGGGCGATCGTCACTACGGCAGGTCTCTCGTCGTTTTTCCGCGCGAGCCTTAGGGCTTGGCGGTGCAGGCGGCAATGCCCGGCGTTGTCGCAACTCGTCGCCGGACAGGTGTGCTGCTTTGACGACACACCTCCCTCGCGCCTATGGGCCCATCGACCGGAAGGAGCGGGGCTTCGATGAGCGACATGGTGACCATTGCCGAGGACGACCTGATCGAGAGCGTCGCCGACGCGCTGCAGTACATCTCCTACTACCACCCGATGGACTACATTCGCGCGCTGGGCGCGGCTTACGAAGCCGAGCAGGGCCCGGCCGCGAAGGACGCGATCGCGCAGATCCTCACCAACAGCCGGATGTGCGCCGAAGGACATCGGCCGATCTGTCAGGACACCGGCATCGTCAACGTGTTCGTCAAATGGGGCCAGCAGTGCCACCTCGAATCCGTCCGCTCGCTGCAGGACGTGATCGATGAAGGCGTGCGGCGCGCCTACAATCACCCCGACAACAAGCTGCGCGCCTCGATCCTCGCTGATCCGGCGTTCACGCGCCGCAACACGCGCGACAACACGCCCTGCGTGCTCTCGGTCGAGATGGTGCCGGGATGCACCGTCTCGATCGACGTCGCGGCCAAGGGCGGGGGCAGCGAGAACAAGTCGAAGTTCAAGATGATGAACCCCAGCGACAACATCGTCGACTGGGTGCTCGAGATGGTTCCGCAAATGGGGGCAGGCTGGTGCCCGCCGGGCATGCTCGGGATCGGGATCGGCGGCACCGCCGAACATTGCATCAAGCTCGCCAAGCAGAGCCTGATGGAGCCGATCGACATGGCCCAGCTAAAGGCGCGCGGCCCCGCGAATGATCTCGAAGCGATGCGGATCGAAATATTCGACAAGGTCAACGCGCTTGGCATCGGCGCGCAGGGGCTCGGCGGTCTGGCGACGGTGCTCGACGTCAAGATCCTCGACTGGCCGTGCCATGCGGCGGGCAAGCCGGTGGCGATGATCCCCAATTGCGCCGCAACGCGCCACGCGCATTTCACGCTCGACGGTTCGGGGCCCGCGTACTTGCCGGTGCCCGATCTCGATGCCTGGCCAAAGGTCGCCTGGGCGCCCGACAGCGCAGCGAAGCGGGTCGACCTCGACTCCCTCAATCCTGCAGAAGTGCAGAGCTGGAAAGCCGGCGACCGGCTGCTGCTCAATGGCGCTATGCTGACCGGGCGCGACGCGGCGCACAAGCGGATCAAGGACATGTTGAACCGTGGCGAGGAGCTGCCGGTCAGCTTCAAGGGCCGCGCGATCTACTACGTGGGTCCGGTTGATCCGGTGCTGGGCGAGGTCGTCGGCCCGGCCGGCCCGACCACCGCGACGCGGATGGACAAGTTTACCGACACCATGCTCGAGCTCGGCCTCCTCGCGATGATCGGCAAGGCCGAGCGCGGGCAGGGCGCGGTGCAGGAGATCGCCAGGCACAAGGTCGCCTACCTGATGGCAGTCGGCGGAGCGGCCTACCTGGTCGCCCGCGCGATCAAGGAGGCCAAGGTCGTCGGCTTCGAGGACCTCGGGATGGAAGCGATCTACGAATTCACCGTCAAGGATATGCCGGTGACTGTCGCGGTCGATGCCGAAGGCAACAACGTTCACACACTCGCCCCCGCGCACTGGCGCGAGAAGATCGCCCGCGAAGGGCTGCTCCAAGGGGCCGAATCTTAGCGACCGCTCGCTCCTTCCCCCAATCAAGAGGGAAGGGGACCGGTGTGAGCAATTTCGACGCCTGACGGCCTCAGGACCCATTCGACCAAGGGGTTACCGCTCTCGACGGCAGCGCTGGCCTTTTCCCATCCCGGCTCGCTACAGGCAATCTGATGGAAGGGGACCTGTCAGAAGACCGCATCGCACGCGTGCCGTTCGGCACGGTGATGGCGTCGATCGCCGGGCTGTGGCTGACCTATTTCCTGCTCACGACGCTGCGCTGGGAACTGCTCGGCCTCGGACTGTCGCGGGAACTGTTGTGGCCGCGCGCCCTCGCTTCGCTCGCCGGGGTCGCGATCACGCTTGGGCTATGGCTGGTGCTGCGTCTGTTCGACGCGCGCCCGCTCTGGGCCAAGATCAGTGCGGCGCTCGTCCTTTCGCTGCCGGTCGCCATCGCCAGCGCGCAGGCCAACCAGATGATCATGGAGGATCTCGGAGAGCGCCTGGTCAAGCAGATCTCGGTCGACCAAGGCATGCCCGGCAACACGAGCGGCGGTGTGCTGGTCGATATCCCCGGCCTCGGCGGCTCGGCCGCACCAACCGAAGAAGCGGCGCAACCCGTCGCCGCGACCGCCTGGCAGGACATTACCGACCTCGTATTCGGCCGCTACTTCATGATGCTCGCCTGGTGCGCGCTTTATCTGGCCTTGCTGACTGGCGAGAAGGCGCGCGCGGCCGAGCGGCGCGAAGGCGCCTATCGCCGCGCGGCCAAGGCGGCCGAGCTGCGCAGCCTGCGCTATCAGGTCAACCCTCACTTTCTGTTCAACACGCTCAATTCGCTCTCGGCGCTCGTGCTGACCGGCAAGGCCCAGGCCGCCGAAAAGGTGATCCAGACTCTGTCGACCTTCTACCGCCGCAGCCTCGCCGACGATCCCACCGCCGACGTGCCGCTGCGCGAGGAGTTCGCCCTGCAGCGGCTCTACCTGGACATCGAGGCCGTGCGCTTCCCGCGCCGGCTGCGCGCCCGCTATGAGCTGCCGCCCGAGCTCGAGGATGCCAAGGTCCCGGGCATGATCCTCCAGCCGCTGGTCGAGAACTCGGTCAAACACGCGGTGGCGCCGAGTTCGGGTTCGGTCACGATCACGCTCACGGCGCGCGAGGAATACGGCCGGCTCGTGCTAGTCGTCTCCGACGACGGTCAGGGAGCCGGCGATGACGGCGAGCGCGCGGGATACGGGATCGGTCTCGCCAACGTGCGCGACCGTCTCGCCGCGCGCTTCGGCGAGGAGGCGACGATCGTTTCCGGTCCGGTGCCGCGCGGCTATTCCACGCAGCTGAGGATGCCGATACTGCACCAGGCCGACGAGGACGCATGACATGGGCCTGAACCCTAAGGAAGACGGCGCGCTGCGCACGATGATCGTCGACGACGAGCCGCTCGCGATCGAGCGGATGCAGGTGCTGTGCGCCGAGCTTCCTCAGCTCCAAGTGGTCGGTACCGCCAGCGATGGCGAGGCGGCGCTGCGTCTAGCCGACAAGCTTCGGCCCGATCTGATGCTGCTCGACATGACCATGCCGGGAATCGACGGGCTTGGCGTCGCGCGTCAGCTCGGCAGGCGCGACAACCCGCCCGCGGTGATCTTCGTCACCGCGCACGAGGATTTCGCGGTCGAGGCTTTCGATCTGGAGGCGGTCGACTACGTCCTGAAGCCGGTCGCCGCCGAGCGGCTCGAGCGGGCGATCGACCGCGCCGTCGCCCGGCGCGAGCGCGGCCGCAGCGAGGCCGGCGAATGGCTGAGCGAGTTCTGGGTTCCGCATCGCTCCGAACTGCTCAGGATCGACGCCGCGCAAGTCGAGCGGATCGACGCCGAACGCGATTATGTCCGACTTTACGTCGGCGCGAAGGATGGTCAGGGGCGGAGCTACCTGCTGCTGCAGACCATCGCCGGGCTCGAAGGCAAGCTCGATCCAGCGCGCTTCCTCCGCATCCACCGCTCGACGATCCTGCGCCGTGATCGCATCCGCGGCCTAAGGCACGAAGGACTCGGCGTGTGGTCGGTCGAGCTCGACAACGGCGAGGCGCTGCGGATCGGCCGCACCTACTTGCGCAAGGTCAAAGCGATGGCGGGGCGGTAAGGCAGCGGGCGAGCAAAGGGCTGCAATCGGGGAGTGGTCCGCTTTCGACTCGTTGCGGCTTTCAGATTGGGCCATTCGGGTGGTATGCGCGACGCCGCGCATCCACTGCCCAGAATTGCCTAGGCATGCGTTGCCTTCCTATAGCACAAGGAAAGCCTCGGCGCGCGGTGGTAGGGGAGTCAAGTGAACGTGCGTTGTCCGGAATGTGCTGCCGATGTGTCCCCGCTCCGGGAATTTTGCCCGAATTGCGGAACAGCGATGGACCCGGGCATTCGCGGGAGCCTGCTCCGTGGACGCGGCCGCCCGGCCGACGGTCAGAAGGGTAGCCGCAAGACGGTCCTGATCGGCGGCGCGGCTATCCTGCTCGCGCTGGGCGTCGCGGGCCAGCTCACCTGGCCTTGGTCCAGCCCGACGACCCTCATCGACTCCGAAGATCGGGACCAGCCCAGCGGGCCGGTGACGATCGAGGCGGATCAGTTGCACGAGGCCTATCGTAATGACCCGGATGCGGCAGCGAACCGGTTCCATGGCCGCGAGATGGTGGTCAGCGGGGAGTTCCTCCGGATCGTGCCGGACGGCTATGGCAGTCTCGATCTGCGCTTGGAGACTTCCGATCCGGAAGAACCGCTGGGCATCGACGTCGCACAGCTTGCGATCGAGGACGCCAAACAGCTACGGCCAGGCCAGCGGGTGACCGTCAGTTGCCAGCAAATGGGCTCAGGCGGCGACGAGCTGTGGGTGCAGGATTGCGCGATCCAGCTGGCGGGCGATGTCGCCCTTCCGTCTCCGCCGACATCCCCGCCCACCCCAGGACAAGGCAAATAAGAGAAAGGGCGCCCGCGAAAGGCGCCCCTTCGGCACAGAGGAATGCCGGTATCAGCCGCCGCGCGCGCCGTCGCGGGCGATCGCTTGGGCGACCTGCTCGCCGACGTCCGCCTTGGCCTGCTGATAGCACTGGCGTTGCGCGGTCGAAGGGGTGAACCGGCCAGTGCGAACCTCGTCCATACCGCACGCTTCGCGCGCGGCGCTGTCGATGCGGCGTTCGAGCTTCTGCTGGCCGTCGCGGGTCGAGAGGTCGAGGTCGGAGTACTTGACGCCGATGCTGGCTCCGGCAGCCGCGGGGACGGCGAAGACCGTGGCGGTGCCAAAAGCGGCGGCGGCCAGGATCGCGGGGTACCTCATGAAAAACTCTCCTCTTTGTCGGTCGCGTCACGGATCCGCTCGGGACTGCGTGGCGGCTCCGTGACGCTCCGCCAAAGTACGGCTTTCAGCGTTGTTTTCGCGCCGCCTTCGACTGCCATCGCCGAGCACACGACGAGCGACTCCCCGCTCTGACGAACGGCGCGAACCGACCGGCGAAAGGCATTTGGCAACCGACGAATGGATCACCACATTGGCAGGGAATGGCAATTGTGCTCACTTTCCTGCTCGGGATCGGCAATTTCGCGATGCACAAGGCCGTGCTCGAAAGCCATCATCCGATGCTCGCGCAGATGCCGTGGTTCGAGTTGATGGGTGGGCGCTTTAGCATGGCGCTGGAGTTTCTGCTGCTGGTCGGCGCATTGCTCCTTGCCGCGAGCGGCCATTCGTCCTGGGGCTGGGCTTATTTCGCCTATAGCGCGCTCAACGGGATCGCCGGCTGGCTGATCGTTTCGCGGCGGGTGTAGCGCGCCCGGCCGGGAACCCCTTCCACCAGGCACGCGCTGTCGCCGCATGAGCGCGCCGCGTCCGATCTGGCTGGTCAACAACGCCTCGAGCGGCAGCAACGACGACGCTGCGCTTGCCGCGCTCGAGGCGGCTTGCGGCGAGCATGGCTTTCGCGTTGCGCATCGCACGGTTTTTCCCGAGCAGGACTTGCCGACGGCGGCCATGCTCGACGCAGCCGGAATCGACCGGCTGGCGGTGTTCGCGGGCGACGGCACGATCAACGCGGTGATCGCGGGCCTTGCCGGCTGGGACGGGGCGGTTCTCGTGCTGCCGGGCGGGACCATGAACCTGCTGTATCATCGCCTTCACGGCGAACGGACGCTCGACGAGACGGTGGCCGCGGTCGCGCGCGGTAGGGCCGCCGCATGTCGTCCGAGCGTGATTCGCAGCTTCCGCGGCGACGCCTTCGCGGGCGTGCTGGCCGGGCCGGGCGCCAGCTGGGGCCGGGTGCGCGAGGCGATGCGGGGAGCGAACGTGGTCGAGTTGGCGGCAGGCACCATCGAAGCGATCGAGCAGACGCTGACCGGAGAGATGATTGCTTGCGCCGCGCCGCGGTTCGGCCGGCGTGACGGCTACCCGCTGTTGTGCCTGACGCCGCGCGCGGGCGGGATCGAGGTCGAGGCTTACCATGCCGAGACGGCTGGTGAGTACCTCGAGCATGCCTGGGCGCTCCTTCGGCGCAATTTCCGCGAAGGCCCGCACGACGTGCTCGGGCTGGCGCGAACGATCCGCCTGGCCAGCACCGAGGGCAATTCCTTCGGGCTGCTAATCGACGGCGAGCCCGCCGAAGCCGCGCCCGAGGTGGAGTTCGCTCTGGCGGCCTGCGAGGTCGACCTGCTAGCGACCGAGCCTGTATGACCAACGGCCCTCTCACGCTGTTCCACCTGAGCGACATCCACTTCGGGCTCGAGGACAACAAGGCGCTCGACTGGGTCAAGCAGGAGATCGCCGAGCGACGGCCGCAAGCGGTCGCGATCACCGGCGACCTGACGATGCGCGCGCGAACCCGCGAATATGCGGCCGCATGCCACTGGATCCGCTCGCTCGACGTGCCGGTAACGGTCGAGATCGGCAATCACGACCTGCCGTACTTCAATCTCGTCGAGCGGTTTTTCGCGCCTTACCGGCGGTTCAACGCGATCCAGGGTCTGATCGAGCGCGAGATCGACTTGCCGGGCATCGCGATCGTCCCGCTCAAGACTGCGGTCCGGGCTCAGCCGCGCCTGAACTGGTCGAAGGGCTGGGTCAGCCGCTCTGCATTGCGAAAGTGCCTCGCCGCGCTTGATGCCTTGCCGACCGGAACGAAGGCGATCGTCGCCGTGCATCACCCGCTGCGAGAGGTCGGCACGAAGGGTACCGCGCTGACCGCGAATGGCACCAAGGCGCTACGCGAGCTGGCCAAACGCCCGGTGCTTGCGGTGCTGAGCGGCCATGTCCACGACCCGTTCGACATCATGGAAGAAACCACCCGCGGACCGGTGCGGATGATCGGCGCCGGCACGCTATCGCAACGTATCCGCTCTACTCCACCCAGCTTCAATGAGCTGACTTGGGACGGTACGACGCTCAAGGTCCGCGCGCGCAACCTCGATGAGGTCCCGACCCGCGCAATGCTGATCGACGACGTTCCCGAGAACGCGCTGCCCCCGCGCGGGCCCGACGAGCCGGTCGCACCGGTCAACCAGGTGCCGCGGACCGATCCTCCGGTGCATTGAAAGGCGGCGCCGGCCGCCCCACCGACATCCAGCCGATCACAGAGCGTTCAGGTAGTGAAACGTTAACCAACGCTTTGGATAATCGACGTGTTGCGCCTGAAACAGCGTGCAGCAGGGGAGTGTCCGGATGCGCGAGCGCCTGGCCGGCATCGTTGCCTCGGCGATGGATGCGATCATTACCGTCGACAGCGACCAAAACGTCGTGCTGTTCAACCCTGCGGCCGAACGGATGTTCGGCTACTCGGTGGAAGAGGCGATGGGCCAGCCGATCGACAGGTTCATCCCCGAACGCTTTCGTGCCGGGCACGTCCACCACATTCGCCGCTTCGGCAAGGCCGGCACGACAGACCGCACAATGGGTTCCCTCGGGTCGATCAGTGGCCTGAGGTCGAATGGCGAGGAGTTCCCCATCGAAGCCTCGATTTCGCAAGTCGAGGTCGACGGCGAG
>CBHCZH010000110.1:0-12106 GCA_965977975.1 uncultured bacterium
GGAAGTGAAAGGAACGCGCGCATGCCGCTTTACGAGCATGTCTTTCTGGCGCGCCAGGACTTGAGCCAGGCTCAGGTCGATGCGCTCGCCGCCAGTGCCACCGAAATCGTCGAGCAAGGCGGCGGCAAGGTCAGCAAGACCGAGACCTGGGGCCTCAAGAGCCTCGCGTACAAGATCGACCGCAACCGCAAGGCGCATTTCGTGCTGCTCAACCTCGAATGCCCGGGAAGCGTCGTTGCCGAGCTCGAGCGGCAGAACCGCATCAACGAAGACGTGATCCGCTGGCTCACCGTCAGCGTCGAGGAGCACGAGGAAGGCCCGTCCGCGCAGATGCGCAAGAACGAGCGTGATCGCAAGCGCCGCACCGAACGCGAGGAGCGCTTCTAATGGCCCGTCCGTTTTTCCGCCGCCGCAAGTCCTGCCCGTTCTCGGCCAAGGACGCCCCCGCGATCGACTACAAGGACGTGCGCCTGCTGCAGGGCTTCATGTCCGAGCGCGGCAAGATCGTGCCGAGCCGCATCACCGCCGTGTCCGCCAAGAAGCAGCGCGAGCTCGCCAAGGCGATCAAGCGCGCCCGCCACCTGGGCCTCTTGCCCTACATCGTGAAGTGAGGAGCTAGGATCATGGAAATCATCCTGCTCGAACGCATCGAGAAGCTCGGCACGATCGGCGACGTGGTCACCGTCAAGGACGGCTACGCCCGCAACTTCCTGCTGCCGAACAAGAAGGCCCTGCGCGCCAACGAGGCCAACCGCAAGGTGTTCGAGGCCAACCGCGAGCGGCTCGAGGCCGAAAACGCGGCACGCCGGGACGAAGCGGCCAAGGCCGGCGCCACGGTCGACGGCGCGGAGCTGACGCTGATCCGCGCTTCGTCCAACTCGGGCCAGCTTTACGGTTCGGTCAACGTCAAGGACATTGCCGACGCGCTCAAGGCCCAGGGTCACGACATCAACAAGTCGCAGATCATCCTCGAACGGCCGATCAAGACTCTCGGCCTGTTCGACGTCAAGGTCGCGCTGCATCCCGAGGTCCACGTCGTGGTCAAGGCCAACGTCGCCCGCTCGGACGACGAGGCCGAGCTGCAGAAGCAGGGCATCGACGTGATCGGCCAGCTGGCCGAGGAAGACCGTTCGGAGACCGAAGGCTTTACCGAAGCCTTCGACCCGAACGCGGAGCCGGGCGAACTGCCCGCCGAGGAAGCGCCGGCCACCGAAGGCGAGGAAAACGCCGAGGGCTGAAGCCGCTCAGGCCAAAGACAAGAGAGGGCGCGCTCCGTAAGGACCGCGCCCTTTTTTTTTGCGCGCGCGACCAGGGTGCGCCGCCATCGGCTCCTCTAGGACGAACGTCCGATGTCCGCGCGTTCCATGCCGGTTAGCCTTTGCCGACGAACGACAAAGGGAATCAACCATGCGCAAGACCCTCGGACTTCTCGCCGCCGCCGCTCCGCTCGCGCTCGCCGCCGGGCTCGTGCTGCCCTCGCCAGCACGCGCCGACCCGACACCGGAATGCAACGACGGCCCCGGCGCGAATTCGACCGAGTGCGGGACCGATTCGTCGGCCACCGGCGACGACAGCACGGCGACCGGCCAAGGCAGCATCGCCAGCGGCCTCCGCAGCACCGCGACGGGGCAGAACAGCACCGCATCAGGGGAGAGCAGCACCGCCACTGGCGCCGAGAGCGAGGCCAGCAACCTTTTCAGCACCGCAACCGGCACAATCAGTGTCGCCAGCGGCGAAAGCAGCACCGCGACCGGCTATGACAGCACCGCCACCGGCAACTTCAGCACCGCAACTGGGTTCTTCAGCAACGCCAGCGGCCTCAGCAGCACCGCGTCCGGGAGCCTTAGCGAAGCCACTGCCGAACTCAGCACGGCGACCGGCGCCTATAGCCAGGCCACCGCCGTCAACAGCACCGCGAGTGGCTCCTTCAGCGACGCGCGCGGCGACAACAGCACCGCAACCGGCGCGGAAGCCGGGGCCTTCAACCTCAACAGCACCGCGACCGGCGCGAGCAGCCTGGCCAGCGGCTTCGCCAGCACCGCAACCGGCGCGTTCAGCGAGGCGAGCGGCGATGTCAGCACGGCGACCGGCGAGGACAGCCGGGCAACTGCCGCCAACAGCACGGCAACCGGAGCGTTCAGCCTGGCCAGCGGCGCCAACAGCACTGCCGCCGGTGTGGCAAGCGCGGCGATCGGCGAGGACGGCACCGCCACGGGGGCGAGCAGCCTGGCGCTCGGCATCAACACCACCGCGACCGGCGCGAACAGCGAGGCCAGCGGCGCGGACAGCACTGCAACCGGAACGCTCGCCGTCGCCAATGGCACCCAAAGCACTGCGACCGGAGCGGGCAGCTCGGCGAGCGGCAATCTCAGCACCGCAACGGGGCAGGGCAGTCAGGCGACCGGGGTGCTAGCCACCGCCACGGGCGCGTCGAGCGTCGCGAGCGGCGAGAACGGCACCGCCACCGGCGAGGAAGCCGCGGCGACCGGCCTCAACAGCACCGCCACCGGCCAGGACAGCCAGGCCAGCGGCGACAACAGCACCGCTAACGGGCAAACGAGCGTGGCAGACGGCCTCAACAGTACCGCGATCGGCCAGGCGAGCCTCGCAAGTGGCGACAACAGCACCGCCACCGGCCAGGATAGCCGGGCGACGGGCGCCAACAGCACCGCGACCGGCGGGCTCAGCCTGGCCAGCGGCGCCAACAGTACCGCCGCCGGGGTAGCAAGCCAGGCGATCGGCGACAACGGTACCGCCACAGGGGTCAGCAGCCTGGCGATCGGGCCCAACAGCACCGCCACCGGTGCGAATAGCGATGCCAGCGGCGAAAACAGCACCGCGAGCGGTGAAGGTAGTACTGCCAGCGGCGCGAACGGCACGGCGCTCGGCCAGGCCGCGGTTGCATCGGCCGATGGCAGCGTAGCACTCGGCCAAGGGTCGGTGGCCGATCGGGCGAATAGCGTGTCCATCGGTGCTGTGGGCGACGAGCGCCAGCTCACCAACCTTGCCGCCGGCACCGCCACGACCGACGCGGTCAACGTGGCCCAGCTCGACGCGGTGGCCGCAGACGCCGCAGCCGCGCAGGCCACCGCCGACACCGCGCTCGCCGACGCGGCCGCTGCCCAGTCGACCGCCGATACCGCCCTCGCTGACGCGGCAACGGCTCAGTCCACCGCCGACACCGCCGTGGCCGACGCGGCGGCAGCGCAGTCCACCGCCGACAGCGCCGTAGCCGACGCGGCAGCCGCCCAGTCCACCGCCGACACGGCCTTAGCGGACGCGGCAACGGCTCAGTCGACGGCCGACACCGCCCTTTCCGACGCAGGGGCGGCCCAGTCCACGGCCGATACCGCCCGGATCGAGGCGGCTGCGGCGCAATCCACGGCCGACACGGCCCTCGCCAACGGCGCCTATTTCCGCGCCAACAGCACCGGCCCCGGCCCGCAGGCGATCGGCGCCGATTCGATCGCGGTCGGGCCGTCGAGCATCGCCAGCGGCAACCAGTCGGTCGCGATGGGCGCGGGGGCGCAAGCGATCAACGGCCAGGCGGTCTCGATCGGCGCAGGCAACATCGCCTCGGGCAACGGTGCCGTAGCGATCGGCGATCCCAACACCGCCACGGGCACCGGCGCGGTCGCGATGGGCGCCGACAACACCGCCACCGGAACCGGCGCGGTGGCGCTCGGCAACTCCAATACGGCCACCGGCAACGGCTCGGTCGCAATCGGCAACGGCTCGACCGCGGCGTTTGCCGGGTCGGTGGCGATCGGCGACGGCGTTACCACGACGCGCGTCGGCCAGGTCGCGCTGGGCCCGGCCAACTCCACCTATACGCTGGCGGGCATTTCTTCGAGCGCGAGCCGGGCCGCGCAGAGCGGAGCGCTGCGGCTGGTGACCAGCGATCTCGCCGGCAATCTCGCCACCACCGATCTCGACATCGGCGAGCTCGCGGGGCTCGGCGGCCGCGTCGGGGATCTGGAAGAGGGGCTGGCGGCGCTCGACAACGAGGTCGGTCGCGACTTGCGGCGCGCCGACGGCGGCATCGCCGCCGCGATGGCCCTGGGCGGCACGGTCATGCCGCCCGACACGACGTTCGCGATTTCGTTCAATCTTGCCACCTATCGCGGCGAGCAAGGCTTTTCCGCTGCGGCCGTGGCGCGGGTGACCGACCATGTCTGGGTCAGCGGCGGGTTCGCGGGCTCGACGGTGAAAGGCTCGACCGGTGGCCGGGCCGGAGTGACCTTCGGCTGGTGAAGCGGGCTTACTCCGCCGCCGGGGCGGGCCCGCCTGCTGCGGCAGGCCCCGTGATGCGGGGCCTGTCGGCGTCGAATTGGCGCTTCGTCTCGGCGCGGTTGCTGCGGGTGAGGAAGAATCCCGTCACACCGAGCGCGAGCAGCAGCAAGCCCAGCAGAGGCACGTCGCCGCGGTCGAAGATGCGCAGCGCCATCCAGGCCACGCTCATGGCGACGACGCCGAGAAAGATCCCGGCGTTGTTGCCGGGATAGGCGTACCGCTCGCCGCCGCCGGCCAGCCTGACGCCGTGGATGCCCTTCACGTCGAGCACCTTGTACAGGTAAAAGCGGCCCTCGGCGCCCGGCGAAATGAGCTCCGCGACCGCGTCCGCAGTGAGCGGCTTGGCGATACGCTCGGTCCCGCCGTCCGAGCGTTCGAACGTGATGTGAGCGTATCTGACGACGCCCTTGCGGCGGAACTTGACCGGGGCTTCGCGGACCTTGCCGTCGAGGACGGATACGCTCATCGGGCATGCTCCTTCACGAATTCTCGTACCAGCTTATCGGCTCCGCGCGCGGCCGGCATCGGACGATCGTCCGATGCCGTGCTCAACCCCGCGAGCCATTGCCGACGATCAGGCGCACGAGCTCGCCCTGACGGTTGACGCCGGTCTTGTCGAAGATGTGCGACAGGTGCGTACGCGCGGTGGAATAGGAAATGCCGCGCCGCGCAGCGGCGGCGCGTTTCCCGTCGCCCTTGGCGATCTCGACTGCAAAGGCTGCCTCCGCCGGCGTCAGGCCGAAATGAAGGCGCAGGCGCGTGGCCGTGGCCTCGTCCGAGTGGTCGACGGCCTCGAACAGGATAGCGGCCGGCAGGCCCGGCGCCAGCACCGGCACGGATTGACGCAAGGGGATGACCAGCAGCTTGCGTCGCACACCACCATTGCTCCGCAGGGTCAGCTCGCCGCCGGCGTCACCGAGCCCGCGCCGGACGCATTGTCCGACCAGCGCCTCGAGCGCGGCGTTCTCCTGCTCGCCTGTCGCTCGTAAGCGACCAAGCGACAGCTCCAGGCCCCCACCGCGCTCGAACAGCGGTTCGGCGGGCTCGTTGGCGAAGATCAAGCGACAATTGCCGTCGACCAGCATTGCTCCGCTGGCCATGCGCTCAAGCAGGCGGGCCGAGACCTCACCTCCAGCGCTTTGCCCCGCGAGGCGGATATTGATCTGCACCGCACGCCGAAGGTGCCGCGAAATCAGCTTGTAGGCCCGTGTCTGCTCCGGCGAGTAGGCGTTGCGGCCGGGCAGCACCATCACGGTACGCCAGCCATCTTCCTCGAGCACCAGGCCGCCCAGTTTGGTGCGATATCCCTGCGGCAATGACCATTCCTGGTGGTAAGGGTTATTGCGAAGGCCGGCAGGATCGATGACCATCGCGTCAGTCACCGCCGCTCCGACACCCCGAGCGACGATCCCGTGCCAGACCAAGTCCTGATCGTGATAATCCGCGTATGTCCGCAAGTAGCCGGGATCGGTCCGCGGCGCCTGCAGCCAGGCGATGCCTCCCGGGCCGATTGTGCCGAACGCGGCATCCTCCGCGCCGAGCTGATCGGCGAGACGGACCAGCGCGTCGGGCCAGAGGGCAAAATCGGCGGCCGCCGAGTAGATCCCGTCGAGAACCGAAAGCATGCCCGCTTCGTCGATAACCGGCATCGCGCTACCAGCCCCCCTTTGTGGCCGAATACCGCGAAGCATTCGCCAAAATCGCCAGCGACGAATTGGATCGTATCACAATCGCTTTGCGCTGAAATCCCTGAAGCTGATCGGTGCTTTGTTTTAGTCCGGGACGGCTCTACGCACAGTCAAGACCCTCGACATTGCCGACGCGCTCAATGGACAAGGGATTCGACATCAACAGTGGCGATCATGCTCGAAAGGCGAGGAAGATCGCTCGGAAGCCGAGGGTTTCACCGAGAGCTTCGACCCGATTGCCGAACCGGGCAGCTCCCGACCGATGAGGTCATCCGTCACCGAAGGCGAGAAAGCCTCCGAGGGCTGAGCCGCTCAGGCTCCGAAGAGCAAAGGCGTGGATCCGCCTCTTTTCGTGTGAGATGCGGCTGCTCGTCGACTCTGTGGAATAGTTAACGGCCCGCCCTTTTACCGTGCGAAGCACGCGGTTACTAAGCGGATCTGCACGGGCAGCGGAGTCAGGGGGGCTTCCAATGGTGCGAATGATACTTGCGGCCTCTGCCGCCGGCTTGGCGATGGCCGGGTCTTTGTCCGCACAGGACCGCCAATCGGTCTCAACTCCAATGTTGTGGAGTTTCGTCAGCCCCGCCGGTGCGTTCTACCAGCTGGAGCGCGAAGACGCGCGCCAATCGCTGCGAGCCGGACGGATTACGGTGTGGGTGGTGGCGGACCACTCGCGCGATCGTACCGTCCCGTATCGAAAATCGCGTCAGCAAGTGACGTTCGATTGCGATGGCGCGTTCCGGGTCGCTGCCTTCACTTCCTACATGCCCAACGGGACCGTGCGAGACGACTGGCAGCGAACCGCGGCGATGAGCACGATCGAGCAAGGCACGTTCGCCGCCAGTCTCGAAGAAGTGCTCTGCGGATAACGCACGGCGACCCGACCGCGATCGTATGCTTTTGAGCGTCTAGGGCATATCGACATTCAATGTTCTACCCCTTTGATCGAAGGGGGAAGAGTTGCCAGACCAGCGGGGCCGCTACCCTCCTCGAACAGCACCAGCCCGTCCCGCCGTCGCTGGCAAAAGGCCGGCGCAGTCGGATGCCGGCCGGCCAGCCAAAATTGCGCCAGCTCCGAATTAACCAAGTACTATGGTTAATAGAGTTAACCAACGTTTCTACGGATGGTAACCTAAACCGAAATATTTTCGGAAACCTGGGAACTAGCACCCTCAATTTGTGTTACGCTCGGGCCTCGGTAAACGCATTGGGATTAACCAAAAAGGGCCTCACAGCCAATCGCCCAACCCGCCGAGTGAGGAGGGTACCCATGCCACGGAGTTCGAAACGTGCTTCACAGTGCAGTCTCGAAGAGATGTTTTACCCCATCTCCGAAAGGCGAACTTCGCCGCGTTTCAGCACCGTCTGCTTCGATGTGAAAGTCAGCCGCGGCGATAACGTCAGTCTGTTCCGCGCGCGCAACATCTCGAACGCCGGGATCATGTTGAACACTCACGTGGCGCTGGACATCGGAGAACACGTGCTGATCGGCGTTGCGGACCAGCCCACCATGCACGGCACGGTCCTTTGGTGTAATGAGCGCTGCTGCGGCATCCAGTTCGACCGAACGATCGATTGCAGGGCCCTGCTCCAGGCGGGCGCCGCGCAAAAGCGCGACGACCGGCGCGGCGGCGCCCTGCGAGTGGCGACGCGGAAGCTAGCCACTTCGTACGCCGAGAACGGCATCCGGGCCGTCAACGTCATCAACGTCTCGCGTCGCGGCATGGGCTTGGCCCACGACGGCAGCCTGAAGACCGATATGCTGCTCAAGCTCATCGTCGAAAGCGGCATAGAGCGCGAAGCTCGGGTCCGCTGGGCCAGCGACGGACGCGCAGGCGTCCGCCTCCTCCAGCCGCTGACCTGCGAAGAGATCGAGCGTGTCAGCAACGCCGGACGTCGCGTCGCCCCCGCGAACGAGCAGGTGATGGCCCCGATTCTGGAAAACGCCTGAATGCGCTTGAGGTGAGTCGGCGTCCCTCGCCGAGGCGCCGGCTCCCCGTTTCAGCCCTTGATGTTGACGATCTGCCGCAGGCGGTGACGGATAGCCACCAGATCCTGCTGAGCCGCCATCACCGCACCAATGTCCTTGTAGGCGGCTGGGCTTTCATCAAGCACCCCTTCGTCGAGCCGGGCCTCGATACCCTGCATCGCCGCGGCGTGCTGTTCGAGCGTGATGAGCTGCCTGGCCTGGCCGCGTGACATCACCCGGCCGGCGCCGTGTGAGCAGCTGCAGAAGCTGTGCTCGTTACCGAGACCTTCGACGATGAAGCTGCCGGTGCCCATCGAGCCCGGGATGATCCCGAGCTCGCCGGCCCGCGCGCTCACCGCGCCCTTGCGAGTCACCCATACCTGCTCGCCGAAGTGCTGCTCGCGGGTCGCGTAGTTGTGGTGGCAGTTGATCGCCTGCTTGTCGGTCTTGAACGCCGGCAGGTGCTTGCGCAACGCCTCGAGCACGCGGCCCATCATCAGCTCGCGGTTGGCCATCGCGTAGTCCTGCGCGAAGTGCATCGCCTCGATATAGTCGTCGAACAGGTCCGAGCCTTCGGCGAGGAATGCCAGGTCGCGATCGGCGAGATGGAAGTCGAGCCGCTCCTTGGCGATCGCCTCCTTCGCGGCATCGATGAAGTAGGTGCCGATTCGGTTGCCGGTGCCGCGTGAGCCCGAGTGGAGCATCACCCACAGTCGGTCCTCCTCGTCGAGGCAGACCTCGATGAAGTGATTGCCGCCGCCCATCGAGGCGAGCTGGTCGCTGGTCTTGCCGTCCACTTTCGGGTGCTTGGCGACGATCTTGCGCCAGCGCTTCTCGAACTTGTCACACCAGGCACGCGCCACCGAATTGGGCGTAATCGCCCACCCGCCCTTAGCGTGGTTCGCGCTCTGGCTGCTTTCGAAACCCTTCGGCACCGCGCGCTCGACCTCCGCGCGGATCGCGCCGAGGTCGTCGGGGAGCCGGTCGGCGGTAAGCGTGGTGCGTACCGCCATCATTCCGCAGCCGATGTCCACGCCCACGGCAGCCGGCACGATCGCCGCCTTGGTGGCAATCACCGAGCCGACGGTCGCGCCCTTGCCCCAATGCACGTCGGGCATACCGGCCACGTGCCTGAACACGAACGGCAGCGAGGCGACGTTGCGCAGCTGCTGCATGGCGCCGGCCTCGAACGGTCCGGCGCTGTCCCACAGCTTGAGCGGCACGCCGCCCGTATCGTGATGAGAATACTGTTCCATCGGTCACTCCTGATAACTCGTTCAGGGTGGCCGGGCCTAAGAATGCCCGCCGCTCGCGAACTTCGTGCCTGGCTGCACCCTTGACGGGCACAGCACGCCCGTCTGTTACCGCGTGGTCGCGGCGACGCCCTCGACTGGGCGCAGGTCGGGTCGGGTCGTCTTCATAGCGCGGCGCCTTTAGCGCAGTGCGAGCTGGCTGGGAAGGGTCAGGTTCTTCCAACGCATCCGCAACTCCTCATCTTTTGCTCATGCTTTTCGCCTCCCGAACGGGCATGTTCCCGGCGATGACCTTGAGCAACGACATGCGTCAGGCGATCGGCCTTGCGAGGAAATCGGCGTTGTTTTTTGCGTGCCTTGCCGGCGCGTTGTTCGTCTTCGGGTTCATCGACGCTTGGGAACCCGGTCTCGGCTTCCTGCTGTTCATTCTGGGCGTCCCGCTGCTCGCGATCGCCCTACTAAGCGGAACCATCGCGTGCGTGGTTTTCGCTTGGCGCAATCGTGGAGACTTCGAAACCTGGAACTATCGCGCGGTCGCGCTGGCAACCGCGCCAATCCTCACGATCGTCACAGTGTCGTTGGCCCTGCCGACCCTTTGGGTGGGCAGCTACACGGGAGACATGTCGCGGCTGCTTATCGAGCACGACGAGTACGAGGCCATCATCGCCGAGGTGCGGGCCAACCCCGAACAAGCATGGTTCGAAGAGTCTCGCGGAGTGACCTATTCGGTCGACCTCGGGCCGCCGATCCGGTTGGCGTTCAATCCCGCGGGGCTCCTCGATAACTGGAGCGGCATAATCTACGATCCGACTGGCGAGATGATGCTGGCCGACGGATTCGATCCGGAAACGGGTAGGTTCCGGGCGCCCGATCGGATCACCAAGCTCTTCGGCGGAGACCTCGTCGGTTGTCGTCACCTCTGGAGCGACTATTACACCTGCTCGTTCACCTGAGCGCGCTGGCCGGCTACCACCCGCTCGGTTTGCCGCGGTTCTGCTCGTCGAGCCAGGCCTTGAGCGGGGCGAAGTATTCGACCAGCGCCTCGCCGCTGATCTCGCGGCTGCCGGTGAACGCCTCGAGCGCGTCGGGCCAAGGCTTGCTCGCGCCCATCTCGAGCATCGCGTTGAGCTTCCGGCCTACGTCCTCGTTGCCGTAGAAGCTGCAGCGGTGCAGCGGTCCCGTCCACCCGGCCTCGTCGCACGCGGCCTTGAAGAACTGGAACTGCAGGATCCGTGCGAGGAAGTAGCGCATGTACGGCACGCTTGCCGGGATGTGGTACTTGGCGCCCGGGTCGAACGCGTTGGCCGGCCGCTCAACCGGCGGTGTGATGCCCTGATACTCGCGCTTCAGGTCCACCCAGGCCTGGTTGTACTCGGCCGGCGCAATCGAACCGTCGAACACTCCCCACCGGTATTTGTCGACGAGCAGGCCGAACGGCAGGAACGCCACCTTGTCCATCGCCTGGCGCAGCAGCAGGCCGAGGTCCTTCTCCGGCCCCGGCACCTGGGCGCGGTCGAGCAGGCCGATCTGGACCAGGTATTCGGGCGTGATCGACAGCGCGACCATGTCGCCGATCGCCTCGTGGAACCCGTCGTTGGCGCCGTTCAAATGCAGGAAGTCCTGCTGGTTGTAGGCGCGCTGGTAGTAGTTGTGGCCGAGCTCGTGATGGATGGTGATGAAGTCGTCGGCGTTCTTCTTGATGCACATCTTGATGCGCAGGTCGTCCTTGTTGTCGACGTCCCAGGCGCTCGCGTGGCACTGCACCTCGCGGTCGGCGGGCTTGAGGAACAGCGAGCGGGTCCAGAAGGTCTCAGGTAGCGCGTCGAAGCCGAGCGAGGAGAAGAAGCCCTCGCCCGCCTTGACCATGTCGAGCTCGCTCATGCCCTTAGCCTGGATCAGCTCGGTCAGGTCGTAGCCGATGTCGCCCGCGCCCTCCGGCGCGACCAGCGGGTAGATGTTGCCCCATTCCTGTGCCCACATGTTGCCGAGCAGGTCGGCGCGGATCGGGCCGGTCGCTGGCTGCACCTCGTTGCCGTACTTCTCGTTGAGCTTGGTGCGGACATATGTGTGAAGCGCCAGGTAGAGCGGTTTCACGTCCTGCCACAGGCGTTCGGTCATAGCCGCAAACTCGGCGGGCGGCATGTCGTAGTTCGAACGCCACAGCGCGCCCACGTCAGGGTAGCCAAGCTCCTTCGCCCCCTCGTTGGCGATGCCGATCATGCGAGCGTAATCCTCGCGCATCGGCGCGCCGACATTGTCGTGCCAGCTGGCCCACATCTCGGCGTATTCGGCCGGCGTATGATCGAGCTCGCCCATCTCTGCCTCGATATCGACGCCGGCGATCGGCTGGCCGTTCAGCGTGCCCTTGCCCTTGCCGTACTGCGATTGCAGCTCGGTCGAGATCTCGTTGAGCTCGGTCGCCGCGCCCGGCGTGGTCGGGGCGGGCAGGACGATGCCGTTGCGCAGAATGTCGAGCTTGCGCCGGACGACGGGGTCGAGACCCTGAACCTGCGCGTACTTCGCCGCATCGAGCGCGTACTTGACCGCCTTCTCGGTGCCGATCGTGCCGTAACGGGCGGCGAGCGCGTCGGTGTCGTCGGTGATGTAGGTGGCGTTGACCCAGCCGACGCGATTGGCTTCGACCGAGAAATCGAACAGGTCCTTCTCCACGGCGGCGACGAACTCGGCCGCCCCCTGCGAAGTCATCGGGTAGGTTGCCTCGGCGGCAGCGGAGGCCGGGGCAGCGTCCTGCGCGGCGGCGGGAGCGGCAAGGCCCGCGGCGAGCGCCAGCAGGGCAACGGAAGCAAGAGCCTTCATCTGGGGAACGATCCTCTCTGGGATGGAAAACCGGTTTCGATTGCTACCGGTCTTAATCTGCAGCGGGGCTGAATCAAGCCGTCAGG
>CBHCZH010000111.1:0-12072 GCA_965977975.1 uncultured bacterium
AGACAGCCAGCATCCTGCGCGAGGGAGGCGGCGAGGCGCCCTCCAGCGGCAAGCGGCTTAACCCTGCTTCCGCACGGTTAAGCGTTTGCCACTTGCATTCTCAACTAAACCGATTGAGAAGGCATTCGTTCGCTCACAGAGCGGGCCGCGGCTTTTGATGAGCGCCAGCTTGCTCCGCGTAACCAACGGCTAAAGCGCACGGACCTACGCGACAACGCCGGCTCGTGCTCCCGTACAGGAGAATACGAATGCACGGGCCCCTCAAGTTAATCAGCAATCCCCGGATGGAGCGTCCGGCCGCCCACATGCGGCGATCCCACAGACGGTCCTGCGGCGAGGCTGCCGGAGCCCGCGTTATCAGGTTGGCGGCTGCGCACGGGGAGCCATCGGCCGTCGGAGCCGATCCCGAGTTTCGCGCGATCGTGTGGCGGCTCGGGCTCGCAGCGCTGTGTCTGTTCTGGGCCGGTGCGATCTGGGCTATTGCCGGCTGAATCCGGCCACATAGGTTACGAGTTCAGGTTGAACGCCGGATATAGGATTATGCGGATTTCAACCTGCTCGTAGCGAGTTTCTCACGTGATACCCATGCGCCGTGGACCTGGCTCCTCAGGGCCAGGCCGGTCCTGACCTTGGCGATGGGGCCCTTCTCGACCTGGTCGGCCTCGATGATCCACAGTTCGGACGAATAGTCGGGCGAGGGCAGGCCGGGCGGCCCGTTGGGAATGTCGACCACCGTGAGCAGCCAGCCGCCGTGGGCCGGGTCGCTCGACGGCACATGCGCGGGCTCGCTGATCGCCGCGCCCGGGGGCACGCCCATGACCGATAGCCGGCCGTTGCCGGGCTCGATCCGCATCAGCGCGTTGAAGTTCACGCCGACCGGCCCGCCGATCATCGGCGGCCCGCCCTGCGGGTTCATCGAGAGATACCAGGCGCGGTTGTACGGACGGCCCTGGTCGATGTCGGCGAGACGCGGCAAGTCGCCCGGCGGGCCGAGCGGGCGCTCCTCGATCACCGGCTCGGGCTTCGACATGTCGATCGTCCAGCGGGTCAGCGCGCCCTGCAGGCTTTGCTGGTCGCGCTGGATGCCACCGGCCTCGCGCATGAACGGGAAGGCGTTGGTGTCGGTCAGGCACAAGTCGATGTGGACCAGGTCGCCATCGTCGTAGGCGTTGACCTCGTGGAACACCGAGACGCCCGGCGGACCCTTGATCCACTTCATGTCGGAAACGTCGCCATAGCGCGGCATGATCGCGAGCCAGGATTCCAGCTCCTGCTGGTGCGCCCAATGATCGCCGCCGGCCTTGAGACGATCGAGATCGGCGGTGGTCGGGAAGATCGGCCAGATCGCATACTTCTGGGTGATCACGAAGTCGTGGATCGTGGCGCAGTAAGGCTGCCGGAACCACTGCTCGGAAACGAGATTGCCCTCGGCATCCGCGATGCCATAGGCGATGTCGAGGCTGCACAGGCCGCCGGCCTCGTACCCGAAGAAGAACAGCTCGCCGGTGATCGGATCGACGCGCGGATGGGCGGTGAACGTCTCGGACCTGAGCGTGCCGTAGTAATCCCATTTGCCGGCGGTCTGCAGCGTGTGGGGATTGATCTCGTACGCGCGCCCGTCCTCCTTGGTCATGAACAGGCGGCCGGCGTGCCAGACGGGCGTGGTGTTGGCGACGGTACGGTCGACGCCGGCGACACTGGGATCGTCGGTGAACGGATTGCGGTAGCGGCCGAACAGTGCGCGGCGGGCCTCCCTCTCGGCGAGGTAGCGCCCGGTCTCGACGAAACGGATGTCGAAGTCGACCGCGCCACGCTCGAAGTTGAAGCGCGCGATCATCCCGTCGGCGTTGAGAGCGACGTCGTCTTCGAACATCGGCGCGTGGGCATTGTCGGGCACCGCGCGGAAGAATGCACCTTCAATTTCCGCCGGGATCTCGCCTTCGACCTCGAGGTCGCGTACCGACACCTCGAGACGACGGGGGGTATTGCTGCCGATGAAATGGATGGTCTGCGGAAAGGCATTCATGGCCTTGGCTCTCCCGGTGATTCTCGTGGCGAAACGCTAACGACTGTTATAATCGATGGGAAGGCCGCAGCGATTTGACCGGCCGCAAATGAGGTGCGAGTTGCTCAAGATCCGGGACATTGGCGCCGCTGGGCGCGACGACAAGGCAGCGATCCTCCATCAGTTGCTGAAGCTGACCAACCGGCTGATGGCGCCGTTCTCGACGCATCTCGCGCACCGCTACAAGATCAGCCTCAACGAATTCCGCCTGCTGATGACGATCGGCGCGCTCGGCCGTACCGCCAGCCACGAGCTGGCCGAGATGACCGGAGTCAACGTGATGAGCGTCAGCCGCGCGGTGGCGACCCTGGAGCGGCATGGGCGGATCGAGGTCGTGCCCGACCCGAAGAACCGCCGCCGCAAGTGGCTCAGCCTGACCGAGGAAGGGCGACGGCTTTACGACATCATGCGGCCGCAGACCGAGAAGGTGGCCGACTACCTGTTCTCCGACCTGTCGGAGGCGGAAATCACGCAGCTCGCGAAGATCCTGGCGCACCTGATCGCCACCCTCGAGGCGACCGACGAGCAGGGCCGCTCGCTGTTCCTCGAGCGCACGAAACCGGAATGACAGAAGACGATCGGCGCGCGATCGAGGCCGACTGCGAGCGGCTGATCAAGCAGTACGTCAATCTGAGCGACGCGCACGACTGGGCCGCGGTGGCAGGGCTCTACACCGAGGATGCGCGCTTCGCCCGGCCGAGCCAGCCGGACGTGTTCGTCGAAGGGCGCGAAGCGATCCTGGCGAGCTTCCTCGCAAGGCCGCCGCGGGCGCAGCGGCATGTGGTCGCTAACATCCTCGTCGATGTGGAGGACAAAGCCCACGCCCGCGCGTTCAGCGTGATCGTGCTTTACCAGGGCGATCCCGCGCCCGACGGCGAGCTGTCGGCGCTGAGCGCCACCTCGCCGCTGGTCGGCTGGTTTCGCGACAAGCTGGTGCACACGGCCGAGGGCTGGCGCTTTGCCGAACGGGTCGGGGGGCTCGACTTCAGGCCGTAGCGGGTTCTGCGCGGCGCTTTGCGGCAAGCGCAACCGGAATTGCCAGCGCAAGCAGCGCGCACAGTGAGGCCGGAACAGCGGCGGCGGCTAAGAACAACTGTGGGCTGACGTTGGCGTTGAACATGGCCAGGCCGAGCGGTGGTCCAGCAAACGCGCCTAGCCTTCCTACCATGATGCCCATCCCGACGGCCGACGACAGCAGGCGCACGGGAAAGAGGTACGCGCATAACGCGGGCAAGGCCATGCCAACGGCGGAAGCTCCGCCGACTCCGACCATGAGCAGGGCTATCCAGCTCGCATCGGGCGACGTCACCGCGATCGTGGCGAACGACGCCGCAATCGCTGCGAACAGTACCACCATGGTCACCGCCGGACGCCACCGGTCGATTAGCACGCTGGCGAGCACACCGATTGCCAGCCCAGCAAGTTGCACCACGCCAGTAATCCGCGCGGCGGCGTCGAGCGAGAAGCCGGCTTTCGGTAGAACGGTGGGCAGCCAGGAGTTCAACAGGAACAGATTCATCGCGTTGAATCCGAGTATCGCCGCGAAGATGGCGAATGGGACCAGCCACGGCGCGCGGAACAACGCCAGCTGCGGCAGCCGGGAGGTGGCTGCGGCGCGCTCGGCTGGCGAACCGGTTGCCGGCAACACGAGCCACAGAACGAAGGCGAGCGACGCGGCGAAGACACCGGGAACGACGAACAGCCCTTGCCATCCACCGAGGGCGATTACTTCTGGCGCGAACAAGCCGGCCACGGCCAGCCCGAGCGGAATCCCCGCCGAAACGATAGCCATTAGCGTCGCGCGGAACCGCTCTGGCGCCAACTCGGCGGCGAGCGCGCTGCAATTGGGCAGGCAAGCGCCAAGCGCGATGCCTGTGACGATGCGCCAAGCGAAGAACGTGGCGAACGAGGTCGCGAGGGTCGTCATCAACGTTAGAAACGCGGCTGCGATGCAGCCGAAAACGATTGGCGGCCGCCGTCCGATACGGTCACCGAGTGGTGCAAGCACCGCGCCGCCGAGGCCGAGGCCGAGGAGGAACGCGGTGTACACCCAAGCAAACTTCGTCGACTCGAGCCCGAGCGGTTCGGCCAGGCGCGGCGCCGCCAGCGCCATCGCGCCAAGGTCGTACCCTTCCATCACGAAAACGAGCGCGAGCAGCAGCAGCGAGACATAGCGGCGGGCCTGGGTCATTCTCCCCCCTCCCCCGTGGGGGGGGGGGGGGGGGGGGGGCCGTGGGGGCCGGGCCCCTGGCCCACCCCTAACCCCTCCCGCAAGCGGGAGGGGGAGCTCGTCTCGCTCGCCATCGGCTATCTCTCCCCATCCCACGGGCTCGACATCTTGTACGGCACCGTGTGGAATACCGCTTCGACCTGCTCGATCGCTCCGTCCCTGATCTTGAACGCTTCCGCGAGATAATACGAGTGCGGCCGCCGGACCAGGCTCGACACTTTGGTTCCATCGGTCAGCTCGTATTCGCCGAGCTTCCCGGAATGGTCGATGAAGCCATAGGCGAGCACGATGCCGCGCTCGATGTCGACGAGCGGGAAGCGCCGGCCGCGCAGCTCGTCGTCGTAGCGGTACCAGCCAAGAGCGAACTGCTCCTCGCAACCGAGCTTCGCGATCGGCAGCGGGAAGTCGGCGTTGTTGGTGGTCTGCACGCCGTTCTCGACGCGATTGCAGTGCGGATGGAAGCGGGTGCGGATCATGCCGTTGTTGCGCTCGATCGTCTCGAAGTAGCCGTTGGCGATGGCGATCATTTCGGCGCGGCTGATCCGCTCGGCCTCGTGAACCTCGGCGAGCATCGCCGGCTTGTCCTCGAATGTCTGGCCGAGGAAAGGGAATCCCTCGTCCTTGTTGCGCGCGACGACGACCTCGCATTCCTCGACCACCCCATCGCGGAAACCGAGCCGGATCGCGCAAGGGCTGACGGCGTCGGTCTCCTCGACGCTGGTGAACAGCGCGACCTGGCCGTGGCTCGCATCGGCGAAGCGCAAGTCGTACGGGCCGAGCGCGGTCAGCGTGTTCCACACCCCGTCGCCTGGCTCGAGCGCGACGTTGTTCTCGCAATAGCGCAGCGTCGGCGCCC
Source organism: uncultured bacterium (assembly GCA_965977975.1). GTDB lineage: Bacteria > Pseudomonadota > Alphaproteobacteria > Sphingomonadales > Sphingomonadaceae > Croceibacterium_A. Next base: position 5,152 of record CBHCZH010000111.1, read on the forward strand.
ATTCGACTCGCGCGGCGTCGCGCGCCGCCAAGGCATCACGGAACCGGTCGAGCGCCTCGTAAAGCCCCTCGCGCGCGGCCACCATTCTCTCCCCTCGCTTGACTTGGCGCGAGGCTAGCTCAAAAGTAACGATCGTTAAAGTCGCGCAAGAGTTACAGACGGGAGAGATAGCAGGACATGGACGAGGATTTCCTCCCGCCCGGCTTCGACGCCGCCAAGCTGACCCAGGCGCGGCGCGCGTTCGAAGCCGCGCTCGGCGCGGACAAGGTATTCTTCGAGAACCTCGACCGCACCGGCTACCGGGACAAGTTCGCGATCCAGGACGGCGCGCACCAGCCCGCGGGCGCGATCGGGCCGACCGGCGTCGAGGAAGTCCAGGCGAGCTTGCGGATCGCCAACCAGTTCCGCCTGCCGGTCTGGCCGATAAGCCGCGGCAAGAACCTCGGCTACGGCGGCTCCGCCCCACTGCTTTCGGGCAGCGTGGTCATGGACCTCAGCCGCATGAAGAAAATCGAGTTCGACGAGGAATTCGGCACCGTGCTGCTCGAACCCGGAGTCGGATTCTACGACCTCTACGACTTCATCCAGAAGAACAACCTGCCCTACTGGCTGTCGACCCCGGGCAACTCGTGGGGCTCGGTGATCGGCAACGCGCTCGACCGCGGGGTCGGCTACACGCCGTACGGCGAGAACACCAAGAACCTTTGCGGACTCGAAGTCGTGCTGCCGACCGGCGAGGTGGTGCGCACCGGTATGGGCGCGTTCTCTAATGCGCCGACCTGGGGCGCCTATCCCTACGGGTTCGGGCCGGGCTGGGACCAGATGTTCGTGCAGTCGAACTTCGGGATCGTGACCAAGGCCAACCTATGGCTGATGCCCGAGCCCGAGAGCCTGATGGGCATGGACGTCGAGTTCGACCGGCCCGAAGACCTGAAGGCGATGGTCGACACGATCGGGCCCTTGCGGCGCGAGCGAGTGCTGCAGCAGTCGCCGAGCATCGGCAACTGGCTGCGCGCCGCGGCGGTCGCCACCACGCGCGGCGAGTGGACCGACAAGCCGGGCGCGCTCGACGATTCGGTGATCGACGCGATCCGGCGCCGCTTCGGGCTCGGCTGGTGGGGCGTGAGCTTGCGCGTCTACGGGCGCGAGGAGGTCAACAAGGCGGCTTACGCGGTGCTCGAGAAGGCGATGAGCGCGATTCAGCCGATGACGATCCGCCCGACGAGCTGGGTCAAGGGCCAGCCGATGGAATACTCGGGCTGGACCGGCACGCCGATCACTTTCCCGATGCAGAACGCCAACTGGTACGGCGGGCGCGGTGGGCACATCGGCTTTTCGCCGATCATCCCGCAAAGTGGCAGCGCGGCGCTGGCACAGTTCCAGCGCACTTACGCCCGCTACAAGGAATACGGGATGGACTACCAGGGCAGCTTCGCGTTCGGCGAGCGGCACCTGACCAACGTCAACGCGATGCTGTTCAACAAGGACGATCCGGCGATGATGGCTCGGATCGATCCGTTCTTCCGCCAGCTCGTCGCCGACGCCAAGGAGCACGGCTACGGCGAGTACCGCACGCACCTCGATTACATGGACCTCGTCGCCGAGAGCTACGACTGGGGCGGCGGGGCGCTCGGCAAGCTCAACCGGAAGGTCAAGGACGCGCTCGATCCGAACGGGATATTGGCGCCCGGCAAGAGCGGAATCTGGCCGAAAGGAGTGAGGCCATGAGGCGGTTGCTGATCGCGGCGCTGATGCTGGCGGGCGGGGCGGCCATTGCGCAGGCCCCGCCGCCGCCGCCCAAGCCGACTACGCTCGCCAGTCGCCCCGGGGTGACCGGCGGCGAGGCGCTCTACGTCGAGCATTGCCTTTCGTGCCACGGCCCTAACGGCATGGGCACCGGGCTGCTTGCCCGCCGGGTGCAGCCCGCGCTGCTCGAGGCGCGCGATAACCTGCCGGCCGCCTACGTCGTCGCCGCCGCGCGCAACGGCATCGGCAACATGCCCGCGATCCCGCGCGGCGAAGTCAGCGACGCCGAGCTGCGGGCGATCGCCGACTACCTCGCGGCGGGTCCGCATTCCGTTGCATCTGGGGCGGCGAAGTGAAGGCGACGCGGCGCGGCGTGCTCGCCGGCGCGCTGGCGGTCCCAGCCGTGGCCGGATTACCTCGCGCGGCTTCGGCCCATGCCGGCAAACCGCTGTTGCTTCACGATTCCTCGCTCGCCGCCGGGCGCCGCTTCGCCGAGGCCTATGGCGGCAAGGCGCTGGCGATCGAAGGCGACCGCATCCGCTTCGCCCGCGCGGTGTTCGAGCAGCGCCCCGCGTTCGTGCTCGGCGTCAGCCGCCCCGCCGACGCTTTGCTGATCGAGGAAGTCGCGCGCGAGGCCGGTTACCTGCCCGCTGACGACGCCAAAGTGCGCGAGATGACCGCCGCCGTGCAACCGCTCGACCGCGGCCTGGTGGTGGGCTGGGTGCTGGCGCCGCGCGCTTAGTTCGCTAGAGTACGCGCGATGAAAGCGCTCGAGCATCGCCTTCCGCCGCCGGTCGTGCTGGCGATGTTCGCCGCGGCAGCCGTCCTTTCGGCCTGGTGGTGGCCAGCCGCTTCGGCGCGATTTCCCGGGCAAGCCGTGGCGGCCGCCGCCTTGCTAGCGGCGGGGATCGGCGTGATGGCTGCCGGCATCGCTCAGTTCAGGCGCGCGCGCACCACGCTCAATCCGCTCCAACCCGAGGCCGCGACTGCGCTCGTGGACAGGGGCATCTTCGCGTGGACCCGCAATCCGATGTACCTCGGCATGGCGCTCAATCTTGCGGCGCTGGCCGTGTGGCTCGGCAATGCCGCCGGCGCCATCCTGTTGGCGGGCTTCGTCGCCTACATCACGCGATTCCAGATCGTCCCGGAGGAGCGTGCGTTGCGCGCGAATTTCGGGGAGACTTTCGAGGCCTATGCCGCGCGAGTAAGGCGCTGGCTGTAAGGAGATCGGAGCCGGCCCGAGGGCCGCTCACCGTTTGACGATCAGGCTCTCCGGCCGCTTCCTCGCCACCCACTCGCCCCGGCCGGGGAAGTTCTTGAGCACTTCGCCGTCCCATAGCCGCACGGTGCGGCGGCGGAAGCGCCATTGGCCGTCGGCGCCCTTGACCGCGCGGTCGTCGTACCAGCCCGCGAAGCGCAGAAGGTAGGGCGGCTCGCCTTCGCATTCGGTGACGAAGGCGAAGCCGCGCAGCTTTGCGCTGCCGTCGGCCTGCGGGAAATACTGGACTTGCGTCACGTGGTGCTGGCGGCCGGGGAAGCCGGGGGCGTTGGCGTAGTGCTTCATCAGCCCGCGGATGCCAGCGTGGCCTTCCCACACGTCGGGGTCCTCGAACACTTCCTCGCTCATCACGCAGTCTTCGGTGAAGCAGGCGACGAGCGCCTCGGCGTCGCCAGTGTCGAGCGCCCAGCTGTAGGCGGCGATCAGGTCCTGCAAAGCGAGGCGGTCTTCGATCGGCAGCATAAGTTCCTCTCCTGTTGCACCAACCGTAACGATCGTTATGATCGTTGCCAAGAACGGGAGAGAATCGTTGGGCAAGATCATCGTCACCGGCGCGTCCGGCCAGTTCGGCAAGGCGGCGGCCAGGCTGCTGCTGGAGAAAGTACCGGCGGAAGACCTCGTGCTCCTCTCACGCACTCCGGACAGCTTGGCGGATTTCGCCGCCGCCGGTGCCCACGTTCGCCGCGCCGACTTCGACGATCCGGCTTCGCTGTTTCCCGCGATGGAAGGCGGCGAGCGGATGCTGCTGATCTCGACCGTGCGCGTGGGCAGCCGCGTCGAGCAGCACACCCATGCGGTCGAAGCCGCCGTGGCGAAAGGCGTCAAGCATGTCGTCTATACATCGCTTCTGGGGGTGAGGACGCCGAACAATCCTTCGGTCGAAGGTTTCGAACACCTCGCGACCGAGCGGATGATCGAGGCGTCCGGCCTCGCCTGGACGCATTTGCGCGACAGCCTCTATGCCGAAGCCGTAGCGACGGCGATGGCGATTCCGGCGCTGCAGGCGGGCCGCAAGTCGGAAAACTCTGGGCAAGGCCGCGTGCCGATCGTCAGCCGCGACGACTGCGTCGCCACCGCAGTCGGCGTGCTGACGCAGGACGGCCACGCCAACAAGGCCTACGACGTGACCGGGCCCGAGCTGTGGACGCTTCCGCAAGCGATGGCGCTGGTCGCGGAGATGGCCGGCAAGCCGATCGAGGTCGAGCCGGTCGATGACGAGGGCATGTACGCCTATTTCGATACGCTCGGCGTGGCGCGCAAAGCCTCGGACGTGGTACCCGACGGCCCGATCCCGTGGGCGAGCGAAGGCATGGTCACCTTCGGCCAGTCGATCCGCGAGGGCTTCATGGACGTGGTGTCCGACGACGTCGAGCGCATCACCGGCCGACCGCCGCGCACGCTGCGCTCGGTGTTCGAGCAGTACCGAAGCGCATGGCCGCACTGCGTGGCGCGATCTTCGCCCCCCCCGCGTGCGGGAGGGGCCGGGGGTGGGCCTGTTCGACCATGGCCGACTCGCCCACCTCTAACCCCTCCCGCAAGCGGGAGGGGGACTGGTTGCGCTGGTTCGCCGCGTCGCTCCTGCTCGCGCTCGCCGCCTGCACTCAGGCAAGCGACGCGCCGCAAGTCGACACTTCGGTGATCGGCGCCGGCGACGACTGGGACAATCCGGGCGGCGACTGGGCGGGGAGCCACTTCTCGCGGCTGACCGACATCACCCCCGAGAACGTCGGCGAGCTCGGCCTCGCATGGGAATACGATCTCGGCACTGCTCGCGTCCAGGAAGCGACGCCGGTGGTGATCGACGGGGTGATGTACACCTCGGGCAACCTCGGCCGCGTCTACGCGCTCAACGCGGCGACGGGCGAGGAGCTGTGGAAGTTCGAGCCCGAGGTCGACATGCAGGCCAACCGCTCGGCCTGCTGCGACCAGGCCAATCGCGGCGTGCAGGTGTCGGGGGGCAAGGTCTTCGTCGCCTCGCTCGACGGGTTCCTTTACGCGCTCGACGCCAAGACCGGCGCGGCCCTGTGGAAGGTCGACACCATCGCCGACCGCAAGCGCGCCTACACGATCACCGGCGCGCCCGAGATCGCCGGCGACCTCGTGGTGATCGGCAATGCCGGCGCCGAGTACGACGTGCGCGGCTACGTAACAGCCTACAACGTCGCCGACGGCAGCGAGGAATGGCGCTTCTGGACCATTCCGCACGATCCCAAGGACGGCCCGCAGGAATCGGCAGCGCTCGAGGCGGCGCTCGAGACCTGGGACCCGAACGCCCGCTGGGACATCGGCGGTGGCGGCTCGGTGTGGGACGCGATCCAGTACGACCCGCAATTCGACCAGGTGGTGATCGGCGTCGGCAATGGCGGGCCCTATCCGCTGCAGACGCGTTCGCCCGACGGTGGCGACAACTTGTACCTTAACTCGCTCGTCGCGCTCGACCGCGAAACCGGCGAGATGAAGTGGCACTTCCAGGAGACGCCGCAGGATTCGTGGGACCTTACCGCGACTCAGCCGATGGTTTTCGCCGAGCTGGAAGGCCGGCCTGTGATCCTGCACACGCCCAAGAATGGCTTTTTCTTCGTGGTCGACCGCGAAAACGGCAAGCCGCTCGCCGCCAACGCGCTGGTGCGCACGAGCTGGGCGAGCGGGTGGGATCTCGAAACCGGCAAGCCCAGGCTGACGCCCGAGTTCTCCGACTATTCGACCGGCCCGAAGATCGTCTTCCCGGCAAGCTCGGGCGCGCGCAACTGGCATCCGGCAGCCTACGATCCGGGACGCAATCTCTACTTCGCCAGCGTGGTCGACATGGGGAATCTCATGTTCATCCCGCCCGGGCAGGAGAACCCGCCGCACCACGAGAAATTCCTCAACCCGGCCGCGGCGCTGATCTTCACCGCCGATCTCGAGGCCGCGGCCGCGACGCTGCCGCCGCCGATGCAGGCGGCGATCAAGGCGCTGCCGCAGTGGCGGCAAGTGCTCGACCAGCCTTATTCGTCGCAGATCCGCGCGATCGACCCGCTGACCGGTAAGACGAAGTGGGCAGCCGATTTCGACGGCTGGCAGGATCGCGGCGGTGTGCTCGCTACCGAAAGCGGTCTCGTGATCCACGGCACGCTGGCGGGGAAGCTGATCGTGCGCGATGCCGAAACCGGCGAGATTCTCAAGTCCATCGAAACCGGCAGCTCGATCCTCGCCGCGCCAATGACCTATCGCGTGGACGGCGTGCAATACGTCGCGGTGCAGACCGGCTGGGGCGGGGGCGGCTGGGGCTTCGTGCCGCCTTATGCGGCCGCCTATGCGAAAGGCAACGCCAACCGGCTGCTGGTGTTCAAGATCGGCGGTGGCGAAGTGCCGGTGCCCGATGACTTACCCCAGCTTGAGCCGGCGCCAGAGCCACCCGCGCAGCTGCCCGGCGTGACTCCGGCGATGATCGCGATGGGATCGGCGCTGTTCACCGAGAACTGCTCGATCTGCCACTCAAACCAGCCGCGCGCGCCGCTGCCCGACTTGCGACGGCTCGACCGCGCCCGGCACGAGGCGTTCGAGCAGATCGTGCTCGAAGGCCTGTTCCTGCCCAACGGCATGCCGCGCTTCGACGATCTGCTGAAGCCGGATCAGGTCAGGGCGATCCACGCGTTCCTGATCGACGAGCAGAGGAAGCTGCGCGCCCGCGAGCTGCAGCTCCAGCGCGAAGGCAAGCCGCTCGACAGCCGCAGCCTCACGATTTTGTCGAACTTCTGATGCGCGAACGGCAACTTTCATCCGCAAGGGCCCTCCCCCTTGTGGGAGAGGGTTGGGTGGGGGTGCTCGGCGTCAACGTTGACGCGCGCCTGCGGCGCACTCCCCCACCCCAAACCCCACCCCCTCGGGTCGGGGGACCGGTCAACCTGGCCGAA
>CBHCZH010000112.1:0-12070 GCA_965977975.1 uncultured bacterium
CGCCCACTTGAGGTTCTGTTCCTCGTCGAAGCGGGCCTTGAGCTCGACCACGGCAGTGACCGACTTGCCCGCCTCGGCAGCCTGGATCAGCGCGGCGATCACCGGCGACTGGTTGCCGGCGCGATAGAGCGTCTGCTTGATCGAAACCACGGCCGGGTCGGCCGCGGCCTGGCGGAGGAAATCGACCACGACCTCGAAGCTCTCGTAAGGGTGGTGGATGACGATGTCCTTCTCGCGGATCGCCGCGAAGCAATCGCCGTCGTGCTCGAGGATGCGTTCCGGATAGCGCGGGGCGTACGGCGCGAACTTGAGGTCGGGTCGATCCTCGCCGACAATCTCGGCGAGCGAGCTTATCCCCAGCAAGCCACCGGTCTTGGTGACGAGGGCTTCTTCCAGCCCGAGCTGAGCGCGCAGCAGGGCTTCCGCCTCGGGGTCGAAGTCGTCGTCGAGCTCGAGCAGCACCACCTTGCCCCGCCGCCTTCGCTGGATCGCCGTGCGGAAATAGCGGACCAGGTCCTCCGCTTCCTCCTCGAGCTCGATGTCGCTGTCGCGCAGGACGCGGAACGTCCCATCGCCATCGACGCGGAACCCCGGGAACAGCAGCGGCGCGAAGCGGCATACCAGCCGCTCGATCGAGATATAGACCGCCTCGTCGCCGGGCATGCGGACGAAGCGCGGGATGATGTTCGGGATCAGCACCATCTCGACCAACCGGCTGCCGTCGGCAACGCGGGTCAGGTTGAACAGGGCGCCGACGCCGAGGTTCGCGACGAAGGGGAACGGATGCGCGGGATCGATCGCCTGCGGCGTGATCACCGGCAAGATGTGATCGAGAAAGTACTGCTTGAGCCATTTCTCAGCTGCCGCATCGAGCGGCTGCTCGGCGGCGAGGTGGATGCCTTGCCGGGCAAGCAGCTCGGTCAAGTCGGACAACGTCGCCTGTTGCGTGGCTTCGAGCTCGCGGATCCGGCTGCCGATCGCCGCCAGTTCCTGCGTCGGAGTCTTGCCGTCGATCGAAAGCCGCTCGACCCCGCTGCGTACCTGGCCGGCGAGACCGGCCACGCGGATCATCATGAACTCGTCGAAATTGCTGCCGGAGATAGAGAGGAAGCGCAGCCGCTCCAGCAGCGGGTAGTCGTCGTTGCGGGCCTCGGCCAGCACTCGCTCGTTGAACGACAGCCAGCTCAGCTCGCGGTTGAAGTAGCGTTCCTCGGACTGGATTTCCGGCGGAGCGTCCGGATTGGGCACGACGGCGTCCATAAGGTCCCTGGCTGATCTGCCGAAAAGGCTACCGATGCATCAGCTCGATTGCACTCTTGTGACAGGAATTGGCCAGTCTGTGACAGCGAAATCTGCGTCAAGCCGCCGGGACGGGGTGCGGATCGGGAACCAGCGCGGCAAGGAACTGGTCTGTGCTTCGTGCCCAGCTGAAGCTGCGGCCGCGGCGCAGGCAACGCTCGCGATCGAGGCGCAGCGCCCGCCGGATGGCGGCGGAGAGATCGCCATCCATCGCCCCCGAAGCTTCGTCGAGCACGTCGAGCGGACCCGCCACCGGGAATGCTGCGACCGGCGTACCGCAGGCCAGCGCCTCGATCATGACCAGGCCGAATGTGTCGGTATGGCTCGGAAAAACCATTACATCCGCGCCGGCGTAGCAGGCGGCCAGCGCTTCGCCGGACTGCTTGCCCAGGAAATGCGCCGCGGGAAACTGGGCCTTGAGGCCGGCAAGGGCGGGGCCATCGCCGACCACCACTTTGGTGCCGGGATGCTCAGCGGTAAGGAAGGCTTCGATGTTCTTCTCGACCGCGACCCGACCGACGTAGAGCTGGATCGGCCTTGCGAGCGAGCGGAACAGCTCCGGCGGTCCGATGTCCGGACGAAACTGATCGAGATCCACACCCCGGCTCCATGGCCGAGTCTGCGTCAGGCCTTGTGCCTGCAACTGCGCGGCGACGCTTTCGGTGGCGACGAGGATGCCTGCCGAGGGTCGGTGGAAGCGGCGGATCAACGGCCAGAATACACTCGCCGGCAGCCGCGTGCGCTTGGCCAGATAGTCCGGAAAATGCGTGTGGTAGGCGGTCGTGAACGCACGCCCCGTGGCGATGCAATGGCGCCGCGCGGCCAGGCCTAGCGGCCCTTCGGTGGCGATGTGGACGGCGTCCGGGCCGAACTGGTTCATGATCGCCGCGATCGACCGTGCGCGCGCCAAAGACAGGGGGATCTCCGGATAACTCGGGCACGGGATCGAGCGAAACCGGTCCGGCGCGATGACCTCGACCCGGTGGCCACGCCGCTCGAGCTCGCCACGCAGCGCGGTCAGTGTGCGGACGACCCCGTTGACTTGCGGCGCCCAGGCGTCGGTGACGATCGCGATCCTCATGCCGCTTTCACCTGAAGGTATTCGGCGGAAGCGGCCGTTTGGGCTGCGCGGCGAGCCATTTCCTCAGGCCAGTGGAGCACTTCCATCGTGCCGTCGAAATGCTCGACCAAAGCGGTGCAGCCTTCGACCCAATCGCCGTCGTTATAATAGGTCACGCCGCCCCAATCGCGGATCTCGGCCGTGTGGATGTGGCCGCATACCACCCCGTCGACGCCGCGCTCTGCCGCGGCGCGCGCGACCACTTCCTCGTAGCGCGAGATGAACTCGACGGCGTTCTTGACCTTGTGCTTGGCGACCTTCGAAAGCGACCAGTACGGCAGCCCGAGCCGATCGCGCACCGCGTTTACCCAGCGGTTGACGCCCATCAGCAGGTGGTAGAGCGCATCGCCCACGAACGCGAGCCAGCGGTGCGCGAGCATGACCGTGTCGAACTCGTCGCCGTGCAGCACCATCAGGCGGCGTCCATCCGCGGTAGTGTGGAAGGCGGCGCGGGCGATCTCCACCCCGCCGAAGTTCATGCCCGAGAACTGGCGCATCATCTCGTCGTGGTTGCCGGGGATGTAGACGATCCGCGTGCCGCGCTTCGCGCGCTTGAGGATGCGCCAGACGATGTCGTTATGCGAGGTGGGCCAGTACGGCCGCTTCTTGAGGCGCCAGCCGTCGATGATGTCGCCGACCAGGTACATGATTTCGCTATCGACGCTGTCGAGGAAGTCGATCAGCATCGCGGCGTTGCACCCCTTGGTACCGAGATGGATGTCGCTGATCCAGATCGTCCTGAACTTGCGCCGATCTTCGGCGGGGCGTTCGGGGATGTCGGGTTCGCGCGGGACGAGCCGGGGAAAGAGCGAGCCCGCCGCGGTATTGCCGACGAGCGCGTCTTCGTAGCCAAGAAGCATGGGGATGTTCCCTGTGTTGCGTTCCTAGCTTCGCTCGTTTGCACCATTAATGTGACAGCTTGCGCTCAGATTTGAGACTGTTCGGAGACAGTCTCCCCGCCGGTCACAAGCGTGACACCGGCCGGTCACCCGAATCGCATTTGCGCGAAATATTCGCCGGATAGGCCGCCTTTCCGAACTCATCAAAACGGGAGGCTTCCATGCGGGACGACGACTTTCAGCACGCCTATTCGGATGGCGACACCGATACCAATCTGACCGGCAATCGCGATCTCGCCTCGATCGTCGACGAGCGGTATTCGCGGCGCCAGACCCTGCTCCGCGGGCTCGGCGCGTCGTCCGCGGCCTTTCTCGGCACGTCGCTGCTCGCCGCCTGCGACTTGGACGTGTTCGGCGGCGGCAACGGCCTCGGCGCCTTCTTCGTCGCTGCCGGCAGCAGCGGAACGGCGAGCTCCGGCAACGTCGTCACCTTGACCGGCACTCAAGGAGCCGGGACTGCGACCGGGGTGCAATGGAGCCAGGTCGGAGGCCCGCCCGTACAACTGAGCGGCGCGAACACGAATGTCGCGACCTTCATCGCCCCGGCGGTCGCGGGCTCCACGCAGCTCGAATTCCGTTTCCAGGCGACCGGCGCCAACGGCCAGTCCTCGGCGCAGAACACGACCGTCACGGTGACGCCGGCCGTGCTCGGCTTCGCCCCGGTGGCGAAGAACCTCAACGACGTGGTGACCGTGCCGGCGGGTTACAGCGTGACCGTGATGACCCGTCTCGGCGATCCGATCGCAGCGAGCGTCGCGGCTTATGCGAACAACGGGACCGATGCCAGCTTCGCCCAGCGTATCGGCGATCATGGCGACGCGCTCTACTACTACGGCCTCAATGCCGCCGGCGCGCGCGACGACGACAGCTCGACGCGCGGGCTGCTGGTCCAGAACCACGAGAACATCAGCGAGCAGTACCTGCATCCGAACGGGCCGAGCCCGGCCCCGCGACCGCAAGCCGAGGCGATCAAGGAGATCGAAGCCCACGGCGTGTCGATCGTGGAATACCGCGATGCCGGCAACCGCCAGTGGAGCTACGTCCAGAACAGTGCTTTCAACCGCCGCATCACGCCCAACACGCCGGTCGTGTTCAACGGGCCGGCGCGGGGCAGCGATTTCCTCAAGACGGCCTTCTCGACCGATGGCACCACGGGCCGCGGCACGATCAACAACTGCGCCAACGGCCACACCCTGTGGGGCACCAATCTGACCTGCGAGGAGAACTGGGCAGGCTACTTCCGCCGTAAAGGCGACGATGCCGTTCGTACTGCGCGCGAGCTGACCGCGCTCCGGCGCTATGGCGTCACCGGCGGTACGGGGAACAACGCCTGGTCGACTGTGCCCGGCGGCGATTCGCGCTTCCTCCGCTGGGACGCCCGCGCCACCGGTGCTTCGGCCACCGCCGACTATCGCAACGAGCCGAACACGATGGGGTGGGTTCTCGAGATCGATCCCTACGATCCGAACAGCGTGCCGCGGAAGCGTACCGCGCTCGGCCGCATGGGGCATGAGGGCGCATGGCTCGGCAAGCTGACCAGCGGCCAGAAGGTCGCGGTTTACATGGGCGACGACGCCCGGCGCGAATACCTTTACAAGTTCGTTTCGAGCGCCTCCTGGAACCCTGCCGACGCGCAAGCCGCTAATCGCCTTGCCATAGGCGACAAGTACCTCGATTCCGGCACGCTCTATGTCGCGAAGTTCAATGCCGACGGTACGGGCGCCTGGCTTCCGCTGGTCTTCGGCAGCGTGCCGAACCGTCCGGCGGTCGGCGTCGAACCAGAATACGTTTTCGCCAGTCAGGCGGACATTCTGGTCAATACCCGCCTCGCCGCGGATGCGGTCGGCGCCACTCCGATGGACCGGCCCGAATGGACCGCGGTCAATCCGGTAACCGGCGAAATCTATCTCACGCTGACCAACAACAACGCCTCGAACCGCCCGCTTGCCGGCACCGACGCGGCCAACCCGCGCCACTACAACGATCCGAAAGGCGCCTCGAACCAGTTCGGCAATCCGAACGGACACATCGTCCGGCTGCGCGAGACGGGCGACAACCCGGCCGCGACCGGCTTCGCGTGGGACATCTACCTGTTCGGCGCGGATTCGGCGCAAGCCGACCCGGCTAACGTCAACCTCTCGGGCCTTACCGCCGACAACGACTTCTCGAGCCCCGACGGCCTGTGGTTCGCGCGGCCGCAGAACCCCGCCGGCCAGGTCAAGCCGCTCCTATGGATCCAGACCGACGACGGTGCTTTCACCGATGTGACGAACTGCATGATGCTCGCGGCGCTCCCCGGCCTGGTAGGCGATGGCGGCACTCGGACAATCACGAATGTCGGTGCCGGCGGCGCAACGGCCACTCAAGTCACGCGCGTCGGCGCGTCGGCGACGGCGGCGACGCTCAAGCGCTTCCTCGTCGGTCCGAAGGAGTGCGAAATCACCGGTGTCGACAGCACTCCCGATGGACGCACGCTGTTTGTCGGCATCCAGCACCCCGGCGAAGGCGGAGACGCTGCGACACCGAGCAGCAACTGGCCGCAGAGCCAGACGGGTAATGCCTCGGGCCGGCCGCGCTCGGCCGTCGTCGCGATCACCAGAAACGATGGCGGCGTCGTCGGCTTGTGATCGAATGCAGCAAGGCGGGCGCGGGTTCCCCGCGCCCGCCTTCCCATTCCGCCGCGGAACCGGTTATGGCCGGCCGAAAGCGCCCACGCCGCTCACGATCACGCCCGTCGCCGCGTCGCTGATCATGTAACCCGCGCCGACATGGCTCGCTCCCGCGCCGAACAGCGCGCCCTCGACTGAACCGAAGCAAGTCGTCGTGCAGCTCGCCGCCGTGGTGCCCGTCACGACCGGGGTACCCGCGAAGCCGTTGCCGAGCGATATGTCGTATCCCCCGTCGTTGGGGTTGGCGCTCCCGCCTGTGGTCTTCATGTTCCAGCCGTAAGTATCGATCGCGACGTTGAAGTCGAACCCGACCTTGCGGGTAGCGAAGTCGACCGCCAGGGTTCCTGTGAAATCCCCCGGCTCCAGGTTACCGGCGCGGTCGGTCGGCTTGGTCTGACCGATCAACTCGTAAGCGACCGTGCCCGAAGCCGGCAGGTTCGTCGCGGGAGTGCCGGAGACCAAATGCCGCCCGGTGTTGGCGAGGTTGGGCGCGTTGCTGGCGAAGTTGCTGGTATCGAGCCAGCGCGACCAGCCAATAGCATCGTCGATGCCGCCGCTTTCGGCTGCGGGTCCGGGTTGGCCCACGCTGTTGAGAGAGCCGTTGTCACGCGTCCACGACGTGATCACTCCGTTCGCGTCGTAAGTCACGGTCGAATGGTATTGCGTGTCGAAAGTCGCGTAGGTCAGGTGAAGCAGGCGCTGGTCGGTGTAGCTTCCCGTGGCGACTTGGGGGGCCGAAGCGGCCGCCTCGAATGCCGCCGTTCCGTCGATGAATCGGTTCGGAATGCCATTGGACCGGATCGAGTAGCTGAGGCCCATGTGGCTGGCTCCATCGCCGGCCAGGAAGCCCTCGACGAAGGTGGCGCAGCCGGGTGCGCAGAATGACGACGAAGTTTGTAGTATCACCGCCGGCGAGCTGGCACCCGACTGGAACAGCCCGTTGCTCGCCAATGCCAGCGTGCTCTGGCCGGGGTCGTCGAGCCGGCCGGCGGTGAACATCGCGAAGCTGTCGGCCCCGCTGGTCACGGTGAGGTCGAGCGCCACTTTGGGCGCGGCGCCGAACACGACCGCGGCGCCGCCGCTCACCGAGCCGGTAGTAACGTCCTCGGTATGGCGTGTAGGCTGAGTGAAGCCGACGAGATCGTAACGGACCGTACCGCTCGCCGGCATATTGGTCAGCGGCGCTCCGGCGACGACGTGGTAACCGCCAGCCGGGCCGACCGCCTCGGGGGCCGAGCCGTAATAGTTGCCGGACGGCGTTCCATCGGCCCAGCGGGCCCAGGCTACGACCCCGCCGGCCGAACCTTCATCGAACAGTTCGAGGGTGCCGAGCGACAGCGTCTCGTCGGCCGATTCCCGATAGCCGATCGGGATTCCGTTGCCGTCGTAAGTGACCTGGACGCTGGCGTAGGCATCGTCGCCGATCAGGGGATTGGCATAGGCGAAACGCTGTCCTTCCCGAACCTCGGAGCCCCCTGCGGGCATCGTGCCGATCCGCGTTAGCTCGGTGCCGGTCGTGCCGAACACTGCGGTGCCGTTCACGTAGGAACGGCCGCCACTCGACTGATCGTCGATGAAGTACTGGAAGCCCGCGTTAGCCGCACCGGCGCCGAACAGTCCGCCGTAGACCTGGACGTTGCAGTAGCCCGTGCAGGCGTTGCCGGCGATGCCGCTGCGCGTCAGGTCGAGGTGCTGGAAGGTCATTGTCGAGCCTACCGCAAGCCCACCGGTCGCCGCGCCCGCCGCGCCGCCCGGCGTCTCGGCGTGCCAGCCCCGCGTACCGACATGGACGTCGAACTCGAGCCCGACCTTGGGCGTAGCACCGAAAGCGACCGCGAGATCGCCGGTGAACGAGCCGATCTCGCCCGCCGGTGCGAAGGAGTTGGTCGGCGCGGTACCGCCGATAAGCTTGTAGTCCACGGTGCCGCTCGCCGGAAGGTGCGTGGCCGGGCTGCCGATCAGCAGGTGGACGTTCTGGTTGGTGATCCCGAAGCCGGCGTCGCCGCGCTCGTAGCGGGTCCAGGCGACGTTGTTCCCCGCCCGGCCGTGCTCGCGCAAGATGTTGCCTGGGCCGGTGTAATCGTAGCTGACCACGGTGCCGCCGTTGTAGTCGGTGCGCCTGATCTGGCCGCTGTCGGCGACATCCGCCGTCGGGGCGGGGCCGACGCGGCCGCCCTCGTTGCTGAAGATCCACACGTTGGCCCCGGCCAACAGGGTTGCGGGCTGGTTGTTGACCGGCAGCTCGGCGAAATCGTCGGGATCGGCGCCGGTTTGCAGGTAGGTCAGCAGCGCGAGGATGAATTCGAGCTGCTCGCCGGTGTATTGCGCGGTGAGGATTCCGGCGCCGCTCAGCGCTTCGAGATAGGCACGGATCTGCGCCTGGGTGAGCAGCGTGTAGGCCGAAGGCAGGCCGCCCCCGGCGAGGAACGCGTAATAGGCCTCGAGCGCGGCCTGATAGTCGGCATAGACCGGCAGGCCGGCGAAGTTCGCCGGGTTCCCGCCAGCCGCAACGAACGCGTAGTAAGCGGTGAAGAAGTCGGACAGGGTGCCGAGCTGGGCGTTGAAGCCGCCCGCCGCGGCGAGCGCTGCGAGGTAAGCCTGGATCTGTGCCTGGCTGAGCGCCGTGTAGCCCGCCGGCAGGCCGCCACCATCGAGATAGGCGTAGTAGGCCTGCAGAGCGGTGACGTAAGTTGCGTAGACGGGAAGCCCCGCGAACCGGTCGACTGCGCCTCCCGCGGCAAGGTGCTCGAAGTAGGCTTCGAGCAGGTCCGCATTGGCGCCAAGCAGCGCGGCGAGCTGGCCCGAGCGGGCGAGTGCGTCGATGTACTGCGCCAGGGTCTCGAGGTCGGCCGCGGTGTACCCGCTCGGCAGCCCGCCGCCGGCGAGGAACGCCGCGTAAGCGTTGAGTGCGTCGGCGAAGCCCGGCAGGTTGAGCGCCGGCAGCCCAGTGTAGAAGTCTGGATCGCCGCCGCCGTTGAGATAGGCGAAATAGCCCGAGTAGAACTCGGCGAGGTCGTCGAGGAACACCCCGCTCGCGCCGGCCGCCTGGAGCGCCGCGAGATAAGCGGCGATCTGCTGCTGGGTCAGCAGCGTGTACTGGCTCGGCTGGCCGCCTTGGAGCAGGAACTCATAGTAAGCCGCGAGCTGCGTGGAATAGCCGGCGAAGATGTTGGCATTGAGCCCTGCGAACGCGTCGATCGCGCCGCCGGCGCGCAAGTGGGCGAGGAACGCGGCGTAGAACTCCGCCCGCGCGCCGAGCACCTGGTCGAACAGCCCGGTCGATTGCAGCGCTTCGAGATAGGCGCGTAACGTCGCGGCATCGAGGCCGGTATAGTCGCTCGGCAGATTGCCCGCGTTGAGGAAGGCGAAATAGGTGTCGAGCGCCGCGCGGTACTGGCTGGTGAAGGCGAGCCCGCCATTCGCGAGGTAGGCCTGGATCAGCGCGCGGTCGGCGGCCGAAAGCTGCGCCGAGAGGCCGCTCTGCGAAAGGAAGCCGATGTACGCCGCCAAGGTCTGCTGGCTCGCGCCCTGGAAGTCGAGCGGGTCGCCGCCGGCCCGCAGGAATGCGAAGTAGGCGGTGATGAGATCGGTGTACGACCGCACGAACAGGTCTGGCTCGCCGCCGTTGGTCAGGAACGCGAGATAGGCGTCGATCAGCGCGCGGTTCTGGGCCGAGAGCGAGCCGAACCCGCTGGTGCGGCCGGCATAGCCGATGAAGGCGTTGATGTCGGCCACGCTCGCGCCCTCGAACGAGGACGGCAGCGCGCCGGCGCGCAGCAGATCGAGATACTGGACCAGGATGCCGCTGTATGCGGTCAAAAAGTTCGCGCCCGCGCCGCCGTCGGCGAGGAAGCCCAGATAGGCGCGGATCACGTCCGCTTGGGCCCCAGGGAAGGCCTGGCCGCCGTAGGCGTTCTGCAGCTGTACCGAATAGCTGACGAGCATCGCCAGATCCCCGGTCGGGAAAGTCGCCAGATCCGGATTTCCGGCCGCCGCTTCGACCCGGCGCGCGGCCGCCAGCACATCGCCCGAGGCCCCGGCCGCGGCCAGCGCATCGCCCAGCGAGACCGGCAGGCCGTTCTCGGCGGCGGCGAGCGGCCCGCCTTGCTCCATGTCCGCAACGGCGACTTCGCCTTCGTCAGGCGTCGCTGCCGAACCATTGGATACCACCTGCCGCAAGCGATCGTCATCGGCGGCCCACAGCTCGCCGGCTTCGAAGCTGCGCGAGTTGCCGGCGATCTGTACCGTAACGTTGCCGGTCAGGGCGTGGCCGCGCGACAGGCCGTCTGCGCCGACGCTAAAGCTTGCCGCCGCCCCGCCGCTCACGCGACCTTCGACGCCATCGGGCATGCGGATCACCGTCTCCGCTCCATCGGCGCCTGCGACCGTCACCGTGCCCGCGTAAAGGTCCACCGAACCGTCGGCGTTGAGGCGGTATTCGGCGCTGTCGACGAACGACAGCACCGCACCCGTATCGAGACGGAGCTGAGTGAGGCCGCTTATCTGGCTGGTCCTCTCGCCGGTCTCGACCTCCAGTGTGCGGTCGGTCGCGAACACGATCTCGGCCGCTGCGGCGGGAGTGGCGATGGCAAGTGCCGAGGCGGACAGCAGCAGCGCCGGGACAGGGCGCGCGGGGCGGAAGTGAGTGAAGGTCATGTCGGGGTCTCCCGTGCGAGGCTCAGAATTCGAAGCGGATGCCGGCCGAGACGGTCCAGCGGTCGTAGTCGTAGAGCGGGATGTTGCTCCAGTTCCGGGTCCACGAAGCACGCGGCTGGAGGAACAGGCCGTCGATCAACGCGACCTTGAGGCCGGCCTGGAGATCGACTCGCTCATCCTCGCGCTCGACCAGGAACAGCGCATCCGGCGCGTCGTAACGGCGCAAGTCGAAGGCCGCGCCGGCGACCACGGCGACCCGGCCGGTCACCGGAACCTCGGCGCCGATGCTGGCCGTCCCGAACGTGTTCGAATAGGCATCGCCCGCCGCACGGCGCGTTTCCTCGTGGCCGCCGCTGATGTTGGCGGAAAGCACGCGCGTTACGTACCCGAGGGCGAGCGCATATCGGTCGGCGTCGAGCAGCGGCTGGTTGTCGAAGTTGAGCCGGTTGTACTGCGCGGCGAGAGTCAGCGCGCGGCCGCGCGGCAGCAGCCGGGTGTACTGCGCGACCGCGCCGACCGCGCTGCGGTAAGCATCGCCGCCGAGCCAGAATTGCTGCGCCTGCGCGGACAGCGAGATCACATCGCGGTTGGCGAAAGTGTGGGCGTAGCCGGCGGTGCCGGTGAGGCTCGCCGTGTCGAACGCGGCGCTGTCGAAGTTGTCGCGCCAATTACCGAGCACGGAGGCGAACAGCCGGTCCTGCCGGCCGACCGCGGTGACGCCCGACACGCCGCCGGCGAGCTCGTAGAACTCATCGTCCTGCGCGCGTGCGCCGGCGCCGAGCGTGCCGGGTCCCAGGAAAGCGAACAGCGGGATCGTCACCGTGGTGAGATCGGTGGCGCTGTTGATGTTGGAATCGTGGCCGCCCCGCGCGTCGAGGAAGCCCGAGACGTCGCTGCCGCCGCCTGAGATCGCGCGGTCGAATTGGCGGACGAACCCCGTGAAGCGTTGCCGAACCGGATCGGGCAGGCTGGGATCGTCGACCACGGTCGCGAATTCTTCGCGCGCGGTGTCGATGTCGCCGGCCAGCGCATAGGCGCGGGCTAGCTCGGCACGGGCCTGAGCGTTGTCCGGCTGGACCGCGAGCACGCGCTGCAGGGCGATGATCGCCTCGCCGTAGCGGCCGGCGTCGAGCGCGGCGATGCCGAGCGCGTAGTCGAACGCCGGATCGCCGGCGCGCTCGCCGGCTTGCGGCGCGAGCGTCCGGTAAGTTTGTTCGGCTTGCGCCTGATCCTGCTGCGCGATTGCCGGCGTGGCCATGGCAAGCGGCACGGACACCGCCAGCGCCGCCAACGAGCGACGCCCCAACGAATACGACATGCGAAATTTCCCCCATCCGCGACTGTTTCTCGCGGCGGGAGGTATCGCGGATCCTTTGTGCGGTCCGCTGACAATGCCCGTCGAGGGTGTGACAGTCCCTGTTAGACTA
>CBHCZH010000113.1:0-12036 GCA_965977975.1 uncultured bacterium
AGCGGCAAGACCACCACGATCGCCAAGCTCGCGCACTTGTTCCAGGAGGACGACTACGGCGTCCTGCTCGCCGCCGGCGACACCTTCCGCGCCGCCGCGATCGGCCAGCTCGCGGTCTGGGCCGAGCGGATCGGCGTGGACATCGTGCGCGGTCCAGAACGGGGCGATCCGGCGAGCATCGTGTTCGACGCGGTCAAGCGCGCGACCGACACCGGCATCGACGCGCTGGTCGTCGACACCGCCGGGCGGCTGCAGAACAAGCGCGAGCTGATGGACGAGCTGGCCAAGATCCGCCGCGTGCTCGGCCGCCTCAATCCCGAGGCGCCGCACGACGTGGTGCTCGTGCTCGACGCCACCAACGGCCAGAACGCGTTGTCCCAGATCGACGTCTTCCGCGAGGTTGCGGGCGTCACCGGCCTGATCATGACCAAGCTCGACGGCACCGCGCGCGGCGGCGTGCTGGTGGCCGCGGCCGAGCAGTACGGCTTGCCGATCCACGCGATCGGCGTCGGCGAGAAGATCGACGACTTGCGTCCATTCGACCCCGATCTCGTCGCACGCGTGATCGCTGGGGTGGCGTAACCGTGCAACCCTGCTTGCCGCTGGCGGCTACTGGCGATGCAGACACAAACCATTTTCCTACACGGCTCGCGCTTGGCAGAAGGCGTCGATGATTCTGGCCCCCGGCATTTTCTGCACGATCACCCTCGGTCATCGTTCGCGCGCCGCCGTAAGCCTGACGGCCCCAGCGCGGAAGGTCACGGATAGAGGATTACCAATCGGCTCCAAGTATTTGAGCAAGAATGCAAATTCCCGAAGGTCACAAGGCGGAAAGGCGGCGATCTGTGTCAGGCCCGTCGCACTCCCGGGAGAGGCCGATGCCTGATATGGGCCAGTCCTCACCCGCACCGAAAAAAGCCAAGTCCGGCTGGATCAACGTCCTCGTCGACTACGGCCCGCTGCTGATCTTCTTCCTGACCTATCGCTGGTACAAGCCCGACGGCGAGGACGCCGCGGGAGAAATCCTTGCGGTCATCCGCGGCACGGGTGCGTTCATCGTCGCGGCGCTCGCGGCGTTGGCGATCTCGCGCTGGCGGCTCGGCAAGGTCTCGCCGATGCTGTGGCTGTCGACGGTGCTGATCGTCGGGTTCGGAGCGCTGACGGTCTACTTCCAGGACGAGCGCTTCATCCAGTGGAAGCCGACGATCATCTACGTCGGCTTTGGCGTGCTGCTGATTGGCGGGTGGCTGAGGGGCAAGGCGCTGCTCAAGATCCTGCTCGAGGCCGCGTTCGAGGGCTTGTCCGACGAAGGCTGGCTCAGGCTGTCGTTCAACTGGGGCTTGTTCTTCCTGTTCCTCGCGGTGCTCAACACCGCGCTGATCTACGCGATCAGCTTCGAATCCTGGCTCGCCGCCAAGCTGTGGCTGTTCCTGCCGCTCTCGTTCCTGTTCACTTTCACCCAGCTGCCGATGCTGCTGCGCCACGGACTTACCACGGAAGGCGCCAAGGAAGAGGAAACTACTCCCCCGCCAACCGGCTGACGGCGCTTGTCGCAAGGCCCCGCTTGGCGGTAAACGGCGATCGAGCGAACAACAGGGGAAGTGCCATGGGGAAATTCTTCGGCAATCTGCATCTCGTGCTGGCGACCGGTCTGGTGCTGGCGATCGTGCTGATCGCGCTCTTCACCGGGTGGACCGGGGAGGACGCTCGTTCGATCGTCGATGACGTGTTCCGCTGGCTGCACCTGTTCTTCGGCATCGTATGGATCGGGCTGCTCTACTACCTGAACTTCGTGCAGGTCCCGACGATGCCAAAGGTCCCGGCCGAGCTGAAGAAGGGTGTCACCGGCTTCATCGCACCGAGCGTGCTGTTCTTCTTCCGTTACGGCGCGCTGCTGACCGTGCTGACCGGCCTCACCATCGCGTTCCACAACGGCTACGGCGCCGACGCGCTGACCTTCCAGGGCAACGGCGCCGACGGGGTCAACCTGATCGGCATCGGGATGTGGCTGGCGGCGATCATGGCGTTCAACGTGTGGTTCGTGATCTGGCCGGCGCAGAAGAAGATCCTCGGCCTGGTCGAAGCAAGCGACGAAGCCAAGGCCAAGGCCGCGCCAATTGCGCTGGCGGCGAGCCGCACCAACGTGCTGCTGTCGCTGCCGATGCTCTATGCGATGGTCAGTGCCAACCTCGGTTGAGGGGTAAGGACATATTCGCGATGGGGCGTTCCGTACTCGGGACGCCTCTTTCCGTTTAGCCGTCGTCGGCGATCCGCAACCGCGAGCGCCGCCTGCCAATCGGAATGTTGTGCACGCTCGCCGCCGGACCGGGATCCGTTTCGGCCTCGGGTTCGGGCTCGCCGAGAGTTTCGAGCACCACGGAACTCGGTATCGGCTTCTCGAACAGGACACCGCACTTGTCGTCGGCAACCCAGACGATGCGGCAGAACAGCTCGTTCGCTTGCCACGAGATCAGGGCGATGGCGCCTTGGGCAGGCGGCTTCTCGACCTGCAGGCCGGCGCCCGCTTCGGAGAGGTCCCAGAGGCGGCCGTGCCAGGTCCCGCCAGGAGTCTGTAACCGCACCGGGCAATCCGTGCGCGCGCGGCCGAGAGCGCGGCGTTCGATCGGCAATTGTGCTTGGGCGACCCGGTTCGAGACCATGCCGGCAGGTTGCGGCGCCAGGGTTAAGATCGCGTTGCCGAGGTTTACCCTGAAAACGCGGTAACCATGCTCATTTGTCTCGATCGCACAAGAGATCCTTAAGTATAGGCCCCTAGCGTCGCTTCATGCCCAGAAAGCGACCCAAGATTCTCCCGCGCACCGACATGCTCCGGACCGGCCCGCGGGCGACGGTCGTCATTCCCGGCAAATGCCAGGTCGGCGAGCGATCGGTCGAGGAAGTGCTGATCACCGATCTCAGCGCCAATGGCTGCAGGCTGCGCGGCAGCTCGATCGGGGTAACCAAGACCGAGCCGGTTCAATTGTGGCTGTGCGACGGGGGTCCAATCGCGGCGCGGCTGAAATGGGTCAAGAAGGGTTCGCTCGGCCTCGCCTTCGAAGCCGCGCTCGACGATACCCTGCTCAAGGCCTTGCTGGAAACGCCCGCGCCACCGATCCCGTCGAACGTCGTGCCGCTAAGAAGGCGCCCGGCCGCCTAGATCTCCACCTGGCTGCCGAGCTCGACGACACGGTTGGTCGGCAGGCGGAAGAACTCCATCGGCGTCGCCGAGTTGCGCATCATCCAGGCGAACAGCTTCTCGCGCCAGATCGCCATGCCGGGATGCTTGGAGGTGATCAGCGTCTGGCGCGAGAGGAAGAAGCTGGTCTGCATCATCTCGAAGGGCGCGCCGCACTTGGCGATGTCCTTGAGCGCCGCGGGGACGTCGGTTTCCTCCATGAAGCCGTAGTGCAGCACGACGCGATAGAACCCGTCACCCATCTCGCTCATCTCGAACCGGTTTTCGGGATCGACATAGGGCACTTCTGCGATCTGAACGGTCAGCACCACGACCCGTTCGTGCAGCACCTTGTTGTGCTTGATGTTATGCAGCAACGCCGAAGGCGTGCCATGGGCGCCCGAGTTCATGAAGATCGCGGTTCCGGGGACGCGCGCGGCGCTGTTGCGCGCCGACTTGGCGAAGATCTCAAGCGGCAGGCCCATCTCGCTCATCCGCTCGCGCATCAACCGGCGGCCCTTGGCCCAGGTGGTCAGGAGCGTGAACGCGAACGCGCCGACCAGCAGCGGGAACCAGCCGCCGTCGGGGATCTTCATCGCGTTCGCGGCGAAATAGCCGCCATCGACTACAAAGAACGTCAGCACGACCGGCACCGCCAGCCACCAGCGCCACTTCCATACCGCCAGCAGCAGCACCGCCATCAGGCAGGTGTCGATCAGCATCGCCCCGGTCACCGCGATGCCATAGGCTGAAGCGAGACTCGAGGAATCACGGAAGAACAGCACCAGCACGATCACGGCGCTGCACAGCAGCCAATTGATGACCGGAATGTAGATCTGCCCGCGGTGTGCATGGTGAGTATGGAGGATCGACAGGCGCGGGATGAAACCGAGCTGGATCGCCTGATGCGTGACCGAGAACGCGCCCGAGATCACCGCTTGGCTGGCAATGAAAGTCGCAGCGGTCGCAAGAAACACCAGCGGCAGACGCATCATTTCCGGAGCCAGAAAGAAGAACGGATTCTCGATCGCCTCCGCCGCGGCGGCATCGCCCATGCCTAGGATCATCGCGCCTTGCCCGAAATAGTTGAGCAGCAGGCACGGCATCACGAACCAGAACCACGACAGCCGCATCGGCCCGCGCCCGAAGTGGCCCATGTCCGAATAAAGCGCTTCCGACCCGGTCACGGCCAGGACCACCGAGCCGAGCGCAAGGAAGGCCAGCCACTGGTCGGTGATGAAGAACTGCACCGCGTACCATGGGTTCAGCGCCATCAGGATCGATGGCATCTGCACGATATGCATCACTCCGAGCACCGCGAGCGTGGCAAAATAAACCAGCATGATCGGTGCGAAGAGCGTGCCGACTTTGGTGGTGCCGCGTTTTTGCAGCACGAACAGCCCGACCAGCAGCACCAATGCGATGGGTATGACGACGCGCTCCAGGCGCTGGTCGACCACCGTCAGCCCTTCGACCGCCGACAGCACCGAGATGGCCGGTGTGATCATGCTGTCGCCATAGAACAGCGCCGTCGCGAAGACCCCGAGCATGACGGTCAGCCAGCCGAATTTCGCGGTGCCGATCTTGCGCGAAAGCAACGCGACCAGGGCCAGCGTGCCTCCTTCGCCCTTGTTGTCGGCGCTCATCAGAATGCCGACGTATTGAACCGAGACGATCAGCATCATCGACCAGAAGATCAGGCTGATCACGCCGAAGATGTGCAAGTTGTCGATCGCCAGCGGATGCGGGCCGGCGAAGGTTTCACGAAACGCGTAGATCGGGCTCGTACCGATATCGCCGAAGACGATGCCGATGGCACCGACCGCGAGCTTCAGCTTGGCCGACGTGCGCTGTTCGCCTTGTAGTGAACTCATCGGGATTTACGGCCCCTGGCGCGACTCACTTGCGCGACGCGCGGCGCTTAGCAGCGGCGACAGGCACCCGCAATCTAGCGACTCGGCGCGTTCTGCCGCGGGACATTGCCTCCACCGGCGATGATCTGATCGAGCCGCGCGAGCCGACCCTCAAGCGTGGCGCGGCCGGGCGCGTCGGCAGCGGCGGACTCGAGCGTCGCTTGCCACACCTGGCGCGCTTCCATCAGCCGGCCCTGACGGATCAGCGCGAAGCCGATGAAGTTCCCGGGCCCGGCGCTCGCCGGGTCGAGCTCGGCCGCACGGCGATAGGCGAGCAGCGCGGGCTGCGTAAGTGCCCCGTCGGCATGCTCGACGAGCGCATTGCCGAGCGCGAGCCAGGCTTCGGCGTCGCGCGGGTTCCGCCTGACCGCCTCACGCAGCATCGCAGCGGCATTCGCGTATTGTCCTTGCCGGGCGAGCGCATCGGCGACGATCATCTGGCTGCTGGTCGATCGATCCGCGTTTGCGACCATCTCCTTGCGCGCGTCGACATAGGCCCAATCGGCCTGGTCGCGTTGCCGCACGTCCTCCGCCGGCGAGCCGGGCACGCCAGGGGTCGCCTGCATCGCGTAACCCGCAAGACCCAGCGCCAGCGCCGCCGCGAGAGTCGTCCACCCCCGCCGCGCTACGCCGAACACGAAAGCGCCGAGCGCGAACGCCGCCAGCGCCAACATGATCGCCAGGATCCAGCTCACCGCACCCGCCCCAGCCGGCGCCGCAGGACAAGCGCGACGAGCCCGAGCAGCACCAGCGGGATCGCGAACAAGGGCCAAGTCGTCGCGCTCATCGCGGGCTTGTAGCTGACGTAGTCGCCATAGCGCTCGACCAGCCATGCGCGCACTTCCTCGGGCGTCTCGCCCGCTGCGATGCGCGTGCGGACCTGGTGGCGCATGTCGCCGGCCATCGGCGCGTCGCTGTCGGCGATCGACTGGCTCTGGCATTTGAGGCAGCGCAGCGTTTCCATCAACGCCTGCGCCTTGGCCTCGAGCGCAGGGTCGTCGAGCTGGCGGTAGGCATACGGGGCCGGCGGGAGCGAGTCCTGGGCGGCGGCGGGCGCGGCCAGCGCGATCAACACCGCCAAGAGCAGCCGCGCGATCACTCCCCCGCCTCTCGCAATTCCGCCAGCAGCACCGAGACGTCGCTGTCGCGGATGTCGCCGATGTGCTGGTAGCGGATCACGCCCCGGCCATCGATCACGAAAGTCTCGGGCACGCCCGACGAGCCGATCGAGAGCTGCACCGCGCTGATGTCGTCCTTGCCGATGCGGCTGAACGGGTTGCCGTAGGCCTGCAGGAACGCCGCGACGTCCTCCGGCCGGTCACGGATCGCCACCGCAACGATGTTCGCGCCCGCGGCTTCGAGCTTGGCGAGGTTGGGCGCTTCGGCGGCGCAGGGGACGCACCAGCTGGCGAAGACATTGAGGAGCTTCGGCTTGCCGTCGGCGAGGTCGCGGCTCGACAGACCGGGGCGATCCGCGACGATCGGCGGCAAGTCGAAAGCGGGAATTCGCTCGCCGATCATCGCGCTATGGACGAAGTCGTTCTTTGGCTGGCTCAGCCTATAGGCGAACAGCCCGAGCAGCCCGGCGGCCAGCGCCAGCAGGATCCAGCGGAACCAGGTCATGCCGCCGCCGTCCCGCGTCGCAACGCGATCTGCGCTTGAGCGCTGCGGCGCTTGAGATCGCCGGTCAGTCGCCCGACCAGCGCCAGCACGCCACCGAGCGCGATCAAGACGCCGCCGTACCAGATCCAGGTCACGAACGGCTTCCACCATAGCCTCAGCTGCCAGCGCCCGCCCTCGGCCTCACCTCCGATTACGGTGTAGAGTTGCCCATTCCAGCGAGTCAGCAGCGCGGACTCGCTGGTTTCCTGCGGCGGCGTCCAGAAGCTGCGTGCTTGCGGATGGAGAACGCGCGGCTCGCCGCCCTTGTAGCTGGCTTCCAGAGTCGCCTCGAGCGCGGTCCAGTTCGGCCCGGCGACCGGTTCTACTCCGACGAGCGTGATCCGCCACGGTCCGTCCTCGACCGTCTCGCCCACTTGCGCCGCGACCAGCCGTTCCTGCTGGAACGCGCTGTCCGCCGCCATGCCGAATAGCGCCACAGCTACGCCGAAATGCGAGATCACCATGCCCCAGACAGGCAGGGGTAACCGGCGCAGCGAGCGCCCGCGCAGCGGCAATACGCTGCCGACAGCGACCGCCGCGGCGAGCGCCATGCCGAGCAACGGCAGCAGCGCGATTCCGGCGAGGAAATAGACACCCGCCAGCACCGCCAGTCCGGTGACCGCGATCGCCACCACCGGCGCGGTGATCCGCTCGAAGCTGTCGCGGCGCCAACGCAGGAGCGGCCCCACCGCCAGCACAACCAGCATCGGCAGGAAGAAGATCGCGCCCACCGGATTGAAGTACGGCGGCCCGACCGAGACGCGTACGCCGAACGTCTCGGTCAGCAGCGGATAAAGCGTGCCGAGCAGCACGATCCCGAGAATTGCGGAGAGCGCGACGTTGTTGACCACCAGCGCGCCCTCGCGGCTCAGCACCGAGAAGCGCTCGCCCTCGGCGATCGTGCTCGCCCGGAGCGCGAACAGCAGCAGCGCCCCGCCGATATAGAGCGCGAGCAGCACGAGAATGAACGAGCCGCGCTCGGGGTCGACCGCGAAGGCGTGGACGCTGGTGAGGATGCCCGAGCGGACCAGAAAGGTGCCGATCATGCTCATCGAGAACGCGACCACGCCGAGCATGATCGTCCAGGCGCGCAAGGCATCGCGCGAGGCGAGCACGCTCGCCGAATGGAGCAGTGCAGTCGCCGCCAGCCACGGCATCAGGCTGGCGTTCTCGACCGGGTCCCAGAACCACCAGCCGCCCCAGCCGAGCTCGTAGTAGGCCCAGTACGAGCCCGCGGTGATGCCGAGCGTGAGGAAGATCCACGCGCCGAGCACCCACGGCCGCATGACTTTGGCAAACTCGGGCGTCACTTGCCGCGTCAGGAGCGCTCCGACCGCGAAGCTGAACGCGACCGAGAGCCCGACGTAGCCGAAGTAGAGCGTCGGAGGGTGCAGCGCGAGGCCGATGTCCTGCAGCAGCGGGTTGAGGCCCATGCCATCGGCCGGCGGCTCGGGCAACCGCTCGAACGGGTTCGAGGAGATCAGCAGGAAAGCATAGAATCCGAGCCCGACGAACGCCTGCGCGGCAAGCGTGGCTATCATCGTCCGCTCTGGCAGGCGCCGCTCAAGGAAAGCGATCAGGCCGCCGGCCAGCGCCATCACCGAGACCCACAGCAGCATCGAACCTTCGTGCTGCCCCCAGGCTCCGGCCAGCTTGAAGATGAACGGCTTGGCCGAATGCGAGGTCCTCGCTACCAGCGCGACCGACAGGTCGGTGCGGATGAACAGCAGCATCAGCGCGCCGAACGCCAGCGCGCAAAGCAGCGCCTGGACGATCGCGGCTGGACGCACCAGCCGGGCGATCTCCGCCCCATCCTCGCGCAGCCCGAGCGCTCCCGCGAGCAGCTGCAGCCCCGCAAGCGCGGCGGCCAGCCACAGCGCCGCAAGGCCGAGCTCGGCGATCATTGCGTTTCCGCGACCGCCTGGCGCTTCTGCTCGGCGGTCATGTCCTCGAGCTCGCGCGGCATGTAGTTCTCATCGTGCTTGGCGAGCAGCTCGTCGGCTTGAAAGGTTCCGTCGGGCCGCAGGCTGCCGTTGGCGACGACGCCCGAGCCTTCGACGAACAAGTCCGGCACGATGCCCTTGAACGTCACCGGCACGCGCGCCCTGCCGTCGCCGACGACGAAATCGATCGTCACCCCGTCGGCGCGGGTCTTGAGTGATCCCTGCTCGACCATGCCGCCGAGCCGCACCGCTTGGCCGGGCGCGGGAGGATTGGCCGCGATGTCGCTCGGGACATAGAAATAGCTCGCCTGATTGCGCAGCGCCCAGGCCGCGAGCAGAGCCGCGCCGATCAGCGCGACCAGCGCCAGGGCGAGCAGCACCAGCCGCTGGTGCTTGGGCTTGAATGCGGCGCTCACTTGCGCGTCTCCTCACGCCGCCGCTCGGCCTCGCGCATCGCGAGCCAGCTCCACCCGGCGAGCGCCAGTGTAGCGGCGATCGTCAGCAGATAGGCCGCATTGACGAAGAACCAGGGATCGAGGGCCTCGCGCATCAGGCTTCCAGCGCTTTCCGGCGCAGCCGCGCTTCGGCCTGCACTTGGGCGAGCAGCGCGCGCATACGGGCGAGCACCACGCCGCCGAAGATAAGGGTGAAACCGAGCGTCGCCGCCATCAGGCCCCAAAGAAACGGCCCGGCCATCGCCGAGCCGCCGGTCGTAAGGCTGGGCGGCTGGTGCAGGCTGTTCCACCAGATCACCGAGTAATGGATGATCGGGATGTTGATCGCGCCGACCAGGCCGAAGATCGCCGGAATACGGCTCGATCCGCCCTCGCGCTGCACCGCGCCGGCGAGCGCGATGTAGCCGAAGTAGAGGAACAGCAGCACCAGCATGCTGGTCAGCCGCCCGTCCCACACCCACCAGGCGCCCCACGCCGGACGGCCCCACAGCGAGCCGGTTGCAAGGCAAAGCGCCGCGAACACCGCGCCGGGCACCGCCGCTCCCCGCGCCGCCAGGGCGGCCAAGGGATGGCGCCAGACCAGCTCGACGAAGCTCGCCACCGCGATCGTGGTCCAGCCGGCCATGCCGAGCCAGGCGGTCGGCACGTGCACGAACAGAATGCGCACCGTCTCGCCCTGCAGCCGCTCGGCGGGGGCATAGAAGTAGCCGTAAGCGAGCGCCGCCGCCGTCAGCACGAGGCCTGCGACCAGCAGCAGCGGGGTCAGCCAGCGGGCGATCCTCAGGAAGCGGGCGGGATTGGCGAAGCCGTGCATGATGAAGCGGCGCCGCTTTGACAGTTGCGCGACCGAGGGGCAAGCGAGTCCGTCTAGGCGGGCACTGTGTCGCGCGCCGGCGCTCGGCCGATCAAGGCCTGGGCCATGCGGTCGGCGACGACGTCGGCCCGCTCGCCGCTCGCGTCGCTTTCGCGCCAGATCGCGCGGAGGCGTTCCGGGATCTGCGCGATGCGCTTGCGGACCTCGTTGATGTCGCAAGGCTGGCTGTGCTGGCGGCACAGGTACTCGAGGCTGACGTTGATGATCCCGCCGGCGTTGATCACGTAGTCGGGCGCATAGAGGATGCCGCGCTCGGCGAGCATCTTGCCGTGCTCGGGCCGCGCCAGCTGGTTGTTCGCCCCGCCCGCGACGATCGCGCAGTCGAGCCGCGCAACGCCTTCCTCGTCGAGGATCGCGCCGAGCGCGTTGGGGCTGAATACGTCGCAGCTCGTGCTCATGATCGCGTCGGCCGCGACCGCCTGGCCGCCGATCTCGCCCGCGAGTGCCTTCGCCCGCGCGGCATCGACGTCGGCCACGGTCAGCTTGGCGCCTTCCTTGGCGAGCAGCCGCGCGACGCCGCCGCCGACCGAGCCGCAGCCTTGCAGCGCGACGCGCACTCCGTCGAGACTGTCACGGCCGAGCTTGTGCGCCACCGCCGCCTTGATGCCGTGATAGATCCCCATCGCGGTGAACGGTCCCGGATCGCCTCCGAGCTGGCCCTCGCCCGCCGGCAGCCCGCAAACGTGCGGCGTGCGCTGGGCGATCGCGACCATGTCGGCCTCGCTCGCGCCGACATCCTCGGCGGTGACGTAGCGGCCGCCGAGCGCGTCGACCATGTCGCCGAACGCGGCGAGCATCTCGGGAGTCTTGGTGCGGTTCTTGTCGAGCAGCACGACGGCCTTGCCGCCGCCCATCGGCAGGCCGGCCATCGCGTTCTTGTAGCTCATGCCCCGGCTCAGCCGCAGCGCATCGCGCAGCGCGCCGTCGGGCTGCGCGTAGTGCCAGAACCGCGTCCCGCCCGCGCCAGGCCCGAGATGAGTCGAATGAAGCGCGATGATGGCGTCGAGCCCCGACTTCCGATCGTGCACGAACTGCACCATCTCGTGCTCGTCGAAGTCCGGTTCGGTCCAGAAAGCCGTCATGTCGCGCGCCTTGAAAAAGGTTCAAGAGAGCGGCGCAAATGCTGGGGAATGGGGCGATTGACGGGATCCGAACCCGCGACCTCCGGTACCACAAACCGGCGCTCTAACCAACTGAGCTACAATCGCCATCAGCCTTAAGCCGCGCCCGGCTAGGTAGGCCGCTGCGCCCCCCGGTCAAGCGGGAACGGCGCGGGCGCGAGCCTGTTGCACAAGCCATCGCCCGAGCAAAGCGAAATGTGCGCGGTTCGGCGCTTCGCGCAACTTTATTACGCGACTTGCGTGCCACTCGGCGCCGGTTATCACCCCTGCAATGACGATCACGACGACTCCGGGCGAAACGACGGCCGAGCGCCTGGTGGCCTATCCCGGCGTGCGCCGCGTGCCCTCGCCCCGCATCGAGCTGTTCGATCGCCCCGGCTTCCTGCCGACCGAGCTGTGCGCTCGCCTGATCGAGCTGATCGACCAGGACCGCCGCCCCTCGACGATCGCCGATCCGAACGGCGACCACTACTTCCGCACCAGTGAGACCTGCGACCTCAACGCAAAGGAGCCCGCCGTGCAGGACCTCGAGGGGCGGCTCTTCCAACTGAACGGCATCGATCCCGCGCACGGCGAGCCGGTCCAGGGCCAGCGCTACGAGGTCGGGCAGGAATTCAAGGCGCACACCGATTATTTCGAGCCGAGCGGCCAGGACTTCGCCAAGTACTGCTCCATCGCCGGCCAGCGCACCTGGACCTTCATGATCTACCTGAACGACGTCGATGCCGGCGGCGCGACGCGATTCAAGGTCGTCGACAAGATGTTCCGGCCCGAGCTCGGCAAACTGGTGTGCTGGAACAACCACCGCCCCGACGGCACGCTCAATCCCGCGACGCTTCACCACGGAATGAAAGTGCGCAAGGGCGTCAAATATGTGATCACCAAGTGGTACC
>CBHCZH010000114.1:0-11925 GCA_965977975.1 uncultured bacterium
GCTGCGTATCGTGCGCGAACGCTACGAGAGGGATCGAGGGTCCGCGGTCCAAATCCTCTTTGCGAGTGGATCGGCCAGCGGGCCGGCAATCCTGGTCCGTCCCGTTGGCATGCCAAGCATGTCGGTCCGAATCCAGGACGCAACGCTTGCTCGGGGCAGCGCGGTCTGCACGGAAATGGTCAGCTGCAGCGTGCTGGGCTCGAAATCGATTTCGGCACTTGCGATCGACGAGTTCTGCTCCCAGCCATATGCCGCGCGCCAGCTTGCCAGATCGCTGTACTTGATCTGACGCCACGCATCCGGGTCGCTGGTCGAGCCCGAGCCAGCTTCCAGCATGCCCTGGAATGCGGCCGGCATGTTCACGTAGACGTTGCCGTCGGCGCCGTTGTTCGCGTTGAGGAAAACGATCCCGGCCTTGCACCCCACGAAGATGTTGTTGGCGACCTGGTTGCCCTCTGCCGCCGGGCGGCCGCGATCGGGATGCACGATCGTGAAGATGCCGGCATTGTCGCACTCGCCGATGAGATTATGCGTGACGATCAGATTGCTCGTCGCGTTTTCGAAGATGCCCGATCCCGCGCATCCACGCTGTCCCGGGGTGCCGGGCTCAGCGTTTCGCACGTCCCAGATCACGTTGTTGTCGATCGCATTCTGCCCCGCCGTCATCTCGAAATGGACGGCGGCCGAGACTGTCTGAACATCGGCGAACACGTTTTGGGTGACCCGGCAGTTCACGTTGTCCACGTCCCACCAGGCTGCATTGCCATGCCGGATGTGGCGGATCACATTGCGGCGATACAGCATGTTGCTCGCCCGGTGGAACTTGGTGCCGGCGGCCTCCCAGCCGCGCTCGGCATCCGCCCAGCCGCACCATTCGATCAGATTGTCCTCGACGAGCGTGTTGCTGTTGCCCATGCCGCCGATACCCGCGACCCCGCAATATCGGATGACGTTGCGGCGGACGACGATCGACGTGCCCGGACGCGGCGCCCCAACGCTATTGCCGTCGCTGCCGATGGAGAGGCCGAGCCCGTTCGCCCACTCCAGCACATTGTCCTCGAGGATCCAGTGATCGCCGCCGGCTAGCGACACCATTCCAAATTGCGGGAAAGGATAGGCGTTGCCGACATGCTGGAAGACCAGCCCCTTCACCCGGATGAATCCGAGCCCGCTACGCGCCGGAACGAAGGCGTGCTGGCGCGTAGTGACCTCGATCGTGTGATCGGCAGGCGTCCCGGAGGGCAGGCGCACATAGATCGCGGTGCCCGAATGGTCCGTCCAGAACCGCGCCGCCAGCGAACCTCCGATCTCCTGCATGATCGGGCCGCCCCGCCTGCGCGGCGGCATGCCATTCTGCGGCGCCGGCGGTCGAGTGAAATCCGGCACCGGCGGAAGATCGGCCATCGCCAGCTCGCGTAGCTGTTCCATGGGCTCCAGCGGCTTGCCGTCGGCGAAGACCAGTCCGCGCCGGCGCAAATAGGGTCCGAGGTCGACTTTCGCTCCATCCAGCCAGCCCCACGAGCCCATCATGCTGGACAGCGCGAACGGATTGTAGGCATCGGGAAACAGAGCGCCGGGAAGATCGTGGCGCCATATCCTGACCTCGGCCGCGCCGGCATTGCCCCGACCGCCAGGCCCGGGCGGTATCGCAGCTTCTCGCCAGCCGTCGCTCAGGATTTCGGAGCCTCGGATATAAACCATCGCTCCAGGGGCAGCCTCATAGCTGATCATTTGGCCAGGGCCGCTCCCTCCCCGCGCGGGGCGCACGCATTCGCGATAGATGCCGCCGGCGATGACGACCCGCTCTCCCGGCTCGAGCACCTCCGCGGCCTTGCCGATGGTGCG
Organism: uncultured bacterium; assembly: GCA_965977975.1. Classification (GTDB taxonomy): domain Bacteria; phylum Pseudomonadota; class Alphaproteobacteria; order Sphingomonadales; family Sphingomonadaceae; genus Croceibacterium_A. Next base: position 1,846 of record CBHCZH010000114.1, read on the forward strand.
GAATGGGCGTTGCTTGTCGCCCGGGCCCGCATCGTCCGCGCTCGGTGCGCTGTTGTCGACGTAGTAGGTCTTGGTGAAGGTCAAAGGCTGTTCCCAGCGAGGGAACTCAGACCCGTCGGGCAAATGGGCGCCGATCGAGGCACTTGCGCCGTCGCTCCGCGGCGCCGCCGAAGCCCCGGCCCAAGGCCAGCCGGCCAGGTTTACGGTCGCACCAAGCCAGGCTGTCCGCTCGAGAAAGCCGCGGCGGCCGATCGGTCGTCCGAAATCGTCCTCGGCGCGCCGACTGCCAGCCAACGGCTCGTCTTTCGGTGCCACGAATCCAACTCCAGCCGGAAATACCGGCCTACATCCGCCGCGCGCACGATTGGGTCAACAACAGTGTCCACCCCTCGCGAAGCGTGATCGAGCGGCTTGGCGCGCCCCAAGCGGTCGCCGCACGGGCTGGTGGCAAACCTCAAATCTAGTCGGCCAACGACTGTGCCGCAGGCGACTATGGCCGGAAACGGAAGGTCCTGTGTCGGTGCAACGGAGGCAGAGCCGGTGCCGAAAGCGGACGCTCAGCGCAAGCTCACCACGTTCTCGCTCTTGCGCGGGTCCTGACGGTCGCCGCGGTAGAGGCTGGCCATCGGCTCGTCGGCCACCGTCACCGCCTCGGCGGTGCCGAAGCCGTTGAAGCGGGTCTTCATCGCCGCGCCGTAGGCGCCGAGCATGCCGATCTCGATGTAGTCGCCGGCCTGGATGTCCGCCGGCAGCATGAAGGGGCCCTTCATGTAGTCGGCATCGTCGCAAGTCGGGCCGTAGAAGGCGAATTCCTCGAGCGGCTGGGTCAGGTCGTCCTCGAGCGCGCGGACCGGGAAGCGCCAGGCGACGTGCGCGGCGTCGAACAGCGCGCCGTAGGCGCCGTCGTTGATGTAGAGCTCGTCGCCGCGGCGCTTCTCGACCTTGACGATCAGCGAGCTGTACTCGGCGCAGAGCGCCCTGCCCGGCTCCGCCCATAGCTCGGCCGAGTACGAGATCGGCAGCGCTTCGAAGTGACGGTGGATCAGCGCGAAAAAGTCCTCGAGCGGCGGCGGCTCCATGCCCGGGTACGACGACGGGAACCCGCCGCCGACGTCGACGATGTCGACGGTCACCGAGGCGTCGACGATCGCTGCGCGCACGCGCTCCATCGCCTGGACGTAGGCGAACGGCGTCATCGCCTGGCTGCCGACGTGGAAGCAAATGCCGAGCGCGTCGCAATGCTGGCGAGTCGCCTGTAAAAGCGACGCTGCATCAACCAGATCGGTGCCGAACTTCGCAGCCAGTGATAGCTCGGAGTGCTCCGACGAAACGCGCAGGCGCACCAGCAAGTTGAGGTCTGGCGCGGCTCCGGTAACCTCGACGATCTTCGCCAGCTCCTCGTGCGAGTCCAAGCTGAAGGTGCGCACGCCATGGACCTTGTAGGCCTCGGCGATCGCGCTCCTGGTCTTGACCGGGTGCATGAAGCACAGCGTCGCCGCGGGCAGCAGCTCGCGCACCAGCCGCACCTCGGCGATCGAGGCGACGTCGAAATGGGTGATTCCGGCATCCCACAGGATCTGCAGCAGCTCGGGCGAGGGATTCGCCTTCACCGCGTACATCGACTTGCCGGGAAACTTCTCGGCAAAGAAACGGGCCGCCCGCGCCGCGGCATGCGGGCGGTTGCAGATCACGGGTTCGTCCGGCGAAAGGGCGCCGACTACAGCCTTGGCGTCAGGATGATGGTGCAACTCAAGGGACCTCCAACTGGATAGTGCGATTAAGCTGCCTTGCGGTTGGAAGTCCCATGGGGCAGCGAGGAGCGCGCATATATGCCGGTCGCGCTGAACTGCAAGTTAAAACCTGCGAATTGCGCCGCAGCCGCGATTAACTGTCCACAACGGTGAACGCGGCCACACTTAAAGGGGTGGGCCGGGGTGCTAAAACTGCACGTTCGGGACCTGGTCGACGGTGCCCATCTCGCTGTCGTCGATGCGGTGGAAATCGGCCTCGCGGAAGCCGAGCGCGCCGGCGAACAGTACCGCGGGGAACGACTGAATGGCCGCGTTGTAGCGCGACACCGCGGCATTGAGCGCGCGGCGCGCGGCGGCGAGCTTGTCCTCGACATCGGCGAGCTCGCCCTGCAGCGCCTGGAAGTTGGCGCTCGCCTTGAGATCCGGATAGGCTTCGCCGAGCGCTAGCAGCTTGTCGAGCGCCACACGCAGCTGCGCCTCGTTGGCCGAGCTCGGCGTGCCTTGCGCAGCTCGGTTGCGCGCCTCGACCACGGCGTCGAGCGTCTCGCGCTCGTGGGTCGCGTAGCCTTTCACCGTGTTGACGAGGTTGGGCACCAGGTCGTGCCGCTGACGCAGCTGCGCGTCGATGTCGGCAACGCCCTGATTCACGTTCTGCCGCAAGGCGACCAGCCGGTTGTAGATGCCGATTACAACGAACAGCACCACGACGGCGATCGCGCCGACAATGATCCACTCCATCGCCTTTTCCCCCTGCTTGCCGATGCGACAACCGGCGCTATCAAAGCGCAATGGGGGGGTGCTGGCAATGATAGAACGGCCGAATGTCGATACGCTGCTCGCTGGGCCGCTCGGCGAGTGGCTCGCGCGCCAGGCGGTCGTGCGCGAGGAAGCGAAGCGGAAATCGAACCGTCGCTTCATGATCGCGAGCGTGGTGCTGCTACCGGTGCTGGCGCTGTTCTGGGTCGCACAGATGTTCGGCGACTGGAGCGAGGAGCTGAAGATGTTCCTCAGCTTCGCCGGCCTCGCGGGCGGCGGCGGCTGGGCTTACGCGCCGCGCGCCAAGGCGATCAAGGAAACCAAGCGGGGCATCAACCAGGCGATCGCGGAATCGCTCGGGCTCAGCTACGCCGATACTTTCGAGCCGGGCCATGGCTTCGAACTCGCCAAGACCTATCAGATGGTCCCGAGCTACGACCGCTCGAGCTTCGAGGATCTGTGGAGCGGCGAGCTCGCCGGCCGTGCCTTCAGCCTGCACGAAGCCCATCTCGAGGAACGGCGCGGCAGCGGCAAGAACCAGCGCTGGGTCACCGTGTTCCGCGGCGCGATCCTGACGATCGAGTTCGACCGCCAGTTCCACGGCACCACGCTGATCGAGCGCAACAAGAAGCACCGCAGACTGTTCGGCGGGCAAAAGGATTCGGTTACGTTCGGCGGCCACCAGCTCGATTGCGCCGACATGGTTCACCCGGAATTCGAGGACCTGTTCTCGGTGTGGTCGGACGATCAGGTCGAGGCACGCTACCTCGTCCACCCGCGCTACATCGAGCGGCTCGTCGACATCGAGCGGGCGTTCGGCGGCCAGGACATACGCGCGCTGTTCAAGGGCGGCCAGCTGGCGATCTGCATCGAGAGCGGCGACATGTTCGAAAGCGGCTCGCTCGACGCGAGCCAGGACCGCGCGCTGGTGCAGAAGACCTGCGACCAGTTCATGAGCCTAGTCGACCTGGCCACGGCCCTGAACGAGCCGGCGCGGTAGACCTTAGCGCTAATCGTCCCCGCCCACTTGGGCGATCGCGTCGAGATCGCTCAATGTCCGTTCGAGATAGGCGGCATAGCGAAGGTCACTCTCCCGCGCTTGGTCTTCCTCGCCCAGCGCCGCCGTCGACTCCCGAAACAGGACGAGCCAGGCCCGCGCCATGCGCCGGAAGCGCGTCGGCGCGTCGTATGGTGTCGCCAAGTCATCGGTCACGCGAAGCTCGTCGAGAGAATCATGGTCGATCGTGTCGGGCCTTGCGCTGTGTAAGTTTCGCAGCCCGAACTCAGCGCGCACCAACTGCAGGCGAAAAAGAACCTCGGGGGTAGTGAGCGCTCTGCAGCAACGCGACTGGTCGAAATAGCGCTCGGCCTCAAGCAGGCGCATCAAGGCGAGAAGGTTGCCGTCCCGGCTCAAGGCCGTCTCATTGTCGGTCACCAGATCGAGCATCGCGCGAGCGAGGAGGTAGCTCACGACCCGTTCGTGCAGAGTATCCTCGTCCGCCTCGCACTCCGCTTCGATGAGCTCGCCCTGACCGACCCCGCTGTCGATGTCGCAAAGGTCACTCCCGCCGGTGAAGCCGTGCTCGGCAAGCTGGCGGTAGAGGGGGCGGTCGTTCGCCTGCACGACCGCTTCGGCGCGAGCGATTGCTTCACTCGTGCGCGTCAGCCGGGCGCGCAACACCGCCGAGCGCATCTCGACGTCGTTCGTCCGGAAGGTGTCGAGGTCGAAATAGATCAAGCCATCTGCTGGAGGCCGGTCTTGAAGACGACCGAGAAACTCCGCACCGGTCTGCACGGCTCGGCGGTACAATTCAGCTTTGTCCAGGTGAACCAGCGATCCATGCTCCTCGGCTGCCCGCAGATGCTGCTCCGCCAGAAACCGATAATTACCGTAGGCGGCAGAAACGAGCGCCTGGAGCCGCTGGATCGTTCTGCTCTGCTCTTTGAAGCGATGCCGCGAAGAATAGGTCGCGCCGTCAGGATCCTGGATTTGCAAGGCACGTCGCAGATCGCGCTGTGCTTCTCGCCATGCGCGCTCCAGCTCGGCACCGTAACGTTCAGGCGGTGGCGCCTCACGCAGGTAAGCACGTTCGAGGTAAGCCAAGGCGGCGCCGACGCTACGCTCGCTGCCGAAGCGCAAGTGCCAGTCGACCAGGCTCTCCTTGATCAATTGAAAGCTGGCGCAGGAATCCTCGGCCTCGAACTGCCGTCGATAGCTCTCCGGTACGGGATTTCGCTCGATCTCCCGCAATTCGGCGTGACTGCCGATCCAGCCACGCCCGATCGCGAGGCAGATTAGCCCTTCCTCTTCCTCCTCCGCCGCATCGAGGGCGGCCTCTTCCTGAGCCGCCGCCTGCAGCGGCGCCAGCACAGCCAGCAACAGAAGAATGCGGTACAGCATCGGCCCCCTCCGGCCGGGCCATTCTGCCCGCTCCGGGTTAACGGTTTGCCCGATGATCCTGGACGTGGCTAGCCGAACAGCTTCGCCCAGCGGCGCTGCTCGCGGTCCTTCCACACGCCGCGGTGGTAGGCGTCCGAAGCCAGCAGCGGCATGACCGAGGCGGCTTCGGCGAAAACCATCTGCTCGATACCGGTGTTGACCTTGCCCCAGCTCGCGGCCTCCTGCAGCGTCGAGGACGAGCAGGCGCCATCGCGGACGTCGGCGACGGTGATCTGAACCGCGTACTTGTGCACCTCGACGTCGTCGTGGCCGAGGATCTCGGCGCAGACCACGGTGTCCTGGATGAAGTTCTTCGGCACCCCGCCGCCGACCATGAGCAGGCCGGTGGTGCCGGCGGCGATCTTGATCTCGGTCAGCTCGCGGAAGTCGGCGATCGAATCGATCGTCAGGTACGGCTTGCCCGCCTTCATCGCGTCGACCTGATGCTTGACGAGGCCGAAGCCGGCCGAGCTGTCGGTGAAGGCCGGGCAGAAGATCGGCACGTCGTGCTCGTAGGCGAGCTTGACGAGGGAGTTCTCCTTCTTGCCATGCTCGACCAGGTACTTGCCCATCTCGCGGATGAAGGCGCGGCTCGAGTACGCCTTTGGCTCGAGCGTCTCGGCGATCTCGAACACCGTGTGATCGACGTGCTGGAGGTCCTCCTCGTCGATGTAAGTGTCGTAGATCCGGTCGATGTAGAGCGAGCGCAGCGTGTTGTCGTCGGGGATCTCAAGCGCCTGGTAGTGCTTGTGGCCAAGCCCCTCGAAGAAATCCATGTCGACGATCGTCGCGCCGGTGGCGACGATGCCGTCGACCATGTTGTTGCGCACCAGCTCGGCATAGAGGTCCATGCAGCCGGCGGCCGACGTCGAGCCGGCAATCACCAGGAAGATCGTGCAGTCCTTGTCGCCGAGCATCTGGTTGTAGATCCGCGTCGCGCGGGCGAGGTCGCGGCTGGTGAAGCTCATCTTGCCCATCGCGTCGATCAGCGGTCGAGCGTCGAAGGTCTTGATGTCGATATGCTCGACTTCGGTGGAGAGGAGCTCGGCCTTGCGCGTATCGTTGATCGGGGCGTCGTTCACTGGGATTCCTCCAGTCTGGTCGGTGGGGCAACGGGCCGCTTTGTGCGCGGGTTCCTGAAAGGCGGCGCGCGATAGAGGGTAGAGGCTCCCGAGTAAATATGCGACGTGACCGGCCCATGACAGAGGTGTTGGAGATGCGCGCCCCGACGCGCGAAGGCGTGCTGCGCGCGGCCGGCAAGATCGCGTCGCTGCTTCCCCCTACCCCGCTGCTGACGTTGGAAATCGGCGGCGCGACGATCTGGGCGAAGGCCGAATGCCTGCAGCCGATCGGTGCGTTCAAGATTCGCGGCGCGTGGCATCGCCTGACCGACCTTTCCGACGAGGAACGCGCGCGCGGCGTGGTCGGCGTTTCGAGCGGCAACCATGCGCAGGGCGTCGCTTGGGCGGCGCGCGAGCTGGGCATCGCCGCGACGATCGTGATGCCGCGTGATGCGCCCGCAGTGAAGCTCGAGCGGACCCGCGCGCTTGGCGCCGATGTAGTGCTGTATGACCGCGCAAGTGAAGACCGTGATGCGGTCGCGGCCAGGATTCTGGCCGAACGCGGCGGAACGCTGGTTCACGCTTATGCGGACCCGTGGGTCATCGAGGGTCAGGGCAGCACGGGAGTCGAGATCGCGGCGCAAATGGAGTGCCGGGCTGACGGCGCGCCGACGCGGATCGTCACTCCTTGCGGCGGCGGCGGGCTTACCGCTGGGCTCGCCCTCGCTTGCCCCGATGCCGAGATCGTGCCCGTCGAGCCCGAAGGCTGGGACGACGTCTGCCGCAGTCTCGAAGCCGGAAGCATTCAGGCGGTCGAGCCGAACCCACCGCCGACGGCGTGCGACGCTTTGCAGACTCTGGCGACACGCCCGATCAATTTCACGGTGCTCAAGGAGCGCTGCGGCTACGGGTTGCGGGTCACCGAAACCGAGGTGGCGGCCGCCCAGCGCTTCGCGTTCTCACAGCTCCGGGTGGTGATCGAGGCCGGCGGTGCCGTGGCGCTGGCGGCTGTGCTGACCGGCAAGGCGCCGGTCGACGGACGCACCGCTATCGTGCTCAGCGGGGGCAATGTCGACGCGGCGCGCTTTGCGCAAGCGCTCGCAGGCGGGAACTGAATTGCCGGCCGCGCTGCGCATCTCAATGGACAAGCACAGGGAGACTGCCGATGCCCCCCAATATTCTCACCCCAGCCGCGACGCTGGTGGTCTGGACGCTGGTCATGTTTCTATGGATGGCGGCGACGCGTGGAACCGCGCTTAGCAAGCTCGGGACGGACAAGCTCAAGCTAGGCGCGCGCGGGCAGGATCTCGAGGACTTGCTCGACGATCGGGTCAACTGGAAGGCGCACAACTATGCCCATCTCCACGAGCAGCCGACGATCTTCTACGCCGCCGTCCTGATCCTGGTTCTCGCCGGGTACGGCACCGCCGACGTCGTGCTCGCCTGGGCCTATGTCGGCCTGCGAGTGCTTCACTCGATCTGGCAGGCAGCCGTCAATCGTCAGCCGGTGCGGGTCGTACTGTTTCTGTTGTCGAGCTTTTGCCTGATCGGCCTCGGCCTGCGCGCGCTGCTGGCGACGCTGGCCTAAAATAGCAAGGGCCGCCGACTCGCGCCGGCGGCCTTCACCGAATCATCTTCGTCCCCGCAGCCTTACGGGCTGGTCGGGAAGTTGTCGTCCACGTCGTTGTCGTTGATTCCGATCAGCGCGACCGCGAGCAGAATCGCGGCCAGCAGGCCGAGCCAGATTTCCGGGCCCGCGGAAAGCTCTTCAGCCTCAGCCACAGGCGAACCCGACCGGATGTCAGTGATCGGCGCGGCCTGCGCGACAGAACTGCCGGCGACCATCGCTGCAACCGCAGCCCCCATGAACAACTTACGCATTTCTATCTCCAGGCCGTTGTTTTCGCCAAGCGTCTAAAGCGCATCGAAGAAAAACTCGCAAGGGTATTTCGACCCTCGATAAATCTCGGATTCGGCGCTGTCCCGCCAGCGCTCCAACGCTCGCCCAAGGTTCGCGTTCCTCCGTCGAGGGAAATTCGCGCACTCTCCGACGTGCTGTTGCACGAATGATACAGCCGCTCGTGAACTGGCCGGGGACATACCGGATCCCTATTGCTGCTGACCCGCGCCCCGTCAGCGTATTTCTACGACTTGGTGCCAATCGAACACCGCCATGGCTACTAAAGGCGCCTAGCTTCGGCGTCGGCGCCGACGAACAGTCCGCTTCTCCGACAGTTCGGACCAGACCTGCAGTCCGCTCACTGCACCTGCCGAGGAGATCCTGCGCGGGCAAGTCGATATGACGTTCATTGGCGGCAAGAGGGCCTATGAACGCCAGTAATCTCTAACAAGCGCTTCGCTCGCCGGCCCTGCGGTGCCGGGCACGCACCGTTTCGCGTTCTTGCGCGAGTTGCCATCCTGAATCGACGTGGTGCATATGGGGCACCGCAACGTCGGGTAAGAAGGGATGGGCTTGTCCAATCGCGTGTTCCCACCGCTCGCCGCGCTCCGAGCGTTCGAGGCGGTCGGTCGCCTCGGCGGGATCAGGCGTGCGGCGAAGGAACTGCAAATCGACCATGCCGTCGTCAGCCGGCATATCCGCTCGCTCGAAAGCTGGGTGGATACGAAGCTCATCGTCCGCAATGCATCGGCCAGCAAGCTGACGACCGAAGGCGAGGCCTACTACAAGGAAATCTATTCGGCGCTGACGCTCATCTCGACGGCGACAGCCAAGCTGATGCGATCGAGCAACGAGCAGTCGCTCAGCCTTTGGTGCGTGCCCGGGCTTGCTTCTTTATGGCTGGCCGATCGTCTCGGCGATTTCATTGCCAGCAACCCGGGCATCAGCGTCGACTTTCGTCCGTCGGATCGGAGCCCCGATTTCAGCGCCAAGGAAGTACATTGCGACATCCGCTTTCTCCGCGAATGGGAAATTGCGGAGGTTTCGCGCTTTGCCTGCAGCTTCGAAATCGCCCGACCCGCCGTCTTTCCTGTCGCCAGCCCGGAATGCGTCGCCGGGCTGCCACCGCTCGAATCCCCCGCGGACCTTTTGAAATGTCCGCTGCTCCATGAAGATAACGACCTCGACTGGCGGCATTGGCTCAAAGCCCAAGGCGCGGAAATCATCGATAACGTCCCCGGCCCTCGCCTGTGGCACGCCCATTTGACACTCAACGCCGCGCGCCGCGGTCAAGGCATCGCGCTGACCAACAAGATGCTGCTCCGGGACGACCTCGAAGCGGGGCGGCTGGTCCCGATTACGCTGAAAGCAGGCGAATTCGAGACTGTCCGGTCCGGAGCCTATACCTTTCTTGCCCGCGAGGACCGCTGGAACGCGCCCGTCATCGTGACCTTCCGCAACTGGCTTAGACAGACCGTCGCGGACGAGGGCTGACACGGCCTGTGCTTACTTTCGCAGCCGAACCGGTGCCTGCCAGGCACCGTGCCGCTCGCGATTGGCATCTCCTTGGCATCCCCTCGGCTGCCCTAGGGACACCCGTTGAGTGCAAATCCGGAGGGGACGCCAATGACAGTTGAAGCTTCGGCGGCGGGCGGCCCGATCAGCGTGGCCGAGGTCTATCCCGGCGAACCCGCCGCGGAGCTTGGCCGCACGCTCAAGGCCCGGCACGTATCGATGATTGCGATCGGGGGCATCATCGGGGCCGGCCTGTTCGTCGGCAGCAGCACCTCGATCGCTTCGGCCGGACCGGCCATCGTGCTCAGCTATGGCTTGGCAGGCGCAATCGTCCTCGTCGTCATGCGGATGTTAAGCGAGATGGCGGTTGCCATTCCGGGCATCCAGTCATTCCCGGAATTCTCCCGCCTGGGCCTGGGCCATTGGGCCGGTTTCCTCAGCGGCTGGCTGTATTGGTACTTCTGGGTCGTCGTCGTCGCGATCGAGGCGATTGCCGGCGCGGTGATCATTTCAGGATGGATCGATCTGCCCGTCTGGCTGATCGGCGTCGCCTTGATGGCAATTCTCACCGGCGTGAATCTGCTGTCCACGAGATCCTATGGGGAGTTCGAATTCTGGTTCTCCTCGCTCAAGGTGGCGGGGATCATTGCCTTCATC
>CBHCZH010000115.1:0-11873 GCA_965977975.1 uncultured bacterium
ATGAATGCTCTCCGCCTCGAGGCGGTCGAGATGCGTCAGCCGTTGCATGAGGGGGGAATTGCCGATTGAGACCGCCAACCGCAACCCACGCACCGGGGAGAAATTCTTTGCGGGTGCTAAGCCACTACCTCCTCATCTCCGAGAAAATGGGGTCAGGTGGGGAAAGGCGTCCACTCCTCGCCCGGCGGCAACGGTGCGAAGATCGCATCGAGCATCTCTTCGGTCACGCATTCTGGCGTCCCCGGTTCCCAGTGCGGCGCATTGTCCTTGTCGATCAGCACCGCGCGCACCCCTTCGGCGAAGTCCGGCCGCATCATCATCCGCGCGGCGAGGCGATATTCGAGCGCCATTTCCTCGGCGAAATCGGCCTTTGCCGCGCTCTCGACGAACTGACGCAGCGCGACCTTCGAAGTGGCCGGACTCTTGGAGGCGATCGCTTTCAGCTCCTTGGCGGCCCACTCCGACGGATCGGCCGCGAGCGCGGCAAGGATGTCCTCGAGCCGGTCCGGGGCGAACAGCCGCTCGATCCGCTCGGCGTTGCCGGCAAGGCGAGCGGGTGGCGGCTCAACCGCGTATTCGGCCAGAGCCACATCAACCGCCTCCGGGGCCGCGACGATGCGCGCCTTGGCTTCGGGCAGCCGCTCGCTTGGCAGGTAATGCGTCGCCAGGCCGGTCCACAGGCATTCCGCGCCGTCGAGCCGCGCACCGGTCAGTGCGAGGAACTGCCCGATCCGCCCGGGCAAGCGCGGCAAGTACCAGCCGGCGCCGACGTCCGGAAACAGCCCGATCGCGCCTTCGGGCATCGCGAACAGCGTGTTCTCGGTCGCGACGCGGTAACGGCTGGGCAAAGCAAGTCCCACGCCACCGCCCATCGTCACGCCGTCCATGAACGCGATCACGGGCTTGGGATACGTGAACAGCAGGTGGTTCATCCGGTATTCGGCATAGAAGAACGCCCGCCCGGCCGCGCCGCCATCCTCGAGCGCCGAACGCCGCACTTGTCCCACGTCCCCGCCGGCACAGAATCCGCGGCCTTCGTCATGGTCGAGGATCACTGCGGCTATGCCCTCGTGGTCGCGCCATTCGAGCAGCGCGGCGCTGATCGTCTCGCACATGTCCTGCGTTAGCGCATGCAGCGCCTTGGGACGGTGGAGCGAGACGTGGCCGACCGGCCCCGCACGGCGAAGGCGAACGTCGTCGGTCATCGCTAGTTGACCTGCTCGACCGCCAGGCTGCCCGCGGGCAGCGGCTGCAGCAGCATGCTTTCAGGTGCCGAGCCGTCGAGCCAGCGTACGCAGTCGGCGGGAGGAAGCACGACGATCGAGCGATTGTGATACGGCGCGACGTCGGGCGCAGGCGGACACGTGAGCATCGTGAACGCTTCGCCCACCGCCGGGTCGTTGCGCCACAGCCCGGCGATCCCGAACCAGCTTTTACCCTGCAGCGTGAACAGCCACTTGTGCTTGCGCTTCGACTTCGGATCGCTGTGTGCGGTGAACTCGTAGAAGCCGTCGGCGAGGATTACGCAGCGGCCGCTGCGGAACGCGCGGCCCTCGGATCGAAAGTTGTAGACCGGCTTGCCGCCCGGGCCCGGCCATGACCAGCGGCGCTGGACCAGTTCGATGACACCGGCCTCGCCAACCCGCACGATGGGCGCACGGTCGGTGATCCGGATGTCGTCGCGTGGTTCGAAGTTGGGCAGGCCTTCGGGCGCCTCGAGACCCTCGAACAACTCCTCCGCAGGCACGCGTTCGATCAGACGGTAGTTATTGCACATCGCTTCGGACCTAGCGGCTGCCAGCGCAGAGCGAAATGGATTCGACTTGCACGCCTGAAGAACATAGAGTGAACATGCGACTCGGAGGTATCGATGCGGAACGTTCAATTCTATCGCTATTTTCTCGGGATCAGGCCCGATCCGCGGCTCCATCCCGTGTTCCAGGCTTTCGCCGAGGCGGTGGGTCAATCGATCCTCCTCGCCATGGTTCATCTGACTTTCTGCGTTGTCGGCGAATGCGCCGAACGCGACCGTTTTGTGGTGCGAAGAGTCCAACGGGCTCTTGCCGGCCGGCCTCTGCATTCCTTTCCCGTCAACTTCAGCCGGATCGTGACCGGTCCGCATGGGGCAGTCGCGCGAACGTTCGGAAGGCAGGACGAAATCCAGGACTTCTATCAAATGCTCGTTCGTCTGCTGCGGGCCTGTGGGATCGAACCCCTGCATCGTAAGTCCGGCTTCCATCCTCATTCGATGCTGGGGTATCGCCCGTGCGAACCAAGCCTGCTGCCGATCGGCCTGGAGTGGTGTCCCGGCGAGTTGCTGTTGATTGAGAGCGAGGTAGGCCTGACACGGCACAATGTGCTCGGCCGTTGGTCGTTGTTGCCGCCCCGACAGCCACTCCTGCCTTTCTGTGGGCCTCCACCACCACCCCGTATCGGCGGGAGCGCTATTGCCGCAGCAGGTCCCGTCCGACGATCAGCCGCATGATCTGGTTGGTGCCTTCGAGGATCGAATGCACGCGCAGGTCGCGCCAGAAGCGCTCGACCGGATAGTCCATCAGGTAACCGTAGCCGCCATGGAGCTGCAGCGCGCGGTCGGCGATGGTGCTGCCGGTGTCCGATGCTAGGCGTTTGGCCATTGCGGCGAAGCGGGTCTTGTCGGCGGCCCCGGCCGTCACTTTCGCGGCGGCGAGGTAGAGCAGCGCTCGCGCCGCCTCCAGCTCGGTCGCCATGTCGGCGAGCATGAACTGGGTGTTCTGGAAGTCTGCGATCGCCTGGCCGAATTGCTGGCGCTCCTTGGTGTAGCGCACAGCTTCGTCGAGGCAACGCTGCCCGCCGCCGAGCGAACAGGCGCCGATGTTGAGCCGGCCGCCATCGAGCCCCATCATCGCGATGCGGAACCCTTCGCCCAGGCCGCCGACCAGGTTCTCCTTGGGCACGCGCACGTTGTCGAGGATCAGCGCCGCGGTCGGCTGCGAATGCCAGCCGGTCTTGCGCTCGGGCGCGCCGAACGACACGCCGGGCATGCCTTTCTCGATTGCCAGGCAGGAGATGCCTTTCGGCCCGTCCTCCCCTGTGCGGACCATGGTCAGGTAGAGATCGTTCTCGCCCGCGCCGCTGATGAACTGCTTGGTGCCGTTGACCAGCCAGTGATCGCCCTCGTCGACCGCCGTGGTCTTGAGCGCCGCCGCGTCAGAACCCGAGCTCGGCTCGGTCAGGCAATAGCTCGCCATCCATTCCATCTCGACGAGCCTAGGCAGATACTTGGTCTTGATCTCAGCCGAGCCGAACCGGTCGAGCATCCACCCGGCCATGTTGTGGATCGAGATGAAGGCGCTGGTCGACGGGCAGCCGTAGGCCATCGCCTCCATGATCAGCGCCGCCTCGAGCCGCCCGAGCCCGATCCCGCCGCTCTCCTCGGAGACATAGATCGCCGCGAACCCGAGCTCGGCGGCGGCCTTGATCGTGTCGCGCGGGAAGACGTGCTTCTCGTCCCACTCGGCGGCGCGAGGCGTGATGTTGTCGGCCGTGAAGCGGCGCGCCATGTCCTGGATCGCTAGCTGGTCGTCGGTGAGGTCGAATTGGGTGCTCATTCGTCGCCTGCTTCGAAGAACTCCCAGCCGTACAAATATCGCCGGTCGCATTGCACGTTTCGCACGTCACCGACGCGAAAGCGGCTGTAGATTGCGGCGTCGCGTGAGCGGCCTGTGAAGCCGGGTCCCGAGAGAATCAGAGTCAACTTTCTCGCATCCGGTTGAAAATCCGTCGGTCCGGTGACGAGGTAAAGAAAACTTTCGCGGCGACGAGCGCGATAGACTCGCGTTTCGCCGGCTTGAGCTACCAGCTTCCCGAGCCGCTGCGGAGTAACCCAGATTTCGCTCTCGGCAATTGCGATATCGCCGGCTGGGCGCGACAGCATGATGCTCATGGATTCGACACCGGCGTCGAAATCCGACACCCGTTCTCCCGGGAGGAGATTGAAGCGGCTGTACTTCAGGCAAACCGTTGCCGGGCCCTCGACGGCACTTGGCGCGGCGGCGGAAGCGAACGCGGCTATTGGAACCAATAGCAAGACGGTAAGCAGGGGCCTGGTGCTCACTGCCCCGAACCAATCACCGCGTCCGCCTCGATCTCGACCTTCCAGCGCGGGTCGTAGAGGCCGGCGATCGCGACCAGCGTGCCGGTCGGCCGGGTCGGCTTGAGCGCGCGGCTGAAGGCGGCGCTGACGGCGTCGGCGTCCTTGATGTCGGTCACGAACATGCGGATGCGCACGACGTCGCCCATGTGCCCGCCGAGCTGCTCGATATGCTGGCGGATCAGCGCGAAGCAGCGGTCGGCCTGCGCGCCGGCATCCTCCTTGACCGAGCCGTCGGCCTCGACCCCGACGGTGCCCGAGACGGCGATCAAGTTGCCGGCGCGGATCGCGCGGGTGAAGCCGATCTCCTCCTCGAATGGGCCTTGGGGCGGGATGCGTTGGCGGCCGTCCTGCGGGTCTGTCATCCTCGTCCCTCCCTCCCTGTGGTCTTGACCCGCTTTAGACCGCGGAATGGCTCCGGCTCAACCGCAGCTGACGCCGGTGATCCGATAGTCGTCGTCGTAGCTCACGGTGACCCGGCCGAAGCCGTATTCCATCGTCACCGCCGTGCGCGGCGGGACCCAGCGGATGGTGCGCGAAGCGGTCGCCGCCATGATCGCGGCGCCGGTTTCGGCCGAGGCGCGCTGGCCGATGAAGGCCTGGCCCGGCTCGGCGCGGCAGGTGTCTTCGCCCGGGCGGTCGCCAACGGCCGGCGCCGTGGCGCAGCCGGAGAGGGCGCAGGCTCCGGCCGCGACGGCGAGCGGAAGTCTCATGGCAATCTCCTCAACTGCATTTGACGTAGCGGAACGAACCGGGCGCGGCGTCGGCGCCGAACTCGCGCCGGACCAGGGCCGCGCCAGTTTCCTGCAGCTCGAGCGCCATCTCGCGTTCCCATTCCATTCCCTCGCCCATGAAGTCGAAAGAGGCGTGGATGCGGTCGTCGCCGACTTCCCGGATATCGTCGAGCTCGCCGACCGATTCGTAGAATTCGAGCTTGTCGGCGGTGATCGTCAGCAGCCCCTTGGCGTCGGCGCGGCCGGGCTCACAGTCGGCGGCGACGAGGCCCCAGCGGCCCTGCAGTGCGGCGGGAATGCCCGCGGTTTCCGCGGGCGGTGCGTTGGGTTGGGATACGGCGCCCCCGCCGACGATGTTGCCTTCGGCGCGGGCTTCCTTGGCATCCTTCTCGGCGCTTTGCGTGCCGCCGTCGCACGCGGCCAGCGCGAGCAGCACGGGCAAGGCAAGGCTGAGGGATTTCATGCAGGGCTCCCCGTTGCGTCTCCCGTCACAACGGCCGGCGCGCCATTCCTTTCCCCGCGCGCGCCCGCGCGCTAAGCCGCGAGGCGAGAGGAGTGAGCGATGGCGGGACTGTGGTTCGAGGAGTTCGAGGTCGGACGCGTGTTCGATCATCCGCTGCGCCGCACGGTGACCGAGACCGACAACCTCTTGATCAGCGCGCTGACGCACAATCCCGCGCCGCTCCATCTCGACGCCGAGTACATGAAAGGCACCGAGTACGGCCGGATCCTGGTCAACTCGTGCTTCACGCTCGGGCTGATGGTCGGAATCTCCGTCAACGACACCACGCAGGGCACCGCGGTCGCCAATCTCGGCTGGGACGAGGTGCGCTTTCCGAAGCCGATCTTCGTCGGCGATACCTTGCGGATCGAAACCGAGGTGCTCGAGGTCCGCGAGAGCCAATCGCGGCCCGACCAAGGCATCGTGACGTTCGCCCATCGCGCGTACAACCAGGCGGGCGAACTGGTCGCGCAGTGCAAGCGCTCGTCCTTGCAGCGCAAGCGTCCCTCTGCTAATTCTTAGCGTGCTAATGAGTTTCGGAGAGTGTGATGCCGCTGCACGTCGAGCCCATTCTGCCGCGCTTCGGCGCCGAGTGCTCGGGCCTCGATCTGACGCGGCCGCTCGGAACCGACGAAGTGAAGCAAGTCACCGATGCGATGGACACTTGGGGCGTCACCGTGTGGCGCCAGACCGGCATGAACGATGACCAGCACGTCGAGTTCAGCCGCAACTTCGGCTATCTCGAGCGCGTTCCGCAGCGCGAGGGTGTGCGCTCCCGCCTGCCCTACCGCGAGCTGTTCGATGCCTCGAACCTCAACGTCGACGGCCAGATCACGCAGGATGCGGCGGCGATCCAGTACCGCAAGGGCGACCGTTTGTGGCACACCGACAGCGCGTTCATGGAAAAGCGCACCAGCTATTCGCTGCTGCTCGCGCATGAGGTGCCCCCCGAAGGGGGCGAGACTTCGTTCGCCGATACCCGCAGCGCTTACGAGGACCTGCCGCGGGACATGAAGGATCGGCTCGAAGGCAAAGTCGGGGTGAACTCGCTGTGGTGGAGCCGCAAGATGGCCGGTGCCGCCATTCCAGACGAGGAGATCGAAGCGCGCACGACCGCCCGGCACCCGCTCGTGCACGTCCACAAAGGCTCGGGCCGCAAGGCGCTGTTCATCGCCGCGCATACGATGGACATCGAAGGCATGCCCAAGCAAGAAGGCCGTGCGCTGATCAAGCAGCTGATCGACCACTGCACTCAGCCGCAATATGTGTTCGACGTAGTGTGGCGCGCCGGCGACATGGTGATCTGGGACAACCTGTGCTCGATGCACCGCGGCGGCGATTACGATTATACGAAGTACAGGCGCGACATGCGCCGCACCACCGTGCGTGAAGGCACCGAGCCGCGCCAGATGGAAGCGGGCGACGATCCGTTCACCGAACTGTTCGCCAAGCCGCCGGAAGTCGTCGACATTCAGAGCGCTCGCCACGCGGGCCGGTGAGGACGCCGGCACGCCGGCGGTGCGTCCTGCCGCCGAATGTTCCCAATGTTCGCACTCGCCATGGTGAGCGTCGAACAGCGACAAAATGACCAAAGTGACGCCGTCGACGCGGCCTGCCGAACGCCCTCCGGGTGCTCGCGGGGACTGGGGCGGGGAATCGATAATTGCAAAGAGCCGACACGAACGTGGGCCCAACGCGCGTCTGTAGGAAAGTGAAAAGCGACCGGGCGCGCAAAAGAAAACGCCCAGTCCCACCGGGACCGGGCGCTTCAGCCTTCGCAAGGCGTTGACCGATTAGATCAGAACCGCGCTGAACAGCACGCCACTGATCGACATGGCGGCAATCGCCGAGAGGAAGGCGTTCGCGAAATTGCGCATCGTGTTTCCCCTGTCGTTGGATGCTGGATTGCATCCGCGGGGCGCAAATGGTGCGTTGCACAATTTTTCGCAATTGCGAAATTCCTCACACGTGTTGCGATTTTTGCAACTGCTCTCTCCGTTGACCTGGCGTGATCTCAAGGGATTTTCTGTGAGTGATGAGTGAGTTTTCGCCTTCGACGTTCGCCAGCGAGGGAGCCCATTGCTTTTCCGCAGCGCTGACTCCCTGGATCGGGGAATTGGAAGCGGCCCTTGCAGAGCTTAACGCGGATGAGCCCGGAGTGCGTATCCGTCACGGATCGGCCATCCGGTCTTTCCTGGTAGCCGACGGATGCATTGGTTCGATCGCGGTCCGGGCATTGGGTAAGGAGGTGCACGCGGTGCGCGCGATCCTCTTCGATAAGACATTGCACAACAATTGGTCGCTTGGGTGGCATCAGGATCGCACGATCTGCGTGAAGCAGCGGCGTGAGGTCGCTGGCTTCGGCCCTTGGACGACAAAGGCCGGAATGCAGCATGTCGCTCCGCCCGCGAGCCTCCTTGCGAGGATGGTAACCGTGCGGGCTCATCTCGACGATGTGCCGGTGGAGAACGCGCCCTTGCTCATCGCTCCCGGCTCGCATTTGTTCGGCCGCGTGCCGGAAGGCGAGATCAATACCGTTGTCCAACGATGTGGCATCGAAGCTTGCCTGGCCCAGGCCGGAGACGTGTGGCTCTATTCCACTCTGATCCTCCATGCCTCGGAGCCAGCGTTACTGACCGCGCGGAGACGCGTGCTGCAGATCGACTATGCTGCCGAGCCTTTGCCTGGAGGACTCGAGTGGTTCGGAGTCTGAGGCGGGCACAAAAAGAGGCGCGATCCTTGCGGACCGCGCTCCTTTCTGCCGACTGCGACGCTCAGTTCAGAAAATACGCGCAGCACTCTTGGCCGGCGCGTCGAGCAGAGCTTCGAGCTCGCTGTCGAGGCGCAGGATGGTCAGCGAGGCGCCGGCCATCTCGAGGCTTGTGCAGTATTCGCCCACGTAGTTGCGCACCACGGTGAAGCCGGCCTTTTCGGCCAGCTCGTGGGCCTTGGCGTAGATCACATAAAGCTCGGTGATCGGGGTGCCGCCGAGGCCGTTGACCATGATCGCGACGCGGTCGCCGGAGTTGAACGGGATGTCCTTGGCGACCGCCTCGAACAGCTCGGCGGTGATCGCGTCGGCGCTCTTGAGCTTCTCGCGGCGGCGGCCGGGCTCGCCGTGGATGCCGACGCCGACTTCCATCTCGTCGTCGCCGATGTCGAAGATCGGCGTGCCTTTGGCCGGAGGGATGCAGCTGGTCAGCGCGACGCCCATCGTGCGCACGTTGCTGTTCACCTTGTCCGCGATGGCGATGACCTCGTCGAGGTCCTTGCCCACTTCGGCGGCGGCACCGCAGCACTTGATGACGAAGAAGTTGCCGGCGACGCCGCGGCGGCCGACGGTGTAGAGGCTGTCCTCGACCGCGACGTCGTCGTTGATCCAGAACTGCCTGGCGTTGATGCCTTCGGCGACCGCCATCTCGGTGGCCATGTCCCAGGCCATCCGGTCGCCCTGGTAGTTGTTGACCAGGACCAGCACGCCGGCGTCGGACGCGCAGGCCTTGATCGTCTCGTAGCAGGCGTCGACCGGCGGGGCGGCGAACACCGCGCCCTGGCACGCGCCGGTCAGCATGCCCGGGCCGACCGCCATGACGTGAGCCGGCTCATGCCCCGAGCCCGAGCCCTGGACGACCGAGACCTTGGAATTGTCGACGCCGCTCTTGCGGGTGATCATCTGGAACTCGGGCGTGAACTCGAGCAGGTCGGGGTTGGCCATGACGATGCCCTTCATGAACTCGGGCACGAACTGGGCGGGATCGTTGACGAACTTCTTCATGGCTGTGTCCTCTCCGTGATCGTTTGAATTAAGCGGTGGCCTTGGCGAGCTCGGCCGCGACGGGCTCGCGCTCGATGCCGTATTCCTTGCACCAGTCCTGAAGGATCGTGGCGATCGCGACGATGCCCGGGTCCGGCGTGTTGGCGCTGCGCTCGCCGACCTGGCTGGCGCGGCCGCGATGCGCGACGAGGGTGCGCGTCTCGTCGATCGCCGCATCGGCGGCGGCGGCCGCATCCTCGAGAACCGCGGCCTTGTCGCCGCCGGCGGTGAGCTTCTCGTGCACCGGGATCAGCGCGTCGAGCAGGGTCTTGTCGCCGAGCTTGGCGCCGCCGCGCGCCTGGATGCCCTCGATCGCCGAGCCGAGCATGCCGGCCAGCTCATCGAGGGTGATCGCGGTCTTGCCGCGGCTCAGCATCGCCGCTTTCATGAACCCGGTGCCCCAGATCGGGCCCGAGCTGCCGCCGACGTGCTTGGAGACGATCATCGAAATCTTGAGCAGCATCGCGCCGATGTCGGTCTTGGGGATCTCGTCCCATTCCTTCTCGATCTGGCGGAAGCCGGTGGCGAGCGAAGTGCCGAAGTCGCCGTCGCCGGCGAGGCCGTCGAGATCGGCGAAG
The DNA here is from genome assembly GCA_965977975.1 of uncultured bacterium. Taxonomy (GTDB): domain Bacteria; phylum Pseudomonadota; class Alphaproteobacteria; order Sphingomonadales; family Sphingomonadaceae; genus Croceibacterium_A. Next base: position 9,761 of record CBHCZH010000115.1, read on the forward strand.
TACTTCTCGTTGCGCAGCACAGTGCCGCAGGTGGTCTTGATCGCCCGTTCGACGTCGGCTTGCGAAATCTCGGTCATCGTTCTCTCCCTCAGGCCGCGGTTGCCGCGGCCAGCTCGCCCAGATCGGCGAGCGTGATGTTGACATTCGGCGCGTCGCCGAGTTCCGGCACCACCTTGGCAGCGCCGGTGAAGTCCTCGTCGACGGTGTAAGTGCTGGTGGTGATCAGCGTCGGCAGCCCGGCGCCGCGCGCCGCGAGCAGGCCGTTGCGGCTGTCCTCGACCACCATGCATTCGTGCACCGGCAGCCCGAGCGTCTCGAGCGCGAGCAGATAAATATCAGGCGCCGGCTTCTTCCTGGCGACGACATCGCCCGCGTGGACGAAGTCGAACTTCGCTTTCCGTTCGGGCCCGAGCAGATCGAGCACCGCGTCGATGAACTTGGGGTTCGAAGTCGTGCACACGCCGAGCTTGACGCCGGCCGCGATCGCCTCGTCGACGATGCGCGCAACTCCCGGCCGCAGCGGCAGCCCGCCTTCTGCCACCAGTCCCGCGGTGATCTCGGTCTTGAGCTTGTGCAGCTCCTTGATCAGCGCGTCCTTGGCCTCTTCCGAGCTATTGCCTTCGGGCCAGCCGAAGCGATCGAAATAGGCGCGCATCCGCTCCTTGCCGCCGGCGACGAGCAGCAGCTCTCCGTAAAGCGGCACGTCCCACTCCGCATCGATGCCCATTTCCTCGAACGCGCGGTTGAAGCCGACGCGGTGGCCGTCGCGCTCGGTGTCGATCAGCACGCCGTCGCAATCGAAGATCAGCGCCTTGATCATCCCTCCCTTGCCTCTCAGGCGGCCTTGGCGAGGTAGGGCTGGGCGCGATCCTTGCCGCCGAACTTCTCGATGAAGCCGGCGAACATCGCCTTGCACGCCTGGTACTGCGCGTCGATCAGCCGCAGCGGCTCGTAATCGTTGGGCTTGGCTTCGTGATACTTGACGAAGCTCTCGACGAAGACGTGCTTCAAGTTGGTCGAGATGTTGATCTTGGCGCTGCCGCGCTCGATCGCCTTGCGGAACGTCTCGTCCGACAGCCCGGTGCCGCCGTGCAGCGCCATCGGCGTCCGGGTCAGCGCGTTGATCCGCTCGATCCGGTCGAAGTCAACAACCGGGTCGCCTTTGTAGTAGCCGTGGGCGGTGCCGACTGCGCAGGCGAAGGCCGACAGGTCGAGCGCGTCGCAGAACTTCTTCGCGTCCTCCGGGTCGGTCAGCACCGAGTCCTCCTCGGCCACGTGCATGTCGTCCTCGACGCCCATGATCTGGCCCAGCTCGGCCTCCATGCCGACGCCATATTGCTCGGCGATCTCGCGCACGCGCTTCGACATCTCGAGGTTCTGCTCGAACGGGTATTCCGACGCGTCGATCATGATCGAGGTCCAGCCGGCCTTGGCGCAAGCCTCGATCGTCGCGATGTCCTTGCAATGGTCGAGATGGAGCACGACCGGCACCGGCGAATCGTCGGCCACGGTGCGCACCCAGGACACGATCTCCCTGTGGCTCCAGTACTGGATCGTCTTGGTGCTGGTCTGGCAGATCACCGGGGCATTGAGCTCCTCGGCGGCGGCGACCATCGCCTTGGTGGTGCCGTAGTCGACCAGGTTGAACGCGGCGACCGCGTAGCCGTTGTCCATCGCGTCGCGGAGCAGCGGCTTCATGTTCACCAGCGGCATTCAGGGCTCCCCTTCAACTTGGTTCGCGCTGCCCGAGGGCGCGCAGAGATTCGCCGCGCATGAAGCGCGATCGGTGAATCCAATAGCCGCCGCAGCCGCGCGCGGCCACAGATATTGTCAACGAAAGAAGTGTGTCGGCTGACCGGCGGGCGGCGCTAGCGGGAGAACTTGGCCAGCGCCTGGACCAGCGTCTTGCCGTCGTGAGTCAGCGGCTGGTTGGCCGCGAACTCGAATATCGTTCGCGCTTTGCCCGTTTCTCCCGCGGCCGCCGCCAGCAGCACGCCGGCTAGCGCGGCGGAGAACGCGTTCCGATCGAGCCGGCGCGCCACCTCCATCCGGCGCCCGGCCGAATCCAAGTCTCCTTCGAGCGCGTCGAGCGCGGCGAGGGAGCCGTGCGCTT
>CBHCZH010000116.1:0-11774 GCA_965977975.1 uncultured bacterium
CCTCTCCCCGGGCGCTGCGTTGGGTCCTGGCGATGGTCATGGTGCGAAGGTAAGCTGGCGCCGCGGCCGATTGTCAAGCGCGCGGTCTGTCCCACGCACCGCCTTTCCATGATCGCCACCGGCGGCTAGAGAGGTTTTTGATTTTGTCTTCCGCGTCTCGGATCGCGGCGATGCTGTCACATGGAGAGCTTCATGGCCTATCGGGTCGAAATCAACGGCGAGTTGCGGGAACTCGACGTTCCGGAAGACATGCCGCTGCTTTGGGCGCTCAGGAACGAGCTTAGCATGGTCGGCACCAAGTTCGGCTGCGGCATGGCGCTGTGCGGCGCCTGTACCGTTCATGTCGACGGGGTGGCGACCCGGTCGTGCTCGACTCCGGTCGGCTCGCTCGCCGGCAAGAAGGTGACGACGATCGAGGCGCTTGCCGAAAGCCCGGTCGGCCGCGCGCTGCAACAGGCCTGGATCGACGAGGACGTCATGCAGTGCGGCTATTGCCAGGCCGGGCAGCTGATGAACGCCAGCGCGCTGCTTGCCCGCAACCCGAAGCCGACTTCGCAGCAGATCGACCAGGCGATGGCCGGCAACATCTGCCGCTGCGCTTGCTACACCCGTATCCGCGACGCGATCGCGATGGTGGCGGAGAAGGGGACGGCCAATGCTTGAGCAAACCGCCCTCTCGCGCCGCACTCTGCTGAAGGCCGGCGCGCTCGCCGGCGGCGGGCTGATGCTGACCGCCTCGATGCCGATGCTGGCCAAGGCCGCGACCGCGTCGGGCACCGCGCCTGCGACGCTCAACGCCTACGTTTCGATCGCGGCCGACAACACGATCACGATCGTCGGCAAGAACCCAGAGATCGGCCAAGGCATCAAGACGATGCTGCCGATGCTGATCGCCGACGAGCTCGATGCCGACTGGGATCAGGTGCGGATCACGCAAGGCGATTTCGACCCGCAGAAGTACGGCTTCCAGTTTGCGGGCGGCAGCTTCGCCACTCCGATGAACTGGCTGCCGATGCGCCAGGTCGGCGCCGCAGCGCGCGAGATGCTCGTTGCCGCGGCGGCGCAACGCTGGGGCGTCGAGGCAGCTTCGCTGCGGACCGAGAAAGGCAAGGTGCTCGATTCGACCGGCCGTTCGTTGACCTATGGTGAGCTTGCCGCCGATGCCGCCACGATGGCCGTGCCCGACCCGGCCCAGGTCAAGCTCAAGGACCCCAAGGACTTCCACATCATTGGCCGCTCGATCAGCGGCATCGATAGCCCGCGCATCGTGCGCGGCGAGCCGATCTTCGGGGTCGACACGCAGCTGCCGGGATTGAAGTACGCCGCTTACGAACGGGCGCCCACGTTCGGCGCGCGGCTGGTTTCGGCCGATCTCGATGCCGTCAAGGCGCTGCCGGGTATCGAGGACGCGTTCATTCTCAAGGGCGACGCGCCCGACCAGGTCGTCGACGGCGTGGCGATCATCGCCAACAACTGGTGGACGGCCAATAAGGCGCGCGAGAAGCTGGCCGTGCAATGGGACGCGGGTGAGTACGCGAACCACAGCAGCGCTGGCTATGCGGCGCGCGCTGCAGAGCTGCTCGCCGGGAAGCCGCAGAGCGAGCTCGGCAAGACCGGCGATGTCGATGCGGCGTTCGGCTCGGCCGCCAAGGTGATCGAGGCCGATTACTCCTATCCGTTCCTCGCGCACGTCGCGATGGAGCCGATGAACACCACCGCGCTCGCGCACGAGGACGGCCGGATGGAGCTGTGGGCGCCGACGCAGAACCCGCAGTCGGGCGCGCAGGGCATTGCGCAGTACCTCGGCATCGCGCCCGAGAAGATCAGCATCCATATCACCCGCATGGGCGGCGGTTTCGGGCGTCGGCTGGTCAACGATTTCATGGTCCAGGCCGCGGCGATTGCCGCTAAGAAGCCGGGCACGCCGATCCAGCTGATCTGGAGCCGCGAGGACGACCTGCGCAGCGACTTTTACCGCCCCGCCGGCTGGCACCGCCTGCGCGCGGCGCTCGACGCCGACGGCAAGCTCACCGCGATCGACGGGCACTTCGCCACGTTCTCCAAGGGCGGGCGGGTGCCGATGGAATCGTCGATGACGGCGGACGAATTCCCGCTCAGGTTCGTCGAGAACACGCGGCTCGGGCAGTCGACGATGGAGACCCGCGTGCCGACCGGGGCGCTGCGCGCGCCTCGCTCGAATGCGCTGTCGTTCGTCTACCAGTCGTTCCTCGACGAGATCGCGGAGGCGCAAGGCAAGGACTTGCCGACGCTGATGCTCGAGCTGCTCGGCGACCGCGAGGACTTCCCGGCCACGCAGGGCTTTGGCGGGATGAAGAACCCGGGCTTCAGCCCGCGGCGCGCGAAAGGCGTGATCGAGAAGGCGATGGCGATGTCGAACTGGGCCGCGGGCTTTGCGGACGGCCGCGCGAAAGGATTCGGGTTCTACTACAGCCACCTCGGCTATTTCGCCGAGGTGGTCGAGGCGAGCCTCGGCCAGCGCAACGCGATCAATGTCCACAACGTCTGGGCCGCGGGCGACGTCGGCAGCCACATCATCAACCCGTTCGGCGCGCTCAATCAGGTCGAGGGCTCGATCATCGACGGGCTCGGCCAGGCGGTCTCGCTGGCGGTCGAGATCGAGAACGGCGGCGCCAAACCGGGCAACTTCCACGAGTATCAGATCCCGCGCATGCCCATGACGCCGACTATCCACGTGGAGTTCGTCAAGTCCGACGCCGCACCGACCGGCATGGGCGAACCGGCCCTGCCGCCGGTGATCCCGGCGCTGACCAACGCGCTCGCCAGGCTGACCGGAAAGCGGATCCGGAAGCTGCCGATCGACACGAGCCAGTTTGCCTGAACCGCCGGCGGCCGGGCTAATGGACCTTCCCGTCCCAGCCGCCGAGCCGGTCGCCGAACAGGTCTCGGAGGAGACGCGGTCCCATACCCGCGAGGACGGCACGCTGGTGATCGACATCCTTGTCGATCCGCCGTGCGGAGAAAGCAGTGAGCGCGAGATCGTCGTGTGCGCCTCCGACGGTTCGGAGCATAGGCTTGATGCGCTTAGCCCGGCGCCGGCGGACGAAGGTTTCAAGCCCGAAGTCCAGCTCAGCGAGAGCGCCAAAGCGGGGCTGCGCGCCCAGCCTGGGCGCTACGGCGCCGTCGAGGCGGTGGTCACCTTGACGATTAAATTCTAGGCGATCGATTCCCCTGTTTGTCAAAGGAGGGGGAGTGTGGCCTTGGCCCAAAAGCCGGTTATGAGAAGATGGGCGATGGGGAGGTGACCGTGGCGAGACGTGTTCTGATCGGTGGGGCCGTTCTGGCTGCGATCACGGCAAGTCCCGTGGCGGCGGCCGAGTGCAGCGAGCTTGCGAGCATGGCGCTGCCGAGCGGCAAAGTCACTTCGGCCGCGCTGGTAGCGCCGGGCGCGTTCAAGCAGCCGGTGGGACCCGGTGCGCCTCCCGGCGTCGGCGGCGGGAATTACCGCGACTTGCCCGAGTTCTGCCGGGTGCAGGCGACGCTCACTCCGACGCGCGACAGCGACATCAAGGTCGAGATCTGGCTCCCCGCCAGCGGCTGGAACGGCAAGTTCGTCGGGATCGGAAACGGCATCTGGGCCGGCCAGCTGAGCTATTCGCAGCTCGCCGATCCGTTGAAGCGCGGCTACGCGGTTGCGACCACCGACACTGGCCACACCGGCAACGGCCTGACCGCCGAATGGGCGATCGGGCACCCTGAGAAGCTGGTCGATTTCGGCCACCGCGCGGTGCACGAGATGACCGTCACCGCCAAGCGCGCGATCGAGGCGTTCTACGGCCGCGCGCCGTCGCTGTCGCTGTGGAACTCGTGCTCGACCGGCGGGCGGCAGGGGCTGATGGAAGCCTATCGCTACCCTGAGGACTACGACGCGATCAGCGCGATGGCCCCGGCCAATCCGATGACCGACCTGATGACCCAGTCGATGTGGGCGGGATGGCAGCCCAACCGGGCGCCGGGGGCGGCGCTGTCGCCAGCGAAGTTGGCAGCGGTGCACCGAGCAGCGGTGGCATATTGCGACACGCACGATGGCCTCGAGGATGGGATCATCGGAAAACCCTACACGTGCGATTTCAACCCGGCGGCGCTGCAGTGCCGGGCGGGCGACAACGATCAATGCCTCACCGTGCCGCAGATCGAGACGATACGCGCGATCTATCGCGGCCCGCCGGGGCTGCCCGGATGGCCGGTAGGAAGTGAAATGCAACTCGCTGTCGTCACCCAGGGCCAGCAGCCGTTTCCAGTGGCGTTGACCTATTTCTCCATGCTGGTGTTCGGCGACCGGCCGGACTGGGATTGGAAGTCCTTCGATTACACCGCCGATGCCGCAGCCGGGCGCGCGTACGGGTCGGGTATTCTCGACGTGCCTTCGAACGGGCTCGCGGCGTTTTTCGCACGCGGCGGAAAGCTGCTCTTGAGCCACGGCTGGACCGACGGATTGATTCCGGCCAGCAACACACTGAAGTTCTACGATTACGGGCTCCGGCCAATGCAGAGCGGCGAAGTCCTTGACCGTCAGCTTCGCTTGTTCATGGTGCCGGGGATGGATCATTGCGCCGGCGGCGAAGGCGTCTCTCAATTCGACACGCTAGGCATCATCGACGAGTGGGCCACCACCGGCGCTGCGCCAGACCGGATCATCGCGACGCGGCCGACGATGGCCGGTGGGCCTCCGGGAGCGCCCGCAGGCCCGCCGCGCGAGCCGATGACACGGCCAATCTGCCGCTATCCGTTTAGCGCGGAGTACCTGGGCCAAGGCGATCCGAACGACCCGGCCAGCTTCCGGTGCATGACTCCGCCCGCAACACCGGTTCCGCCGACGCCGCCCGCGCGCAATTGATGTCCGCCACCGGGGCCCCAACCGCTTGGGCCGACGACCGCTCCGCCTTGCGCGCCGCCTGCAAGCCGGGCGTGGGGCTGTGCACGATCATCGGGATCGAGGGCAGCTTCTCGCGCCGGGTCGGCGCGCAGTTGGCGGTCGAGCCCGGCGGTGCGATCACCGGCAGCCTCGCCGACGGGTGCCTTGAGAAGCAGCTCGCCAGCGAGATTGCCGCGGCCGACGAGCCGGTGGTCAAGCGCTTCGGGGCCGGCTCGGAGCTGATCGACTTCCGCCTGCCGTGCGGCAGCGGGCTCGACGTGCTGATCGATCCCGAGCCTGACCGGGATTTGTGCCGGGCGGCGGTGGACCGGCTCGACGGGCGCAAAGAAGCGGTGATGGTGCTGCCTGCGCCGGGGCTGCCGATGCGCCATTACATCCCCGCGCTGCGGCTGCAGCTGTTCGGCGAGGGGCCTGAGCTGGACGCGCTGGTCGCGCTCGCCGGAGCGGCCGGCGTCGAGACCGTCGCGCATGGCAAAGATGCGCTGTCGCTCGGGCGGCGTCCGGCCGGGCTTTCGGCCGATCCCTGGACCGCGGTCGTGCTGCTGTTCCACGACCACGAGTGGGAGCAGGCGATCCTCGAATGGGCGCTCGACACGCCCGCGTTCCACATCGGGGCGCAAGGCGGCTTCGAAGCGCGCCGCACGCGGATCGAGCGGCTCGCCGAGCGCGGCGTTGCCCCCGACCAGCTCGGCCGCATCCGCTCGCCGATCGGGGTGATCACCCATAGCCGCGAGCCGGGCGTCCTGGCGCTGTCGGTGCTGGCCGAGGTCGTCGACGAGTACGAAGCGCTCCATCCGCATGGGTAGGCCAGCGGTCGCGGTGCTGGCGGCCGGGCTGGGCAGCCGATTCGGCGGCGGCAAGCTCGAGGCGATCTGCGCGGGCAAGCCGCTCGGGCGTTGGGCGCTCGACGCTGTCGAGGCTGCCGGCCTGGAGCCGGGTCTGATCGTCACCGGCCCCGAAGGCGTGAGCTTCGCCGGAGGCTGGACTCCCGTGATCAACCCCATGCCCGAAGCCGGCCTCGGCCCGTCGCTCGCGCTGGCCGCGAGACTGGCGTTGACGGGAGGCCGGAAGGCGCTGCTGGTGCTGCTCGCCGACATGCCGCTGATGACACCGGTCTACTTGCGCGAACTCGCCGCCGCGCCGGCGCCAGCGGCGACGCGCCAGTTCGATGGCAGGGCCGGTGTGCCGGCTTTGCTTTCCCGCGCGTTGCTGACGCGGGCGGCGAAACTGACAGGCGAGCGCGGCGCAGGACCGCTGCTCGGCCGCGCCAAGCTGCTCGATGCGCCGCCGGGAACGCTGCGCGATGTCGATACGGTGGAAGACTTGGCGGAGGTGGAGCGGATGCTTGTCGCCAACTGGCCCCTTCCGTCCGCTTCGCGGACACCTCCCCCGTAAACGGGGGAGGATCGGGCGAACGAAATCCTCCCCCGTTTACGGGGGAGGTGCCGAGCGTAGCGAGGCGGAGGGGGCGTGCTTTAGCCGGCCCGCACGGTCACCGGCTCGCCCGCACGCTTTACGGCTATCCGCTCGATCAGCCCCTCGCGCAGGCTGTAGGTCACGCTTACCCGCACCTCGAGGGAATCCCCCTCGGCGAGGGGCCCGCCCGCGAAGTCGGGCGCGTCCGCGATGGCGGTGAACCGGCTCGTGCAGTTGCTGACGATTTCGCCCTCGGTCGCGGTGATCGAATGGACGGTGACGCTTTCGCGCACCCGTTTGAACATCGCGGTATAGAAATCGGCGATCGCTTGCTTACTTCTCATCGGCGGCACCGAGCCGAGCAGCAGCTCGACGTCGTCGGTGTAGAACCGCGTGTAGCGTGCCGGATCGCCGTTCGAGAACGCGGCGGCATAGGCGCGATAGGCGGCGATCTGGCTTGGATGCGGGCCCAGCGGCGGGAGTTTGCTGACGCCCAGCTCCGGAGGCCAGAACATCGTTTTCAGGCGCCAGATCTGTCCGGCTTCGTTGAGCACGTAATGGGCGAGGAACTTCACGGTGATGGAATCGCCCGGGTACAAGTGGCCGAACGGAAAATCGGCGCGCTCCTTCGTGGCGTGGAAGTCCATGTCGATCTCGGCGAACAGGCTCCGGCCCTGCTGGACGTAAGCGACGATGCGCGGGCATTCGCGCACCCCGTCGTGCGCCCAGGCGAGGAAGCGGCGCATCCCGTCGCGCCCATCGAAAGTGCCGCGGCTGCTTTCCATCGCGCAATCCTCCGCGAACCAGCGTTCCACCAGCGCTTCGTCGTCGCCGGTCAGGAAATCGGCGATGTAAGCTTCGTAATCGAAGGTCATTCCAGCTCAAGGATCACAGCGTCGGCGGCGAGGCTCTGACCGACCTCGGCCGCGACTGTCTTGACGGTGCCGCCGTGGTGGGCGCGCAGGATGTTCTCCATCTTCATCGCCTCTACCGTGGCGAGCGGCTGGCCAGGCTCGACCTTGTCGCCCTCGCGCACGTGCAGCGCGACGAGCAGCCCGGGCATCGGGCAGATCAGGAAGCGCGACAAGTCGGGCGGCGTCTTCTCGAGCATCCTGGCGGCGTGCGGGGCGAGGCGGGCCTGCAGGGCGCGGGCGCGGTGCCGGGCGCCGTGGGTGGTGATCAGCCAGTCGAGGGCATGGCGCGCGACCTGGAGGCCGAGCGTCTCGCCGTTGCCGCTCGCCGTCGCGGTGCGCATGCCCGGCATCCAGTCGCAGGTGCCTTCGACGCGGTGCTGGTCGACCATCGCGTGACCCTCGCCGAGCGTGACTTCGTAGTCGTGACCATCGATCCGCACGGTCCAGTCGCTCGGCGCGCGCGGGGAGCCGTTGAGCTGGCCGGTCGTCCGTGCCGCGCGCGCTTGCCAAGAGCAGGCCATGCCCGCGGCGATCGCGGCGATGACGCGCAGGCGCTCCTCGCCGGCCGGAGCGCCGTGGAAGCCGTCGGGGTATTCCTCGGCAATGAACCCGGTGGTTAGCTCGCCTGACCGGAAGCGCGGATGCTGCATCAGCGCCGAGAGGAAATCGACATTGTGGCCGGGCCCCTCGATCTCGAACCGGTCGAGCGCTTCGACCTGCAGGTCGGCCGCCGCATCGCGCGTGGGCGCCCAGGTGATCAGCTTGGCGATCATCGGGTCGTAGAACATCGACACCTCGCCGCCCTCGGCGACGCCGTCGTCGATGCGGATAGTTCCCCTCCCGCTTGCGGGAGGGGTTATGGGTGGGTGAGTGTGGCTCACAGACCCACCCCCGGCCCCTCCCGCAAGCGGGAGGGGAGGATTGTAGCGCACCAACCTCCCCGTGCTGGGCAGGAACCCGCGATAGGGATCCTCGGCATAGACCCGCGTCTCGATCGACCAGCCGTTCACGCCGATGTCGGCCTGCGAAAACGGCAGCTTCTCGCCCGCCGCGACGCGGATCATCTGCTCGACGAGGTCGAGCCCGGTGATCATCTCGGTCACCGGGTGCTCGACCTGGAGCCGGGTGTTCATCTCGAGGAAGTAGAAGCTTTCGCCGTTCGGGTCCTTGCCGCTGACGATCAGCTCGACCGTGCCCGCCGAGTGGTACCCGACCGCGCGCGCCAGCGCGACGCACTGCTCGCCCATCGCCTGGCGCATCTTCGGGGTCACGAACGGGCTCGGCGCTTCCTCGACCACCTTCTGGTGGCGGCGCTGGATCGAGCATTCGCGCTCGTTCAAGTAGACGAGGTTGCCGTGCTTGTCGCCGAGCAGCTGGATCTCGATGTGGCGCGGGTCCTCGATGAACTTCTCGATGAACACCCGGTCGTCGCCGAACGAGTTGAGCCCTTCGCGCTTGGTCGCCTCGAAGCCCTCGCGCACGTCCTGCTCGGACCAGGCGAGCCGCATTCCCTTGCCGCCGCCGCCGGCGCTGGCCTTCATCACCACCGGGTAGCCGATCTCGCCCGCGATCCTGACCGCGTGCTCGGTATCCGCGATCTCGCCGACGAAGCCGGGCACCACGTTGACCCCCGCGGCGAGCGCCAGCTTCTTGCTCTCGATCTTGTCGCCCATCGCCGCGATGGCGCTGGCGGGCGGGCCGATGAAGGCAATCGCCTCGGCCTTGAGCGCCTCGACGAAGCTCGCCCGCTCGCTGAGGAATCCGTAGCCCGGATGCACCGCCTCGGCCCCGGTCGCCTTGCACGCCTCGATGATCTTGTCGGCGCGCAGGTAGCTCTCGGCGGCGGGCGAGGGCCCGATATGCACCGCCTCGTCGGCCATCCTGACATGCGGCGCGCGCGCATCGGCATCCGAATAGACCGCCACCGTCGCGATCCCCATCCGCCGGGCGGTGCGGATGACGAGGCAGGCGATTTCCCCGCGGTTGGCGATGAGGATTTTGGAGAACATCAATTATCGCGTTCCAGGGGCACGAAATGGACGTAATCGTAGTTGTCGATCACGCCATCGGCGCGATCATCGCGCTCGGGATAGTCGTCGCGTTCGAGGTGGAAACGCCCGTAATCTCCATCCTGCACGAAGTAATAGGGGAAGCCGCAATTGATGATGCCGGAGATGGAGACTCGATAACGCTCGATCCGCCCGCGCCGCTCGACCTCGATGACCCCAGACAGCCGGTAATCGTCGTCTTCCGACCGGCCGCCACCGGGGTCGGCGCGGAAGGTGCCAACGACGGTACGATCCGTGTGACGATCGAGATAACGCTGCTGGCGGCGCTCTTCCTGTCTTTGACCTGCTTCCGTCAGGACGGAGCAGGCTGACGCCGGATTTGCATAACCAATTGCCATCAGCATTCCGACGCCCGCGGCAGTGACCGAATTCCACCGTGTCATTCGGCAACCACCCGCATCGGCTCCTCGCCTGCCAGCGGCGTCAGCCCCAGTTTCGCGAACAGCGCCGCGTCTGCGTCATCCCCCGCGTTTGGTGCGGTCAGCAGCTTGTCGCCGGTGAAGATCGAGTTCGCGCCGGCAAGGAAGCACAGCGCCTGGGCCGCCTCGCCCATGCTCTCGCGGCCGGCGGAGAGGCGGACCATCGAGCGCGGCATGGTGATCCGCGCGGCGGCGACCGTGCGAACGAACTCGATGTCGTCGATCTTCGATATTTGTTTTGACGGATCGCTGAAGCGATCCTTTGGCGGCGTGTCCGCCAGCATGTCGCCGAGCACGGTGCCCTTGACCGGCACCAGCGCGTTGACCGGCACGCTTTCCGGATGCTGCGGCAACGTGGCGAGGGTGTGGATGAAGCCGACGCGGTCGTCGCGGGTCTCGCCCATGCCGACGATCCCGCCGCTGCACACGCTGATCCCCGCTGCGCGGACGTTCGCCAGCGTGTCGAGCCGGTCCTGGAAGCTGCGCGTGGTGATGACGCGCTCGTAGTATTCGGGGCTGCTGTCGATGTTGTGATTGTAATAGTCGAGCCCGGCCTCGGCGAGCTGCCCGGCCTGGCGCGGCGTCAGCATGCCGAGCGTCATGCAGGTCTCGAGCCCCATCGCCCGCACGCCCTGCACGATCTCGACGATCGCCGGCATGTCGCGGCCCTTGGGATTGCGCCACGCGGCGCCCATGCAGAACCGCTGGCTGCCCGCGTCCTTCGCCTGCGCCGCGCGCTGGAGCACTTCCTGCACGTTGAGCAGCTTGGTCGCGGCCACGCCGCTGTCGGCATGGACCGACTGCGCGCAATAGCCGCAGTCCTCAGGGCAGCCGCCGGTCTTGATGCTGAGGAGAGTGCAGAGCTGGACTTCGCCCGCGCGGTGATGGGCGCGATGCACCTCGGCAGCGCGGAACACGAGCTCGGTGAAGGGAAGGTCGAACAGCGCCGCGATTTCGCCGCGGGTCCAGTCCGTCCTTACGCCGTCATGCTGAACTTGTTTCAGCACCCATCTCTCCTCTCAAGCCGCCGCTCGTGGGGCGAAATGGGCCCTGAAACAAGTTCAGGGTGACGACAATTCCAGACGGTCACTTTGCGCTCCATCGCCGACCGAGGAACAGGCATATCGCCGCGTAGACGAGCACCACTCCAAGCATCGCCGACCAGATCGTGAAATCGCTCGGCAAGTCGCAATCGGCGTCCGGACCCATCCCGCACGGAAGAATGGTGACGAAAAGGAAGATCGTTCCGGCCGTCCAATAGACGAACGAAAGCACGACGAAGGACACTAATCGGAGAACCGCTCTCACTCCGCCGCCTCCTTCATCTCCTCGCCCGCAGGCGGCATGTTGTGTCCCAGCAGCCGCAGCAGGTCGGCCGCGCACTCGAGCACGTTCGAACCTGGGCCGTAGATGCCCTGCACGCCGGCGTCGCGCAGGAAGTCGTAGTCCTGCGGCGGAATCACGCCGCCGACCACGACCTTGATGTCGGCGCGGCCGGCGTCGCGCAAGCGCTCGATCAGCTCGGGCACCAGCGTCTTGTGCCCGGCGGCGAGCGAGCTGGCGCCGACCGCGTCGACTTCGCGTTCCAGCGCGAGCGCGGCGGCCTCCTCGGGGGTCTGGAACAGCGGGCCGGGGATCACCTCGAAGCCCATGTCGGCAAAGGCGCTGGCGATCACGTTGGCGCCGCGGTCGTGGCCGTCCTGGCCCATCTTGGCGACGAGCAGGCGGGGTGGGCGGCCGAGCCGGCGGCCGACGGCTTCGACGCCCGCCACGACCTGGGCGTAGTGGGCGTCGCCGGCGTAAGAGCGCGAATAGATGCCGCGTACCGGGGTGGGTGTCGTGCCGTGGCGGCCGAAAGCTTCCTCGAGCGCCGCAGAGATCTCGCCGAGAGTGGCATCGGCACGCGCGGCTTCGATGGCGAGGGCGAGCAGGTTCGGTCCTCCCCCGTTTACGGGGGAGGTGTCCGCGAAGCGGACGGAGGGGGCCAGTGCGGCGGGGGGGGGGCGGCGACGGAAGCGGGGGGAAAAGAGAGCAAACAAAA
>CBHCZH010000117.1:0-11753 GCA_965977975.1 uncultured bacterium
GCGCGCATCCGCTCCGTCATCGGTGTGACACCGCCGAGGAGACTGACCATGAGCCGTAACCGCATCGCCACTGCCCTGCTCGGTGCCGCCACGCTCGGCATGACCGCCTGCACCGCGCAGACCGAAAGCACCCCCGAACTAAGGGCCCCGGCAGTCACCGCCACCGGCGCCGCGGTCGACTGCATCCATACCAGCCGGATCGCCGGCACCCGAGTGCACGACGACTACACGATCGATTTCGAAATGGCCGGTGGCGAAGTGTACCGCAACACGCTGCCGGGCCGCTGCCCGGGCCTCGGCTTCGAGGAGCGCTTCTCGCAGTCCTCCACTGCGGGCAGCCTGTGCAGCGTCGATACGGTCACAGTGCTTTATAGCGCTCGCGATCGGGGCGCTACGTGCCGGCTCGGCCAGTTCGTGCCGGTGCGCTACGTCGACGCCGACTGAGCATCCGCGCTCAGTGCCGAGATGACCTGCGCGGCGACGAGGTCGCCGACAACATTCAGGGTGGTGCGGCACATGTCGAGGAACCGGTCGACACCGAGAATCAGGCCGATCCCCTCGGGTGGCACACCGACTCCGGCGAGGATCAGCGCGATTACCGGCAGCGAGCCTCCCGGCACGCCTGCGGTGCCGACGCCGGCGAGGATGCACACCAGCATCACGAACAGCTGATCCGCGAACGACAGATCGACGCCGAAGAACTGGGCGAGGAACAGCACCGTCACGCCCTCGAACATCGCGGTGCCATTTTGGTTGGCGGTGGCGCCGATCGTCAGCACGAAACGCGAGATCTTGGGCGGCAGGTTCAGCTCGGTTTCGGCGACGCGCAATGCGGTCGGCAGCGTGGCGTTCGAGCTCGCGGTCGAGAACGCCATCACGCTCGCCTCGCGCGTCTCGCGAAAGAACGCGAGCGGGCTCTTGCCGGCGATTAACTTGAGCAGCGCGGGGAACACGCCGAACATCTGGATGCCGAGCGCGAGCAACACCACGCCGACGAACGCCGCCAGCTTGATGAGCAGATCCCAGCCGAACTGCGCAGAAAGGTTGAACATGAAGCAGAAGATCGCAATCGGGGCGAGCTGGATTACCAGCCCGATCAGCTTCATCGCGACCTCGAAGACCCCTTCGACCGCGTTCTTGAGCTGCTCGGTGCGCGGCGTCTGCACCAGCAGCAACCCAACGCCGAAGAACAGCGCGAAGAACATCACCGCTAGGATGTCGTTGTTGCTCATCGCGGCGACGACGTTGTTGGGCACGATCGCGACGAGCGCGTTGACGCCCGCCTCGCTCTCGGCGGACGCGGCGACGATGCTCGCCGCGCCTTCGCCGCCTTCGGCGAGCAGCTCGCGCGCCGCGTCGGGATCCACTCCGTCACCGGGCCGCAGAATATTGACCGCCGCGAGCGAGATCGCGACAGCGATCGACGAGACGATCACCGTATAGCCGAGCGTGCGCAGGCCGATATTCTTGAGCGCCCGGACTTCGCCCATCTCCGCGATGCCGACCACCAGCGCCGCGAACAGCAGCGGGATCACCAGCATGAACAGCAAGCGCAGGAAGATCTGTCCGATCGGCCCGGTGACGTACGTCACTGCCGTCTCGACCCACATGGCGTCGCGCGCGAACGTATAAGTGAGCAGGCCGGCGGCGAGCCCGAGCACAAACCCGATCAGGATGCGCCATTGCAGCTTGCCGTGGCCGATCGGGGCGGCCTCGCGGGCGATCTCGGCGGCGTCCGTGCTCATGGCTGCTCTCCCCTCAGCGCGGCTAGGGCGACCCGGCGATAGATACGCGCAAGAGTACCGAGATCGTCAAGCGCCACCGCTTCGTCGCGCTTGTGCATCGTGGCGTTGGGCGGGCCGAAATCGATCACCGGGCACAGGTCCTTGAGGAACCGCGCATCCGAAGTGCCGCCGCTGGTCGAAAGCTCGGGCCTGATCCGGGTCTCGGCCTCGATCGCGGCGGAAACGATGTCCGACAGCAGGCCCGGCATGGTCAAGTACGATTCCCCCGAAACCACGGGTCGCGCGGTACCGCCGTGCCGCGCGGCGATCTCGGCGATCCGCTCGCCCAGCTCGGCGCCACTGTGCAGGTCGTTGAAACGGATCGAGATCCGCGCCCTCGCGCTCGCGGGGATGACGTTGGTGGCCCGGTTGCCGACTTCGATGTCGGTAATCTCGAGGTTCGAGGGCTGGAACCATTCGGTGCCTTCGTCGAGCACCAGCGCATCGAGCTCGGCGAGCAGCGCGACCAGCCGCGGGATCGGATTGTCGGCCAGGTGCGGATAGGCGACGTGCCCTTCGCGCCCGGCGACCTCGAGCCAGACGTTGACCGAGCCGCGCCGGCCGGGCTTGACCGTGTCGCCGAGCCGCGCGACCGACGTCGGCTCACCGACCAGGCACAGGTCGGGAATCTCGCCGCGCTCGCGGATCAGCTCGATCAACGCGCGGGTGCCGTGGACCGCCTCGCCTTCCTCGTCGCCGGTGATGATGAAGCTGACCGTCCCGGCTTCCGCCGGAACGCCGGCAACGGCCGCGATCATCGCGGCGATCGAGCCCTTCATGTCGACCGCCCCGCGCCCGTAGAGCATTCCCGCGCGGCGTTCGGGCGCGAAGGGAGCGCTGCTCCAACCCTCTCCGGGCGGCACCACGTCGAGATGCCCGGCAAACGCGAAATGCCGGCTTCCCGCCGGACCGCGGCGGATCGCGAGACAATTCTCCACCTGTCCGCCGGCGATGAAGCGGAACACCTCGAAGCCGAGCGGCACCAGCATCGCCTCGAACACATCGAACACCATCCCGCGCGCGGGCGTGACGCTTTCGCAGGCGATCAGCCGTTCGGCGAGGCTTGCGACATCGCTGGAATTTTCCATCGCAGGCGAGGTAGACGAGCCGCACGGCGCTGACCAGCGGGAGGACGCATGCCATGCCCAAGATCGATCTCGAGGCGATTCCCCAGACCAACCGCACCGGCTATCCCGATCCTCACGACCGTGCCGTCGCCGGGCGTTGGTACCGCCGTCTGGCTCCGGTGGCCGGTCTCGGCGAGATGGGCGCAAGCCATGTGGTCCTGAAGCCAGGCGCGTGGTCCTCGCAGCGGCATTGGCATCACGAAGTGGACGAGCTGCTGATCATGCTCAGCGGCGAAGCGGTGCTGGTCGAGGATAGTGGGGAGACGGTGCTGCGCGCCGGTGACATAGCCGCCTGGCCGAAGGGAGTGACCAACGGCCACTGCCTGCAGAACCGTAGCGACACCGAGTGCAGCTTCGTCGCGATTAGCGCCGGCGACAGCGCGAACGATGCGGGCGAGTATCCGGACATCGACATGCGGTTCGGACCAAGCGGCTTCACCCGCAAGGACGGCACGCCCTATCCGCCCAAGGGCTGACTGGTTCTACGCCACCTCGAACTGTTCGATCACCCACTGCTCGTCCTCGGCTTCGCGGATCCATTCCTGCATCCAGTCGTGCTCCCAGATCGCCTGCATGTAGGCTTGGGCGAAGCCGGGAACGCCGATGCCGTAAGTGACGAAACGGGTGACCACGGGCGCGTAGAAGACGTCGGCCGCGCAGAACGTACCGAACAGGAACGGCCCGCCTTTACCGAAGCGCGCGCGCGCCTCGGCCCAGAGCCCGAGGATGCGGACAATGTCGGCGCGCGCGTCGTCGGTCAGCTCGAGCCCGGCGATGCGCTTCCTGACATTCATCGGACAGAGCCGGCGCAGCGCGAGGTACGAACTGTGCATTTCCGCGACCATCGAGCGCGCCATGCCGCGCGCCGCGTCGTCCTTGGGCCAGAACCGATCGCGCCCGACCTTGTCGGCGAGGTATTCGAGAATCGCCAGCGAATCCCACACGACCGTCTCGCCGTCCCACAGCACGGGGACCTTGCCCGCCGAGGGCTGGAACTGGTCGCTGTCGCGCTTGATCGCCTGCCAGTCGTCACCGTCGATGTGGACGGTGAGCGCCTCGAACGAGAGGCCGGACTGCTTGGCGGCAAGCCAGCCACGCAACGACCAGCTCGAGTAGTTCCTGTTGCCGATGATCAGCTTCACCCGAAGGCACCTTGTCTTGCTCGTTGCGGCGGCCCTAAGCGTTCATCCCCGGCCTGTCGAGCGTGAACGGCGAGTCTACGATCCGCCCACCTTCACCCCGCCTTCGGGATTGCCGCGGCACCCGCAGTCGGTCTCGCGGTCGTGCATGAGTGCCGTAATCCCCGGGTCGATCTCGGCGCTGTGTTTCGGCTCGAGAGTCTCGCGCACCAGCCGCCCGGCTACATAGGCGGCGTCGCCCCGCGCCTTGTTGTCGGGCCAGTGATAGAACCCCGACAAGTGCATCCATTCGTGCATGAAATGGCTGGCAAGGTTGACCGCGTCGCCGGCCGCGAGGCAGCGGTCGATGAACCAGCGCGCCGGGTGGATCGGCAGGCAGCCGAGCGCGGTGCTGCCCAGCACCGGGGGGCCGCCATTGGGCGCGGGCAGATCGATCAGCTCGAAGGCGAGCTCGAGCACGCCGTCCGGCTCGCTGCCGCGCTCGATCCCACCCGCGATCCGCGCCGCGATTTCCTCGCCTGTCAGCGCGCGCCATTGGCCGTGCAGCGGCGTCCAGCGGGTCTCGACGTATTCGGCTCGCGAAACCGCCGGGAGGAAGCCGGGATCGGCGAGCGCCTCGCCAAGCAGCCCGATCGCGCGCTCGATGAACCGGCGCTGCGCCGCGTCGGCGCCTTCGACCTCGCGCAAGATCACCGAAACTGCCACTGAGCGCAAAACACCCGGTCGAGCCGGGATGTTCCGCGGATCCGATCAGCCCGTGGCGTCGGCGAGGATCGCGGTACGCAGCTCGGGGATGCCCATGCCTTTCTCGGCGCTGGTGACGTGGATCTCGGGATGGGCAGCGACGTGCTTCCTCGCCTGAGCCTCGACCTTGGCGAGCGTGGCCGCCAGCTCGCTCGCCTTCACCTTGTCCGCCTTGGTCAGAACCAAGCGGTAGCCGACGGCGGCCTCGTCGAGCATCTTCATCATTTCCTCGTCGGGCGGCTTGATTCCGTGGCGGCTATCGATCAGCACCAGCGTACGGCGTAGCGCCTGCCGGCCGCGCAGAAAATCGCGCACCAGCCGGCGCCACTTCTCGACCACCTTCGGCGGCGCCTTGGCGAAGCCGTAGCCGGGCATGTCGACGAGGCGAAACCGCGTCGGCTCGCCGACCTCGAAGAAATTCAGCTCCTGCGTGCGCCCGGGCGTAACCGAAGCGCGGGCAATCGCCTTGCGGCCGGTGACCGCGTTGATCAGCGAGCTCTTGCCGACGTTGGAGCGCCCGGCGAACGCGACTTCGGGAAAATCGCCCTCGGGCAGGTAATCGAGGCTCGGGGCGGACAGCAGGAACTCGACGCGACCGGAGAACAGCCGGCGGGCCTGCTCGACCAGCTCGTCCTGATCCGTCACCCCTTCGCCTTGTCGCGCTCGGCCGCGCGGGCTTTCTCCTCGCGGTCCTTGTCCATCTGCGCCCTCAGCTGCGGATGCCGCGAGTAGAGGTACTTCTGCTGCCCGAGCGTCAGAACGTTCGAGGTGATCCAGTAGAGCAGCAGGCCGGCCGCGAAGGGCGCCATCACGAACATCAGCATCCACGGCATGATCATGAACACCTGCTGCTGCATCGGATCCATCGCCGCCGGATTGAGCTTGAACTGCAGCCACATCGTGACCCCGAGCAGCACCGCGAGCACGCCGATCGCGAGGAAGCTGGGCGGAGTGAAGTCGAGCAAGCCGAACAGATTGAGGATCGTCGCCGGGTCCTGCGCGGACAGATCCTTGATCCACAGCGCGAACGGCTTGTGGCGCATCTCGATGGCCACCAGCAGAGTCTTGTAGAGCGCGAAGAAGATCGGGATCTGCAGGAAGATCGGCAAGCACCCGGCGAGCGGATTGACCTTCTCGTCCTTGTAGAGCTTGGCCATCTCCTGCTGCAGCCGGACCTTGTCGTCCTTCCAGCGCTCCTGCAGCGCCTTCATCTTCGGCTGCACCGCGCGCATCTGCGCCATGCTGGCGAACTGCTTCTGCGCGATCGGGAACATCAGCGCGCGCACCACCACCGTCAGCAGGATGATCGCGACGCCGAAGTTGCCGGTCAGCGCGAACAGCTGCTTCAGCAGCCAGAAGATCGGGTACATGAACCAGCGGAACCATCCCCAATCGATCGCCAGGCCGAACTTCTCGACCCCGCCGTCCTCGTAGTGGTCGAGCACGGTGCTTTCCTTTGCCCCGGCGAACAGGCGGGTGGTCTGAGTGACCTGGCGGCCGGCGGGAATGGTGACCGGCTCGTAGAGCAGGTCGGCGCGGTAAAGCCCGCGACCCAGGCCGCGGAAGGTTCCCTCGGCGCGTGCTCCCTCCTGCGGAATCAACGCCGAAAGCCAGTAAATGTCGGTGAAGCCGACCCAACCCGTCACGCCGTCAGGCGTCATCGTGCGATCCTGGTCCTCGTCGAGGTCCTCGTAGTTGGGCTCGAAATTCACCTCGCCGCCAAACAGTCCGATCGGGCCCGAATGGACGTTGTAGGTATCGTCGTCCGCGGTGCGGCTAGTGCGACTTACAAACGCATAGGGTTGAAGCGCGACCGAGCGCTCGCCGGTGTTGGCCACCGTCTGCTCGACGGTCACCATGTAATATTGGTCGATGCTGAAGCGCTGGATGAAGCGCTGGCCCTCGCCGTTGTCCCAAGTCAGTGTGACCGGCTTGCCGGGCGCGAGCGGGCCACCCTCGGCGCGCCATGCCGTGTCAGCGCCGGGGACGCGCACGGAGTCTTTGGCGGGATCGGTCCAGCCGAACTGCGCGAACTGCTGCGCCGGGGTGCCGGCGGGCGAGAACAGCCGCACCGGGCCCGAGTCCCTGTCGACCGCCTGGCGGTGGGTCTTGAGCATGATGTCGTCGATGCGCGCGCCGACGGGGTTGATCGAGCCGGCGACTTCGGGCGCGTCGATGCGAATGCGGTCGCGACTGGCGAGCGCGGTCCTGAGATCGCGCGCTTGCTCGGCGACGGCGCCCGGCCCCCCCTGTATCGCGACCTGCTGCGCCGGCGTGTCGGCTTGCGAAGTCACCCGATCGCTCGGTGCGGGCTCGGGATAGAGCCGGCCCATCACCAGATCGAAGCCGAGCAGCAGCGCCAGGCACAGCACGACGGCGAGGATGAGGTTGCGCTGATTGTCCAAGTTGCGATCCTAAGTGAGATTACCGCGCCAGGGCTTCAAGGCACCGGGTCGTAGCCATGTCCCCCCCACGGGTGGCAGCGCATTAGCCGTCTCAGCGCCATCCATCCACCCTTGATCGCGCCATGCTTCTCGAGAGCTTCGATCGCGTACTGGCTGCAGGAGGGCTGATAGCGGCAAGTCGGCGGGAGGATGCGCGACGGCCCGAGCTGCCAGCCGCGGGCGAAGAAGATGAGGAGGTGTTTCACCGCTTTCGCTTCCGCGGCGGATCGCCCTTCCCCGCAGCCGCACGGGCGAGCGCGGTGGTTAGCTCCTCGCGCATCTGAGCGAAGTCGCGCTCGATGCCGCCTTCACGACCGATCAGCACGTGGTCGTGGTCCGGCAGGCCCTGGTCGGGCAGCGCGGCGCGGAGCAACTCGCGGAAGCGGCGTTTCATGCGGTTGCGCACCACCGCGTTGCCGATCTTCTTAGTGACGGTAACGCCGAAGCGCTTGCCGAGCCCGCCATTGGGATTGGCCAGCAGGACGAACGCCGGCCGCGCCACCCGCAAGCCGCGATTGGCCGCAAGGAAATCGGCTCGCTTCCTGATGACGGCGATGGTCATAGTCAGAAGGTAGGCGCTAGTTCGGTTCGCGACCAGCGAACCGCAAGGGCGCTGGGCTCAAGGAGCCGGCAGGCGTAGCCAGCCGGTGGCGCCCGCCCGCAGGCGCCCCGTAGGGATCAGCGCCGACGAGCGCCCGGATGGGCGCTCGAAAAGAAATCAGGCGCAGAGCTTCTTGCGGCCACGCGCGCGGCGGGCGCGGAGCACCTTGCGGCCGCCCGGAGTCGCCTTGCGGGCGAAGAAGCCATGCCGGCGGGCGCGAACGAGGTTGCTCGGCTGAAAAGTGCGCTTCATCGTCTTGGTCCTGAATGCAACGAAAAAGGGCCACCCGCTCAACGGGCGGCCTCGGTCAAGGGCGCGCGGTTAGTTGAGAGCAGGCCCCAAGTCAAGGTAGGCGAGGCGTGGTTCTGGGCGCGGTTCTGAGTTCGCCTCGATACCGATCCAGCGCCGCATCTCCGTCCCATCAAGCCAGCGCGCGTCCTCGAACGGTACCGAATTGGTCATTGCATAGAAGCTCGCCGCCGCTTGGGCGCTCATGCCCATCTCGCGGTAGTAGGCGAGATACTTGCGGTTCTCGGGCGAATCGGCGGCGTAGTCGCCCGCTTCGTTTCCGTCCTCGTCTTCCCAGGCGTGGACCGCGAACTCCGCGCCGTCCTCGATCCGCAAGCTTGCCCCCGCCAGCACCAGCTCGACCGCGCCGGATCGGACCGAGGCACCGTCGGGCACCCAGGCCGCAAGCCCCGCGGCGCGGATCATCCGCCCGAGCGCAAGGTTGGCGCGGTCGTCATAGGTTCCCGGACATTCGATGAATGCGAGCGTGACCAGCCCCGGATGATCGGCCAGCATCGCCTGGAATGCCCCCGGTGTCTCCCCGTCGGTGACATCGACCAGCGCGGCAGTCGTCTCGTCGATCACGCGAAACGGGCCGTAAGCATCGAGCGCCGAATCCTCGACACGGGCGAGCGCCGGCGAAGCGAAGCGGCTCGCGACCGGCTCGGTCCATTCCTCGACCACTACGTCGTGAAGCACCGTGCCTGCGGAAGCCGGCGCGGCGGGCAGGAGGGCCAGGCAGAGGAAAACCGGGAGCGGACGCATTGCCGCAAGGTGCTCTCAGGCGCCTTGTCCGCTCCTCAAGAAACGCGGTTTCCGCAGTGTTACCCATATCGGTTCCATCTCTCCTCGACAGGTCGAGCCGTGCCGCTATCACCCGACAGACTTGGGGGGATTTACGTGGTCGCACTGGTATCGACGGTCGCCTATCTCGGGCTCGAGGCCCGCCCGGTCGAGGTGCAGTGCCAAATCGCGCCGGGATTGCCGCACTTCCATCTCGTCGGCCTCCCCGACAAGGCGGTTGGGGAGAGCCGCCAGCGAGTCCGCTCGGCGCTCGCCGCAATGGGGCTGTCGCTGCCGCCCAAGGTGATCACGATAAACCTTTCGCCCGCCGACCTGCCCAAGGAAGGGAGCCACTACGATCTGCCGATCGCGCTGGCGCTGCTCGCCGCGATGGGCGTGACGGACGCCGAGCAACTGACCGACTGGATCGCGGTCGGCGAGCTGGCGCTGGACGGACGCATCATTCCTTCGCCAGGCGTGCTGCTTGCCGCACTCCACGCGAGCGAGCGGGAGAAGGGCCTGATCTGCCCGGCCGCGCAAGGCGCGGAGGCGCGCTGGGCGAGCGGCGTACCGGTCACGGCCGCACCGGGTCTGGTCAGCCTCCTCAATCATCTCAAAGGCGTGCAAACCCTGCCCGAGCCTCAGCCCGGCGAAGTGGAGGAGCCAAACCACGGGCCCGACCTCAAGCGGGTCAAGGGCCAGGAAACCGCCAAGCGCGCGCTGGAGATAGCGGCTGCAGGCGGACACAACCTGCTGATGGTCGGGCCACCGGGCGCAGGCAAGAGCCTGCTGGCGAGTTGCTTGCCAGGGATTCTGCCCGAGCTCTCGCCCGCCGAGGCGCTCGAGGTCAGCATGGTGGCCTCGGTCGCCGGCACGCTCGAAGGCGGACGGATCAGCCGTGCGCGGCCGTTCCGCGCACCGCACCATTCGGCCTCGATGGCAGCGCTGACCGGCGGCGGGCTGCGCGTGCGGCCGGGCGAGGTCAGCCTCGCGCATCTGGGCGTTCTGTTCCTCGACGAGCTGCCCGAGTTCCAGCGCGCGGTGCTGGATTCACTGCGCCAGCCCCTGGAGACCGGCAAAGTCGACGTTGCCCGCGCCAATGCACACGTCAGCTATCCGGCACGGGTCCAGCTGGTCGCGGCGATGAACCCGTGCCGCTGCGGCCATCTCGGCGACCCGGCGCTCGCCTGCAGTCGCGCGCCGCGCTGCGCGGCCGACTATCAGGCGAAGGTTAGCGGGCCGATGCTCGACCGCATCGATCTTCATGTCGAGGTCGACCCGGTCCAGGCCGCCGACCTCGCGTTGCCGCCGCCGACGGAGGGCTCCGCCGAAGTCGCCGCCCGCGTCGCCGCCGCGCGCGAGCGCCAGACCGCCCGAAACATCCGCTCCAACGCCGAACTCGACGGAGACGCGCTCGAACGGCACGCTACTCCGGACGAGCCCGGCCGCAAGCTGCTGCTGCAAGCCGCCGAGGCGATGCGCCTCTCGGCGCGGGGGTACACCCGGATGCTGCGGGTCGCGCGGACGATTGCCGACCTCGCGGGGGCCGACGAGGTCGGCCGCATCCATGTCGCCGAAGCCCTTTCGTATCGCCGTCAAGCGCCGAGGGCGTGAACCCCGGACGAACTGCCGAGTCACCCGGCAACGATACATTCGCCGCAGTTCATCGGAGCGCAAGGCGGGGAAATTACACGGTCGAGTGAGCATCGTGGATCCATTGCCACCGGCGATGTCGAGACGGTGGGAGGGGGAAAAGGATGCGATCGTTGCTTTTTGCCGTTGGGATGGCGGTGAGCCTCCCGGCACACGCGCAGTTGACGGGGCCGGTGAGGAATGGCGACATGCCGATCACGGTCACGGGCACCAGGGCGCGCGAATCCAGGGTCGAGATGAGCGACTGGCGGATGGCGGAAACGCCGCACGTCGTCGTTTTCAGCAAGAGCGACGAGACGGATCTAATCCGGACCGCGCACAATCTCGAAAAGCTCCACTTCCTCCTCACAGCCCTGACCGGCCGGGTCGACGATCCCGACGAGACGATCAAGATCGCGGTCACGATGATCGGCGATGCCGGCAATTTCGAGCAGCTCCGGCTGACCGACCTGCGATGGCAATATGGCCCGTTTCCGCCGGTCTTTGCCAAGACGATCTACTATGACCCCAGAGAAGACGGGCCCGTTCTCGCGGCAACGCAAACCGGCTTGAACCTGATTCTCCAGCCATCCACGGGCCGTGCATCGGACCGGGATTGCGACGGTGGCGACGACAGCGGTCCACTGGATAACCTTATCGTCGAAAGCCCAAGGGTTACGCCCACGGGACAGCTTACGGTGGATGACTACCAGATCCTCGCCCAGTACGCCGTAAACGAGATCGCCTTCTGCCAGTCGGCCGAGTCCCGCCTCTACGCCGGGTTCGCGCAGAACTATCTGATGACCTATTTCCCGGCGGCCTACCCGCGCTGGTACCTGCAGGGCTTCGGGGAGATGTTCGGGACCATGGTCGCCGGCGACGGCTTTGTCGAATACGGCCACCTTCCGCCCGGCTACTTCGAGGTCATGGACCATTACAACGCCTATCCGGTCAGCGAAATCCTGGATGGCCGTTATCTTACCGGGCGCCGGTCCTGGACGCCGCATCACGCCTGGAAGCTCGTCCACCTTCTCTATTTCTCGGACGAGTGGAAGCCGCGGTTGCAAGGTTACCTGAGTGCCAAGGCGCGGGGCGAGGGTGACGAGAGCGCGGCTGCCGCCCTCGGCGATCCGGGCGAGCTCCAGCAGGCATTGAACGCTTACCGGCGAAGCAAGCTGCAGTACGAGCGGATGGACTTTCCGGCCGAGCGC
>CBHCZH010000118.1:0-11449 GCA_965977975.1 uncultured bacterium
GTGTAATGCGGCGACCCTGCACATCGGGGCGAGTAATCGGAGCTTGAGGCGTGAGCGAATCGCTCGATATCGTCATCCTCGGCGGCGGCACCGCCGGATGGATGGCGGCATCCGCGCTCGCGACTCTTATCCCGCCGAGCCGCTGCCGGGTACGGCTGGTCGAATCCGAAGAAATCGGAATCGTCGGAGTCGGCGAGGCGACGTTTCCCGAAATCAAGAAATTCAACGACGCGATCGGTATCGACGAGGCCGAGTTCATGCGGGCGAGCAAGGCCGCATTCAAACTGGGCATCGAGTTCGTCGACTGGGGTTTCAAGGGCTCCCGCTACATTCATCCGTTCGGTCCTCACGGACCTGCCGGCATGGACCACATCTTCCATCATCTCTGGGTCCGCGCTCGGCAATTCGGCGAAAGTTCGAGTCTCGAGGACTATTCATTCGCGGCTCAGATGGCCCGGAATTGCCGCTTCGAGTTACCAGACACGCGACGGCAAACCCCAAATTCGACCTATACCTATGCCTATCATTTCGATGCGGGTCTCTATTCGCAGTTTCTGCGGCAAGTTGCGGAGCAGCGCGGGGCCGTCCGGATCGAAGGCAAGGTCAAGGAAGTCGTGCAGGACTCTGAGACGGGCGATATTCGCTCGCTGATCCTCGAATCCGGCGAAACGATCTCCGGCGACTTGTTTATCGACTGCTCGGGCTTCCGTTCGCTCCTGTTGGGTGAGACGCTGGGGGCTGGTTGGGAGGATTGGTCGAAGTGGCTCGTGTGCGATCGCGCCTTGGCCGTCGCCAGCGAGCGTGGCGAGCTGTCGCCTTATACGCGGTCGACGGCAATGGAGGCGGGATGGCGCTGGCGAATCCCGCTGCAGCATCGCACCGGGAATGGCTACGTCTTTTCCAGCCGCTTCATGGACGAGGATGAAGCGGCCAGTTCGCTGCTCCGAAGCCTCGATACAAAAGCGCTCGGCGAGCCCAAGCTGCTCAAGTTCCAGTCGGGGCGTCGCGTCGTCAACTGGGAGAAGAATTGCGTCGGGGTCGGGCTTGCGAGCGGATTTCTGGAGCCGCTCGAGTCGACCAGTATCTACCTAATCCAGATTGCGGTCATGCAGCTCATTCCGTTGCTGCCCGGCAAGACCATCGACCCGCGTCTGCGCGACGAATTCAACCGGTTGATGGACTTGCAATATGAGAGAATCCGCGATTTCCTGATCCTGCATTACAAGCTCACCAGCCGCGATGATGCAGAGATTTGGCGCTATTGTGCCGCGATGGACGTGCCGGAAAGCCTTACGCGCAAGATCGAGCTTTTTCGCCATGGCGGCATTGTCGAGCGATACAGAGAGGGCCTTTTCACACCGATCAGCTGGCTTAGCGTGTTCACCGGGCAGGGGCTGATACCGGAAAGCTACAGCCCGCTCGCTGACTCGGTTTCCGAAGAAAAACTGGTCGCCCAAATGGACGAGTTCCGCAGGGACGTTCGCGACAGGGCGGAGGAGATGCTGCCGCACGACCGCTTCATCGATCGTTACTGCAGCGCGCGATCTTCCGCAGCTGCGGAGGCGCGGTCGTGAAGCGGCGAGTCCAGCAGGTTGTCGTCGTCGGCGCCGACGCGCCCGCCTGGATGGCGGCTGCCGCCCTACACCGTTCCTTCGGAGGCCGTGGCGTGGGGGTACGCGTCGTCGAGCTTCCGAGCCTTCTGCGGCCTATCGATGTCTATTCGGCTCTGCCTGCGCTGGCTGGACTGCACGATCGTCTCGGGCTTGAAGAACACTTGCTGTTCAGCTTGTGCAAGGCTGTGCCGGTAGCGGGTCAACGCTTTTCCAACTGGTCGGGCGCGGGCGCGCCATTCATTCGCGGGAACGATGACCCGCCGCCGGTCGGCGGTGGAGACCTCGCCTTCACGCAATTCTGGATCAAGGGCCGGCAGCAAGGGTTGCGCACGGCTTTCGAGAATTTCTCGCCCGGAGCGATGGCTGCCAGAGCCGGCCGTGTCCCGATCCCGACGGGACGCGCCGAACTGCGTTCAGCCTATGGGTATGAGCTGGACGCGGTCGCCTACTCGGCCCTGCTCAAACACTTCGTGACGCGCGGCGGCGTGGAGTGGAAGGCCGCTACGGTTGCCGATGTCGAAAAGGAGGGCGATCGCATCTCCGCTGTCGTTCTCGCCGATGGCGAGCGCATCGAAGCCGATCTATTCGTCGACGCGTCCGGGCCACAAGGCGTCCTGATCGGAAGCATGCCCGGTACGGAATTCGATTCCTGGCGCGAATGGCTGCCCTGCGACCGAATGCTGATCGCGTCGGGAAGAGCGCTGCGGCCTTACCCGGGTTTCAGCCAGATCTCGGCGTTCCGGCAGGGCTGGGTAGGTCTGTTTCCGCTGCAGGACAAAACCGCGGTTGCGGCTGCTTTCGACAGCCGCGAGATTTCAGCTCAAGACCTTCTGCAAAAACTGCCGGTGCTCGCCGGTTTGTCAATCGCCGGCGAAGCAGTGGTCTCGAACCTCGCCCCAGGCATTCGCAAACGCATGTGGATTGGAAATTGCGTTGCAGTCGGCGAATCTGCTTTTGCGTTGGATGCGCTCGACGCCGTGCAGCTGCACATCGTGCATACTTGCATCTCGCACCTGATGAATCTGTTTCCGGTGGAGGCCACCGCTTTTCCTGAGGCCGAACTGTACGATCAGATCATTCGCAGGACGGCGACCAATCTACGCGACTTCCAAGCCGCACATTACAAGCTTAATCGGCGTTTCGATGAACCGCTGTGGGACCGCTGCCGCGATAATGCTGCCCCGGAAACGCTGCAGCGCAAGCTCGACGTTTTTGCCGCGCGCGGCCGCATTCCACTGTACGATGACGAGACATTCCAGGAGCATGATTGGGAAAGTCTGTTCATCGGTCACGGACTGATACCGCAGAGTTACGATCCGCGCGTCGATGGAGTACCCGAACAGGACCAGCTCGCGATGGTGAACAAGCGGTTGGAAGACATTGTCGAGGTCGTTGGCGCGATGCCGGGCATCGACCAGTTCCTGAGCTGTTCGCCAGCTGACATGCTAACGGAGGCAGCGCATGGTGCCTGAACCCATTCGCGACATCGTGATCGTTGGCGGCGGGACGGCGGGGTGGATGGCTGCGGCCGCGCTCGCCAAGGTGATCGGCACGCACAATCGGTCAATCACGCTCATCGAGTCGGAGGAAATCGGGACTGTCGGCGTCGGTGAGGCGACGATCCCGCCGATCATCCAGTTCAACGGGATCCTCGGCATCGACGAGGACGAATTTGTCCGCGAGACGAACGCCACGTTCAAGCTTGGCATCGATTTCGTCGACTGGCGCAAGGAGGGAAGCCGCTATTTCCATCCTTTCGGCCTGTTCGGCGCGTCCATCAAAGGCGGCGTCGGGTTTATGAATTACTGGTTGCGCTGGCTGCATTCGGGCGGCGACCCGGATTGCTCGCGCTTCAGCGCCGAAGCCGAAGCCGCACACAGTCGGAAGTTCGGGAGGACTTCGCCCGCCGACGGCCAACTGCCGCGCATCAACTACGCCTATCATTTCGACGCGGCTACTTACGCTGCATATCTACGGCGCTATTCCGAACGCCGCGGCGTTGTTCGTCGCGAAGGACGCGTCGTCGACTTCGAACAGAACGCCGGCAGCGGGTACATCGAAGAGGTCAAGCTCGCCGACGGCACACGTATTGCAGGCGATTTCTTCGTCGACTGCTCTGGCTTCCGCGGGCTGCTGATCGAGGGTGCGTTCGGCGCCGGCTTCGACGATTGGAGCCATTGGCTCCCGAACAATCGCGCGGCGGCCGTCCCGTGCGAACGAGTCGAAGAACCGACGCCCTTCACCCGTTCGACCGCGCGCGAAGCCGGCTGGCAGTGGCGCATTCCGCTGCAGCACCGAACGGGCAACGGCTATGTTTTCTGCGACGCGTACATCTCCGAAGGCGAAGCGGCGCGGCAGCTGCTCGAACGACTGGACGGCGACGCGCTGGCCGACCCGAAGATCCTGCGCTTCACCGCCGGCAAGCGCCGCAAGGGGTGGGTCAAGAACTGCCTTGCCGTGGGCCTCTCGTCCGGGTTTCTCGAGCCCTTGGAATCGACCAGCATCCATCTCATCCAGACATCGATCATGAAACTGCTCGAGCTGTTTCCGCACCGCGAGGTCAATCCGGTGCTGATCGATCAATATAACCGCGAGATGGACAGGATCTACGACCACATCCGCGATTTCATCATCGCACACTACAAAGTGACGCAGCGCGATGACACGCCGTTCTGGCAATATTGCCGCAACATGGACATTCCGGAGTCGCTGGCCGCGAAAATCGCGTTGTTCGAGGAGCGCGGCGAAGTCCACTGGCTGCAAGGCGACCTGTTCAGCGAGACCAGCTGGTTCGCGGTCCTGTACGGCCAAGGGATCAAGCCCGCATCGTACCATCCGATCGCTGATACGATGCCCGATGATGACCTGCGCCTCACGCTGGCGAGGATTCAGGGCGCGATCAAGCGGCGTGTGGAAACGCTCCCCTCCCATGGCGAATTCATCGAGCGTTGCTGCGCGGCCCAGCGCGCTATCGCCGCCGAATGACCGGCTAAGCCGCGTTCATCCGCTCGAGATAGTCGCTGGCCAGCGGGAGCTTGAGAGCAGTTTGCTCGTAACCGCTTCGAAGCTCGGCGATGGCGCGGAGCACCTCTGGCTCGGGCATGGAGTCGAGAAGCGGCTCGTTAGTTCCGGGCAGGAGGCCCTGGCCCAGCATCACCGCGACCCAGCTCGGAACGTCGAACAGTTCATTGTCGTAACGGAACACGCGGCCGTGCTCCTTGAACAGCTCGATCTTGTGCTTGAGCGTGTCGGGCAGATCCATCGTCCTAACGTGATCCCAGAACGGCCCGGTCCGCCGCGTGGCGTGGTAGTGGAGAATTATGAAGTCGCGAATGGGTTCGTAGCTATTGACCATCGCGCGGTTGAACTCATCGCGCTCGACCGGGCTGATGCTGGGCCCGGGAAATAGGGCGAGCAGCTTCTGAACAGCATGCTGGATCAGATGGATGCTGGTCGATTCCAGCGGCTCCAGGAATCCGCCGGATAGGCCGATCGCGATGACGTTCTTCTCCCACGACTTCGCACGCCGACCAGCCTTGAACTTTATCAGCCGCGGCTCCGCGAGCGGCTTGGAATCCAGCGTATCGAGCAGGATACGCTCAGCCTCGTCGTCGGCCATGTGCGCGCTGGAATAGACATGGCCGTTGCCGGTTCGGTGCTGCAGCGGAATCCGCCACTGCCATCCCGCCGGATGCGCGGTGGACCGCGTATAGGGCAGCAACGGCCCGTCGCGCTCGGACGGCACGGCAAAGGCCCTGTCGCACGGCAGCCAGTGGCTCCAATCCTCGAATTCTACCCCCAGCTTCCCGCCAAGCAGCAAGCTGCGGAATCCCGAGCAATCGATGAACAGATCGCCACGAACCCGGCGGTCGTCGTCGAGCCTGAGCGCGGTGACGAAACCCGTCTCGCCATCCTGCTCGACCTCGACGATCTTCCCCTCGATCCGCTCGGCGCCGAGCTTCTCGGCAAAGCCGCGCAGGTATTGCCCGTAAGCGGAGGCGTCGAAGTGAAAGGCGTAGGCAAGCTGCGATAGCGGTGAGCCCGGCTCTCTCGAGGAATGCGCGAACCGGTGGTTGGCGGCGGCCACCGAGGACATCGAATAGCCGGCAAGGGGCCCAACCGCAGGACGATTGCGGTATTTCAACCAGGCCTGATGGAAGGGAACACCGTTCAGCGGCCGGCCGATCTCGCCGAACTGATGGAAATAGCGTTGACCGGGCTCGGTCCAACCGACGAACTCGATCCCAAGCTTGTAGGTGGCATGCGAGGCGCGAATATAGTCGGCCTCGTCGATCCCGAGCTGATGATTGAATTCCACCATCGGCGGGATGGTGCCTTCACCGACCCCGACGATCCCGATCGCCTCGGATTCCACGAGAACGATCCGGCGGCCGCTGCCGCCTGCGAAGCGCGCGAGCGCTGCCGCGGTCATCCAGCCCGCTGTTCCGCCGCCGACTATCACGATGCGCCGAATAGGCGCGTCCTCACTCATGGATGAGCCTCCTATCAGAAAAAGAACATGATCCGCTGAGTCAGCCGGGCACGGGTGAAGCGGTCGTCATTTTCGATCCAGCCGCCCTCGATCTCGCCCGAGTGAAGGACGAATCCCGGATAGATGACAAGCCGATTGAAACGGCCCTCGATATGTCCGCAGACCTCCAGTTGTTCGTCGGACCGGGGATAGCCGGACCGAAAATCGGCGCCAGCGGCGTGTCCGTGCGGCCTGAAAAATAGCGTCCCTCCACGCGGCGGGTCGTTCAGATAGACGAGACCAAACACCGGGACCGCGTCAATGTGCGGGGCGCGCTGATTGGGGCTTAGTTCTGAGGGATGTTTATCCGTGATCGCGAAGTCGGTGTCGACCCCGCGTACTCGCGACAGCGCCTGGCCATTTCTCCCCAGCGCCAAATGCGGCAGATATTCCATTGTCACGATTTCGACGACCTTCCGCAAGAACTGCGTCGGTGACGAGTCCCCGTCGGGAAAACGTGCCACTCGTCCCGGGTAATGGGCCGTGCCGGTGGAATAGGGAAACGCAAGGGCGGCGGAGCGAACGGCTGACGGATCGGCGAAAATACCATCGATCGTGAGAAAAAGAATCCGCCGATCGATAAGGCCGTGTGAGACCTGCGCCTTCGCGGCGGTCGCGAAAAGATCCTCGCTCATCCTGCTGCGGAGATCAATTGCAGGCCGAGGTCAGGCGGTAAAGTGGCAGAGTGAGCGCGGATCGTGCGAGGCCTAACCGAGGTCCACCCTTGCTGCTGGACAGCACAAGTTCATGTGATAGGAATTATATGACAAGTCTATAGCGTGGTGGATGCTCGTTCAAGGGGTGAAGGCAATGTCCAATAGAGTTATCGGTGGGATCCTTGGTACGATGGGAGCGTCGCTGGCGCTGGCGAGCGCGGCAAGCGCTCAGGACGGTGCCGGCCCCCCTGCGGGGACGGACAGGATGGGAGGGCCACGAGTTCAGGACGTTGCGGCGGCCAACCGGGCGGTCGATGCCGACTACAATACGCTCGCCGGGCGTGGCATAGCGGTGACCAACAAGAGCCGGGATGGCGTCAGGCCGGGCGCGCCGAGTGGGCCGGTCGCGGCGCTTGCTGCGGACCTCACCGCCGGCGCGACCGTGCGCGACAGGAACGGCGTGCAGATCGCCACGGTCGAAGGCCTCGAAGCGGATGGCGCGATCGTGAAAGCGGGCGACAGATTGGCCAAGCTTCCCCTGGACGCATTCGGCAAGGACGACAATGGCCTGCTCCTCGCGGTCACGGCGGCGGAGTTCCAGGCCGCCATCGCCGCGTCCTCGGTTCCGGCGACCGCCGCCCAGGAGGAGGAAGAGTTCGCCGACGCCGCCCCGTCGGACATGCTGCCCGGCGCATCGGTTCGCGACATCGACGGCGTGCCGATCGGCACGGTCGAGGAAATGGTCGATAGCGGAGTGATCATCCTGTTCGAGGGCCGCAGAGTGAAGCTCTCGCTCGATTCGTTCGCGAAGGATGAAGGCGGGCTGCTGCTCGGCATCACCGCTAGCGAGTTCAAGGCCATGATCGCCAATCGAGCAGCCGCGCCCGGCGCTTAAGCGTAACCACAAGAGGACGACGATGATCCGCTCGCTCGCAGCGGCGGTGGCGCTCTTCGCCGCCGTCCCTGCTCTCGCGGCTGCCCCGGCCCCGCGCAGCATCGAGATCGATGCCGCCGCCGCCAGCCAGCCTTTCGACCGCTCGTTCAACCTATCGGTCGGCGCCGACTATGCCGGAACGATGATCCGGCCCGAGAACCTCGCGCAGCTCAGGATCTCGGTCGACGAGCACGGGTTCCGCTACATCCGCTTTCACGCGATCTTCCATGACGCGCTCGGCACGGTGAAGGTCGTCGACGGCAAGACGGTCTACGACTGGACGAAGATTGACCAGCTCTATGACGAGTTCCTGGGCATGGGCATCAAGCCGTTCGTCGAGCTCGGCTTCACGCCTGAAGCGATGAAGACGTCGGAGGACAGCATCTTCTACTGGAAGGGCTGGACCTCGCACCCCAAGCCCGAGATGTGGAAGGACCTGGTCGACGCTTTCGTCCGCCATCTCATCGACCGCTACGGGGCGGATGAGGTGCGCAGCTGGTACTTCGAAGTCTGGAACGAGCCGAACCTCGACGGTTTCTGGGAGGACGGCGACCAGCAGGCCTATTTCGACCTCTACGAGAACAGCGCCCGAACGATCAAGGCGATCGACCCGCAATTGCGGGTCGGCGGCCCTTCCACGGCCGGCGCCGCCTGGGTGCCCGAGCTGCTCGCGTTCGCGGCGAGCCGCGACATCCCGGTCGATTTCGTCACCACCCACACTTACGGCGTCGATGGCGGCTTCCTCGACGAGAAGGGTCAGGACGACAACAAGCTGTCGACCAACCCGGATGCGATCGCCGGCGACGTACGCAGAGTGCGCGAGCAGATCGAAGCTTCGAAGTTCCCCGGCCTGCCGCTGTTCTTCACCGAATGGAGCGCCAGCTACAACCCGCGCGATCCCGTGCACGACAGCTATATCAGCGCCGCCTACATCCTGACCAAGCTCAAGGCGACCCGCGCGTACGCGCAGGGGATGAGCTACTGGACCTACAGCGACCTGTTCGAGGAAGCCGGCCCTCCGCCCACGCCATTCCACGGGGGGTTCGGTCTGATGAACAGGGAGGGAATTCCGAAAGCGTCCTGGTTCGCCTACAAGTATCTCAATCAGCTGCGCGGACAGGAAGTGCCGCTCGGTGAGGCGCAGGCGCTGGCGACCATCGACGGCGCGCGTGTCGGCCTGCTGGTCTGGGATTGGACGCAACCCGCGCAGGAAATCAGCAACCGGCCGTTCTTCACCAAGGTGCTGCCTGCCAGCCCAGCCACGCCCGTGGCGGCCGCGTTCAGCGGGCTCGCCCCTGGCACCTACCGGCTGAGCGTGCACCGCACGGGCTTCCAGCATAACGATGCCCACACTCGCTACCTCGAGATGGGATCGCCCGTGTCGCTCACTCCCGAGCAGCTCGCGGAGCTGCAGGCCCTCACGCGGGATCTGCCCGTGGCGGCGCGCACGGTCGAGATCGGTGCCGATGGGCGCTTCAGCCTGCCCCTCGAGATGAACACGAACGATGTCGTGCTTGTGCTGCTCGAGCCGATGGCTGCCGCTAGCGAATAGATGGGAAAGGACGAGCGGATCGTTCCCGGGATGACCCCCAGGGAGCAATCCGCTCGAGGTGGAGCACATAAAGCAGCAAGGGGGAGGCCTTGCCGCCGCGCCGTACGCATTTTCTAGACAGGCGGAAGTGCCGCGTCAACAATTAATCATACTAATAAGATTGTTTGCGGCGCCGAGCATCGGCCCTCTGGTAAATACGAGGAAAGTCAACGAGATGCATTCGACACGGCGCGGCTCGATCAAGGGTCTTCTCGGCGGCTCTCTGCTGCTCCCAGTGCTTGCAGACGCCGCGCGGGCCGCTCCGACCGATCATCGCGGCCTCCGTTGGCGTCCCGGTATCGAAGGCCAGCGCAAGGCGGATCTCGGCGACGGAACCTTCCTCAATCCCATCATCGCCGGAGACCACCCGGACCCCACCGTCCTCAAGGACGGCGACGATTATTACATGACGTTCTCGTCGTTCGTGTCCTATCCCGGCGTGGTCATCTGGCACTCGCGCGACCTGGTGAACTGGACTCCGATCGGACCGGCGCTGAAGACTTTGCTCGGCAGCGTCTGGGCGATGGACCTGATCAAGCACGACGGGCGCTACTTCATCTACATCCCGGCGGTGCCGTTCGGCGCGAACGCACAGCAGGGTGTCTACGTGATCTGGGCCGACGACATCCGCGGCCCATGGAGCGAGCCGATCGATCTCAAGCTGCCCGGCGCGATCGACCCGGGCCACGTTGTCGGCGAAGACGGCAAGCGCTACCTGTTCGTCAACGGCATCCGTAAGGTCCGCCTGACCGACGACGGCCTCGCCACCGACGGCGAGCTCGAGCCCGCGTACGAGCCGTGGCAGTATCCGAAGGACTGGGTGGTCGAAATGTTCGCGCCCGAAGGGCCTAAGCTGCTCCGCCGCGGCGACTGGTTCTACCTGATCACCGCGGTTGGCGGCACGTCCGGCCCGCCGACCAGCCACATGGTCATCGCCGCGCGCTCGAAATCGATCCACGGGCCGTGGGAGCACTGCCCGCATAACCCGCTGGTCCGCACCGTAAGCGAGGACGAGCCATGGTGGTCGCGCGGCCACGCGACCGTGGTCGAAGGACCGGCCGGCGACTGGTGGATGATCTACCACGCCTACGAGAACGGTTTCCGCACGCTCGGCCGCCAGACGCTGCTCGAGCCGATCGAGTGGACGGCCGACGGCTGGTTCCGCGCCAAGGGCGGCGACCTGTCGCAGCCGATCGCCAAGCCGGCCGGCGGCGAGGCGGTCCTGGCCGGCTTCCCGCTCTCGGACGATTTCAGCACCGACAAGTTCGGCCTGCAGTGGGCTTTCCACAATCCCGCCGCCGACGAGATGAACCGCGTCCGGCGAGGGCCCGGCGCGATCACGATCGCCGGCAAGGGCAGCTCGCCGCGCGATTGCTCGCCGCTCGGCTTCATCGTTGGCGATCGGGCTTACGAGGCCACCGCGACGCTCGACATCCTCGATGGCGGCGAAGGCGGGCTGCTGCTGTTCTACAGCGAGAGCGCGTTCGTCGGCATCGGCTTCACACAGGAGCACATGCGGACCTTCATCTACAACGACGAGCAGACGTGGATGCGGGCGCCGATGAAGACCGCGAGCGTGCAGCTCCGCGTCCGCAACGACCGCAACATTGTGACCTGGTCCTATTCGCACGACGGCGGCGCCACGTGGACGCAGCACCCGTGGCAGATGGAAGTCGGCGGCCTCCACCACAACGTGTTCGGCGGCTTCCTCAGTCTCAAGCCGGCGGTCTACAGCGCCGGCGAGGGCAGCGTGCGCCTGCGCAACCTGACCTACCGCGCGCTGCCGGGCTAAACTGAGGCGGCATCCACCGAGGCTGCGTGACTGGTCGCGCGAGCGCGAATGTTCCGAATGTTCACAGTCACCATGGCATTTCGGGGAACGCGCCTCGAGGTGCCGCGAATGATCCCAATGGGCGCACTGACCATAGGCCGGCTCCCGCATGGGCCGGCGCACCGCATACAACCGTTGCGCCGAGAGAATCGAACGAGGAAGGACCGAGGCCTGCATCGGCCGGAACATAAGTAGAACATATGCGTGTAGGAAAGTGATTCCGCTTAGTCGATGCAGCCTAGAGTCTGTCCTGTTAAGATTGAACCGGCAAAGCCCTCCCCCGTTCGGGGGAG
>CBHCZH010000119.1:0-11406 GCA_965977975.1 uncultured bacterium
CTTCGCGGTCGACCGCGATGGTGATCTGGTCGGGCTGCTGGTCGAGCGCGTTGGCACGGCTTTCGGGCAGCTCCACCGGCACCCCGCTCGCGAGCAGCGGCGCGGTGACCATGAAGATGATCAGCAGCACCAGCATCACGTCGACGAACGGCGTGACGTTGATCTCCGCCATCGGCGCGCGGCGCTGCGAGCGGCCACGGCCGCGCGTGGAGGTGTGGAGGCCCATCGCCATCAGTTCCTCCCCGAAACAGGGAGGGGGACCATGCGAAGCATGGTGGAGGGGCACTCTCGGGATAGGCCGACCGTGCCCCTCCACCACCCTTCGGGTGGTCCCCCTCCCCCGGTGGGGGAGAAACTTGCAACCCTGCCCATCACGATCGCTCCAGCTCCCGCCCGACCTGGGCGTGGACCTTGTCGGCGAAGCGCTGCAGGCGCGCCTCGAACGCGTTCACGCGGTGGCTGAAGCGGTTGTAGGCGATCACCGCCGGGATCGCCGCGAACAGGCCGATCGCGGTGGCGAAGAGCGCCTCGGAAATGCCCGGCGCGACCACCGCGAGCGAGGAATTCTGCTGCATGCCGATCTGGAAGAAGCTGTTCATGATGCCCCAGACGGTGCCGAACAGTCCGACGAACGGCGCGACCGAGCCGGTCGTGGCGAGGAAGTTCAGGCGCTCGGCGAGCGCATCGGCTTCGGCCGCAACCTGGCCCTCCATCGCGAGCGCGATCCGGGCCTTGGCGCCGGCCTTGTCGCGAAGCCCGTCCTTGGTCGAGCTGCGCAGCTCGGCAAGGCCGGCCGCGGCGACGCGCGCCGAGGGATTATCCTGCCGCCGCTTGCCTGAAACGAGCGCCTCCGGCTGGTCGGCGTCCCAGAATTCCTCCTCGAATGCCCGGGTGCGGCTGCGCACGCGGCCCATTCGAAGCGAGAACGAGACGACGATCGTCCAGACCCAGATGCTCGCCAGCACCAGGCCGACGATCACCACCTGGACCACGATATCGGCATCGAGGAACAGCTGCAGCGGATCGAGCCGGGTCGGCGCGGTGGCGGTCGAGGCAACGGCGGAAAGGAGAGTCATGCAGCGTCTTTCGCGGGGAGAAGGTGCTTGAAGGCGTCGCACCATTCGGACGGATGGCGGCGCGGTCGTCCGTCGGGCGCGATGAACCCGACCCGAACGGTGGCATCGGCGAGCAGGTCGTCATTCCGCAGCGCACGCTGGCGCAAACGCACACTCGCCGCGCCGAGTTCCATCACGCCGGTGACGACCGTGATGGCGTCGTCGAGCCGCGCCGGCGCGAGATAGCGAATGGTCAGCTCAGCCACCGTATAGGTGCCCTCGCCGGTCTCGGCGGCGGCACGCTGGTCGATTCCGAGGAGGCGCAGCATATCGGAGCGGGCGCGCTCGAACCAGCGCAAGTGGTTGGCATGATAGACCATGCCCGAAAGGTCCGTGTCCTCGTAGTAGACGCGCACCGGGAACAGGTGAAGCGGCCCCTGGAAGGTGCCGGAAGGCGGCGCGGGAGGCGTCGGCGCGTCCATGTGGTTGCGCCCTTAGCCAAGGCGCGACTCGGCTGGCAACTGCGCCGAAGTTAATAATTGAAGTTGCGCCGGAAAGGGCGGCGAAGCGTGGCTAGCGCGCGATCATCGACCCAAGCGGGCGCCCGCCGAACAGGTGCACGTGGAGGTGCGGCACTTCCTGGCCACCATGAGCGCCGAGGTTGACCAGTAGACGATAGCCTGGATCGACGAGATCATGCTCGCGCGCGACGTGGCCCACCGCGCGCACGAAGCCGGCGATCTCCTCGACCGAGGCCTTGGCGGTAAAGTCATCCCAACCGACGTAGGCGCCCTTGGGAATCACCAGCACATGGACCGGTGCTTGGGGCGCGATATCGTGAAACGCGAACGCCCACTCGTCCTCGTAGACCTTCTTGCACGGGATCTCGCCGCGCAGGATCTTCGCGAAGATGTTGTCCGGATCGTAGGGCTGCGTCGCGTCGATCGGCATCAGGCGCCTCTTGCGGCTTTCTCAGCAAGCCCCGAGGTACCCTCGCGGCGCTCGAGCTCGGCGAGCACTTTGGCCAGCGGAATCTCCTTTTTGGCGAGAAGGACCATGAGGTGGAATACCACGTCTGCGGCCTCGCCGATCAGCTCTTCCTCGTCGCCCGTCAGCGCCGCGATCACCGCTTCGGTCGATTCCTCGCCCAGCTTGCGCGCGATGACCGAAAGGCCCCGCGCGGCGAGACTGGCAACGTAGCTTTCCTGGGGCGACGCCTGGAGGCGTTCCCTAATCGTCGCTTCGAGGCGCGCGAGCGTGTCCATACGCTGCGAATGGGCAAGCCAGCCGCGCGCGTCAAGCGGCGCGGCGGCTCAGTCGCGGTCGGATTTGCGCCGCTGGGCCTTCATCGAGGCGCGCCGACCGATGATGACGCCGAGCAGGCCAAGCGCGAACAGCGTCAGATGCGAACCTTCGGGCACCGCGGTTCCATCCTCCGCCCAGGCCGGTGCGGCCGAAAGGAGAGTGGAAAGGGCGATCAAAAGGCGAAGGACCATGCGCCAGCGATGGACCCGTACGCCTTCAAATCAATCGCCAAGACTCCACCGTCCCGGTGCGGGACTGTCATCCTCGCGCAGGTAACCCGGCGGCGCGCAGCGCGGCGTGAGCTTCGGCGATGGTGTGAGTGCCGAAATGGAAGATCGAGGCGGCGAGGACCGCGCTCGCGTGCCCCTCGGTCACCCCTTCGACGAGATGCTGCAAGGTGCCCACGCCGCCGCTCGCGACGACCGGGATCGAAACCGAATCGGCGATCGCCCGCGTGAGCTTGAGGTCGTAACCGCGCTGGGTGCCATCGCCGTCCATCGAAGTGACGAGCAGCTCGCCCGCCCCCAGCTCGGCGAGCCGGATCGCATGCTCGACCGCGTCGATCCCGGTCGCCCGGCGGCCGCCGTGCGTGAAGATTTCCCATCCTTCGACAAGCTCAGGATGAGCGGGATCTATTTTCGCGCGCGCGTCGACCGAAGCGACTACGCATTGGCTGCCGAACCTCGCCGCTATTTCGGACACCACTTCGGGCCGCGCGACTGCGGCCGAATTGACCGCCACCTTGTCAGCGCCCGCCAACAAGAGTGCGCGCGCATCCTCGACCGAACGAACTCCGCCACCCACGGTCAGCGGCATGAAGCACACCGCGGCGGTACGGCGCACGACATCCAGAAGCGTGCCGCGCCCTTCGTGGCTGGCCGAGATGTCGAGGAAGCACAGCTCGTCCGCCTCGGCCTCGTCGTAGGCCTTGGCCTGCTCGACCGGATCGCCGGCGTCCTTGAGGTCGATGAAGTTGACGCCCTTGACCACGCGCCCGTCGCGCACGTCGAGGCAGGGGATGACGCGGATCCGGACGGTCATAGTTCCTCCCCCGAGGGCGGAGGGGGACCGGCCGCAGGCTGGTGGAGGGGCACGTGCGGGTATGGCCGAGAGTGCCACTCCACCATGCTTCGCATGGTCCCCCTCCCCGTTCCGGGGAGGAACTGTGCGCGCTCGATCATTCTCGCCCCGCCATCTGGATCGCCGCCGCGAGATCGAGCCGTCCGTCGTACAGCGCCCGCCCGGTGATGACCCCTTCGATACCCTCGTCGGCGTGAATCGCGAGCATGCGGATGTCGTCGAGGCCCTTGACCCCGCCGCTGGCGATTACCGGCAGGCTGGTGCGGCGAGCGAGATCGACCGTGGCCTCGACATTACAGCCCTTGAGCAGGCC
The DNA here is from genome assembly GCA_965977975.1 of uncultured bacterium. Classification (GTDB taxonomy): domain Bacteria; phylum Pseudomonadota; class Alphaproteobacteria; order Sphingomonadales; family Sphingomonadaceae; genus Croceibacterium_A. The sequence goes on from CBHCZH010000119.1 coordinate 3,754, forward strand.
GTCGCGGCCGATGTCGGTGAACAGCAGGCTGGCGACGCCGGCATCCTCGAAGCGGCGCGCCATGTCTTCCACCGGCACGTCGGAGACTTCGGCCCAGCCTTCGGTGGCGACCATGCCGTCGCGGGCGTCGACCGCGACGACGATGCCGCCTTCCCATTCTCGGGCCATGTCGCGGACGAACTGCGGATCCTTGAGCGCGGCGGTACCGATCACCACGCGCGCGACGCCAAGCTCGAACCAGCCAGCGACGGCCTCCCGCGTGCGGATGCCGCCGCCGAGCTGGACGTAGCCCGGAAACGCCTCGACGATCCGCTCGACCGCCGCGCGGTTGCGGCTCTCGCCCGCGAAGGCGCCGTCGAGATCGACCACGTGCAAATGTTCGGCTCCGGCCTCGGCGAACAGCAGCGCCTGCGCGGCCGGGTCGTCGCCGTAGACCGTGGCGCGGTCCATGTCCCCCTCGGCAAGGCGCACGACCTGGCCGGCTTTGAGGTCGATGGCGGGAAAGACGATCATGTCGGCGCGGTAGTGCGCCAGTTCCTCCCCTGCAAGGGCAGCAACTACTGCGCGCCCGGCTGCTCCGACGCCGTGAACGCATCTTTCGGGACGTGCGTGACCCGGCAGGCCAGGTCGGCCTCGCCGCTGGCGACGATAAAATGGTCGCCAGCGTCCGCAATACCGGTCGTGAACACGACATCGTCGAGGTACATCTGATGTTTGATCGGCGCGGTCAGCTCGGAATTGGGGACCAACAGCGGCTGATGGCTGGTGGCGAGCACCTTCCACGGCTCCTCCGGATCGAGCAGCGACCAATAGGTGCGGTAAATGCCGACGATCTGCTTGGGCTCGACTCCGTGCCACAGCGTCAACCAGCCGCGCTTGCCGGCGATCTCGGTGAGGACCGGCGGAGTGCCGCCACCGATCCGCGCCGTTGCGGCGGTGCCGGTGTGCGGGCGGATCGCGGGCTCGATGTGCGGCATCCAATGCCGGCCGTCGGGGCTGGTCGCGTGATTGATCGAGGGGCCGGCGTGCCACGGGCTACCCGGCGGATAGGCGAAGAACAGTGCCCCTAGTGGGCGGGTCTGCGCCCAATACTTTCCATCGATCTGCCCTTCGAAGATCAGCATGTCCTTGTTCTGGTGATCGAGCACGATGCCTTCGAAGTTCCAGTCGAGCGCATTGTCCGAGCTGTAGAGAGTCGTCGAATGCCGCTCCGGGCTGACCGAGCAGGTGGTCATCAGCCAGCGACCGTTCACGCGGCTGATCCGCGCATCCTCGATACCGTAACACTGGTAGGTCCCGGCCGGCGCGATCGCCTTGTCGTAATGCAGGGCGACGACCTCGAGGCCATCCGGGCTCAGCTCGACCGGGAGCAGCCAGGCAAGCGAAGTCAGCGCCATGATCGTCCAGCCGTGGCCGTGAAGCAGGAATTTGCGCGGGTCGGACGTGTCGCACAGCTCGAGCGGCCAGCCATCGAGCACGTAGCCTTCCTTCGAATCCCAGCGAATCGCGTGGACCTGGCTGTCGAAAACCGGCTCGCGCAGCGCCTCGGCGATCCGCACCATCATCAGCAGGTTGCCGTTGGGCAGCCGCGCCAGGCCGGGGTTGAAGGCACCGAGCACATATGTCTCGGCATCGACCTGGCCGGCGAGTGGCGAACGGGTCAGGTCGATGTCGTCCGGTGTGAGGACGAGCTTGTCGACCGGAAACGTCCTGGTCGCCGTCAGCGCTTCCATCTGCTTCACCGGCCTATTCGTCCGGTATCCGCTGCGTGACCGCCAGTTGATTGACCACCGCGCGGCGCGGCTGGGTCAGCATGAAATGCACTGCGACGGCGATGTCCTCGGCACGCAACATCTTCTCGGCATCGATCATCTCGCGCTGCTTGTCGGCCGGGATGTCGGGGTACTGGAAATCGGCCCCGGTCAGCCCGGGCTCGACCAGCCCGACCTTGATGCCCTTCTTGCCAAGCTCCTTGTGCAACGCCTCGGCGAAGCCCTGGATGCCTTTCTTCATACCGGCATAGACCGACGAATTGCCGCCCAGGCTGTGCGCGCTCATCGAGCCGACCAGGATCAGGTCGCCCTTGTCCTTCATGTGGGCGGCCGCCTTGTAGGCGCTCATGACATAAGCGGTGTAGTCGACCGCTACCGCGTACCAGACGTCTTCCTCGCTGGTGTTGGTAAGGCCTTCGACCGGAACGGCGGCATTGATGATGGCGATGTCGTAACTGCCCAGCCTGCTCTCGGCCTCGTCGAAGAAGCGACTGAGGCCGTTCTTTTCGGCCAGATCCACGCCGATGCCGTCGCCCTTGCCGACCTCGTTGATCCGCTCGAGCCCGTCCCTAAGGTGTTGTTCGTCGCGCCCGCACGTGAAGATCTCGACCCCTTCGGAAGCAAGCAGCACGCCGATCGCACGCCCGATCCCCGTGGTGCCGCCGGTGATCACCGCCTTGCGGCCCGAGAGCGAAGGCATCTCGGTATGTGCGTCGCGAAGATCGGGATCGGCATCGGCCATGGCGTCGTCTCCTTCTCGGGAGACGAACGGCTGTGGGCCTGGTTCCGGTCAGCTGACTTGCGATTATCGCGCAGGGGTAACCGATTACGGATTCCACTCCAGGAACCGCGCCAGCAGCTCCAGCCCATAGGTCTGGCTCTTCTCCGGATGGAACTGTACGCCGATGAGATTGTCCCGCGCGACGGCCGCGACGAGCCCGCCACCGTGGTCGGTTATCGCGGCAATGTCGCCGCCGTTCTTCGTACGAAAATGATACGAGTGGAGGAAATAGGCCTCGCCCGGCTCGATCAGAGCGGCACCGTCGCGGCCATGCGGTGCAGGTGAGACGTCGTTCCACCCCATGTGAGGCACCTTGATCGCCGGGTCGGTGCGCTCGATGAGCCGCACCTCGCCCGGTATCCAGCCCAGCCCGGCAGTTTCGCCGTGCTCGAACCCGCTCGTGGCCAGCAGCTGCATACCCACGCAGACGCCGAGGAAGGGCACTCCCTGACCGACGACGCGCTCCTCGAGCGCCTCAACCAGGCCGGGAATGGCGTTGAGCCCGTCGGCGCAGGCCTTGAACGAACCGACGCCCGGTAGCACGACGCGCCGCGCGCCGCGTACGATCGCGGGGTCGGACGTGACCGCGACTCTCTCCGCCCCGGCGGCAAGCAGCGCGTTGTGGACCGAGTGCAGGTTGCCCGCGCCGTAATCGATCAGCGCGATGGCCTCAGCCACCTAACTGCCCCTTGGTCGAAGGGATGGCCCCACCTTTGCGCGGATCGAGCTCGACGGCCTGGCGCATCGCGCGTGCGAACCCTTTGTAGATCGCCTCGCAGACGTGGTGATTGTTCTGCCCGTAGAGCAGCTGGATGTGGAGCGTGATCCCGGCCGCCTGCGCCACTGAGTGGAACCAGTGCTCGATCAGCTCGGTATCCCATTCGCCGAGCTTCTCCTGCGTGAAGCGTGCTTTCCAGACCAGGAACGGCCGGCCCGAGATGTCGAGCGCGACGCGCGCGAGCGTCTCATCCATCGGCGAGTAGGCCTGGCCGTAGCGGCCGATGCCGGCCTTGTCGCCAAGCGCCTGGCCGAGCGCTTGGCCGAGCGCGATCGCGCTGTCCTCAGTAGTGTGGTGCTGGTCGATGTGGAGGTCGCCCTGCACTTTCAAGGTCACGTCGATCAGCGAATGGCGGCTGAACTGCTCGACCATGTGGTCCAGAAAACCGATGCCGGTGGCGACGTCATAGGCGCCCGTCCCGTCGAGGTTGACCTCGACGAGGATCTCGGTTTCCGCCGTCTTTCGCTCGATCCGCCCGGTACGCATGGCGCCGCGCTATACGCTAGGGGCGATAGGACGCAACTCCCCTCCCGCGAGCGGTAGGGGACCGTATTGCCGCTTGACCCGAATGCCACGCGTCGCCACCTACACGAGGCATGAGTGACGAGACGCCCGACAGCCTCATCCCCTACGACGAGATCGTGCAGGAAGCGCTGCGCGCGGTGGTCGGGAGAGTGCTCGGCGCGGTCGAGCGGGGCGGCGGGACGCTGCCCGGCAACCATCATTTCTACATAACCTTCAAGACCGGCGCGCCGGGCGTGAAGATCCCGCAGCACTTGCGCGAGCGTTTTCCCGACGAGATGACGATCGTTCTCCAGAACAAGTTCTGGGACCTCGGCGTGGACGACAACGGCTTCACGGTCGGGCTCAGCTTCAACCAGATCCCGGCCAAGCTGGAGATTCCGTTCGCGGCGATTACAGCGTTCGTCGACCCGGCGGTCGATTTCGGGCTGCAGTTCCACGCCGCCGTCGCCGACATCGAACCGGCGGCGCACGAGGATGCCGAGAACGACGCGCCCGAGACGGAACAGCGCGGCAAGCAGGACGTTGGCCCGGCAGACGATGGATCGAACGTCGTAACGGTCGATTTCGGCCGCAAGAAATAGCCGCCGTGCGGCACCGGGAGTTGCCCGAATGACCCCCAAGGCGCCCAAGCTGAAGTCCGTCGCGCGCAAGGCGCGGACCCAGACCAAGCGCGCGCTCGCCAGGATTCCCGGGCCGAGCACCAACCCCGCGACCAATCTGCTGATCCTCGACGTCGCGATGCGCGGCGCTTCGCTTGTCGCCGGGAGAGCGATGGAGCGCGCGCTGCTGCGCACGCGCTATCAGCGCGAGAAGGCGCACGACATCGTCAAGGGCCGCTCGATGCTCAAATCGCTCACCGCGACCGGCGTGGCGCGAATCGCGACACGTTCGGTGCCCGGTTTCCTGCTGGTCACCGGCGGTCTCCTCGCCAAGGCGGTGATCGACCGTAGCCTGAGCCGGCGCGAGGCGGTGCGGCAGGGCGAACGCCAGCTCGCGGAGCAAGCCGCTGAGGCGGATGACGACTAAGCCTTGATTTTGCCGCCCGCCCTGCGGCAACAGCGTGCATGGCCGATCAAGACACGCTGCATCGTCGCGGGCTGATGTTCATCCTCTCTTCGCCCTCAGGCGCCGGGAAGACGACCATCGCGCGCCGGCTGCTTGAGGAAGAAGGCTCGGAGCTGTCGATGTCGGTTTCGGTCACCACCCGGCCGATGCGGCCCGGCGAAATCGACGGCCGCGACTATTTCTTCGTCGATCGCGACCGCGTCGACCAAATGGTCGAAGACGATGCTTTCTTAGAATGGGCCGAGGGGTTAGGTCATTGCTACGGCACACCGAAGGCGGAGATCCGCGAGCGTCTCAAGCGCGGCGAGGACTTCCTGTTCGATATCGACTGGCAAGGCACTCAGCAGCTCTACCAGCGCGCGCAAGGCGACGTCGTGCGGGTGTTCTTACTCCCGCCGAGCATCGTCGAGCTCGAGCAGCGGCTGCGTTCGCGCGGCACCGACAGCGACGAGGTGATCCGCGGCCGGATGGAACGCGCCCGCGCCGAGATCAGCCACTGGGACGCCTATGACTATGTCGTCATCAACGACGACATCGAGACCTGCTTCGCCAAAGTGAAGATGATCCTCGAAGCCGAGCGAATGCGCCGTCTGCGCCAGACCGGGCTGATCGACTTCGTCCGCGAGCTGACACGCTGATCTCCTCTCCCGCGGGCAGGACGGGAAAACCTTAGAGCGTGATTGTCTTTGACTGGAACCGCCCCTCTCCAGCGGGGAGGGGTTGGGTGGGGGAGCGAGGCAAAGCCTCGCGTCCGCGCAAGCATCGAACACTCCCACCCTACCCTCCCGCTCAAGGGGGAGGGGGCTGCCTGTTCAATCTAAGATGATCACGCTCTAGAACTTCCGCGACCAGCGGATGGCCACGCCCTTGTCGTCAGGGAGCGCTTCGTAGTGACCGGGATCGCGGCGGTAGAACACGCTTGCCGCGCCCTGGCCCGATAGCACCGGCCCGCGCCACGCGACCTCGGCCATGAGTTCACGCCCGCGCGGCGCCAGCGCGAGCGAATGCGTGCCGTAGTCGGCGAGGAGAGTTTCGTAGCTGTACCCGACCGGCAGCGAGAGCTTGAGCGCACCGCTTTCGACCCTCAGCGGCTGCGACAGGCGCAGGCCGAGGCTATCGTGGCCCGAGAACACACCGCGGCGTTCCACATCGAGCGACCAGGCGCGGCTCATGAGCCTCGATCCGCCGGCTACCAGACCGTCCTCGTTCGCCGAGGTCCAGCCTTGCCTGAACGAGCCGCCGAGCCGCCAGCCAGGCGCCAGGTTCCAGCCGGCATGGGCGTCGGCAAACAGCGTGTTGGCACCGGAGAGCCCGAACGCGTCATGGAAGCGCGCGCCGAGCAGCGCGTTTTCCTCGGCCATCCAGGTCAAGCCAAGCGTCGCTTCGAGGGGACCGAAGCGGCGGTCGAGCACAAGACCGTGGCTGGCCACATCCTCCTCGATGCGGCGCCCCGCCATTTCCGCGGCACGCCGCATCGCCGCGCCGCTCACCGTCTCCCCGCGCTCGGCACTCAGCGTCACCCCCCACGGGCCCAGCTGCTTACGCAGGGCGAACGATACCTCGCTGCGCTGGAATGCCCCGTCGTCGCCGCCGGCATCGGGCGCGATGAGGAACGCAGGCCGGTCCTGCCCTTGGAGCTGCGCGACCAGGCCATGCGCCCCTTGCGCGTAAGCGAAGCCCAGGCGGAGGTCAGGCGCGACCTGGGTGGCGATCCGCGCGGCGAGCACGCGCGCCTGCTCGGCTTGCTCCGTATCGAGGCGCAGCTGCCCGAGGCGACCGGCCTCGTCGATGGAGAAGGCCAGCGAAGTGAGCTCCGAGCCGAACGAAACATTGCGCTGCGTTGTGCCGACCGCCCGGCCGAGCCGGCCGGTCGGAACCGCTCCGCGCAAGGTTCCCGCGAGGTCCGCCTCGAAGGCGCGGTCGTACTCGTCGAGCACGATCGCCGGCAGCGAGGCGCCCGAAAGCGCGTCGCCCATCGCGGCCGAGCCGGTGCCGGTCCCATCGCCGAGCGGCACCGCCGTGCCGTCGCCGGCCAGCGACGTCGTGCCGAGCGGCTGGAACGCGCGGTTGATGTCGAGGATGCCGCGGCCGAACACCGTATCGACGCCGGGCGTACCGACGTCGAATGCCGAGCGCAGCAGGATATCGGCGATCTGCCGGCCGCTTAGATTCGGGAAGGCCTGCGCAAGCAGCGCCGCGGCGCCCGAAACCTGCGGCGCCGAGAAGCTCGTGCCCGAGAACAGATACGAGTATCCTTCGCTGTCCACATAAAGCTGACCATCCTTGTAGGTGCAGCAGATCCGGTTCCCGAGCGCCGCCAGGTAGTGCTGGTTCTGCGATCCGGCCTTGTTGCTGAAGGACGACATCGATCCGTCGGCGCCGACCGAGCCGACGACGATCACCGCGCCGTTGCCGGCCCGGTCGACCCCCACAGCGAACGCGCTCGGCTGCGCCGCGCCTTCGTTGCCGGACGCGACGACGACGATCGCCCCGCGAGCCGCCGCCGCGTTCACGGCGGTGAGGACGCTCTGGCTCACCCCATCGCCGCCCAGCGACATGTTGATCACCTTGGCGCCGTTGCTTGCCGCGTAATCGATCGCTTTTGCGATCGTGGTATCCGCGAACTTGCAGCCGCTGTCCTCGTCGTCCGGGTTCTCGGTTTCACACGAGCCGACGCTGTCGCTGCGCAGCGCCATGATCGTCGAGCCGTAGGCGATGCCGACCACGCCGGT
>CBHCZH010000120.1:0-11147 GCA_965977975.1 uncultured bacterium
GGCCTCGATCTCCGCGAGCGGCCGCTTGCCGTAGAACACGCGCAACAGCGGCAGCGGCTCGGGGGCCGCGAAGGTTACGTCGCCCTCGCCCGGTTCGGCCCGGCGCACCGGCATCTGGCCATCCCGCAAGTCGGCGAGGAAGCTCTCTCCGGCGACTGTCACGCCGACCGTCAAATTGAGATGCCGCGCCTTGTCGCGGTCGATCATCGTGCGCAGGCTGAGCATAAAGCTGCACGGCGAGAGCGGCAGTTGCGGATTGTGCTCGGGCGAGCGCGCAGCCCAGCGGCCGAGCTCCTGGATCGCCGGCTCGGCGAGATAGCCCCACTCGGTCAGCTCGTAGACTTGCGTCGCAGCCGGCGGCGGCAGCTTGCGCCGAGTCAGCACGCCCGCCTGCTCCAGGCCGGCAAGCCGCTCGGTCAGCACTTTGGCCGAGATTCCGGGCAGGCTGGCTCGCAAGTCACTGAACCGTCTTCCGCCCAGCATAAGCTCGCGGATGATCAGCATCGACCAGCGCTCGCCGACCAGCTCCATGGCGAAGGCGGTGCCGCAAGCGTCCTGATACCATTTTCCGTGCTTTTCCGGCGAGTCGGTTTCTTTTTGTAACTTCATGGTTGCTTTTAGTAACTCATTGGGCCACGAATCGCAAGTGCCGATTCGCGGCAACGTCAAACGGGAAAGGGAGCTGGAGATGAGCGACACCGCCACACTGCCGCCCCAGAGCGAACTGAGGCCGGCGCAGGAGCTGGCCGAAGCGAGCGAAACCCGCTGGGTTGGCGAAAGCGACGAGTATCGGCGGGCGCGCACTTCCCTGCTCGCCGAGGAAATCGCGCTGCGCCGGCAGATCCAGCGGGTGGCCGAACAGCGCCGCGCATTGCCGGCCGGCCCGATCGCGAAGGACTACCGCTTTCTCGACGCGCAAGGTCGGGAGATCGGGCTAGCGGACCTGTTCGGTGAACACGACACCCTTTTCACTTACCTCTGGATGTACGGACCCGAACGGGAGCGGCCGTGCCCGATGTGCACCTCGTTCGTCGGCTCGCTCGACATTCCCGCGCCCGACATCGAGCAGCGCATCGCGCTGGCGATCATCGGCCGCTCGCCGGTCGAACGGCAGCTCGCTTTCGCGCGTGAGCGCGGCTGGAGCCACCTGAAGTTCTACCAGACGATCGACGACGATTTCGTCCGGGACACGCATTGGGTGGTCGATGGCGAGGAGGGCGCCGGCGTGCTCGTCTGGACACGCCGCGACGGCGAAGTCCGCCTGTTCTGGGCGGCCGAGGGCGGTCCGGAAACGGCCGATCCCGGCTTCGATCCGCACCTCGCGCCTGATCCGACTCCGCTCTGGAACCTGCTCGACATGACGCCGGGCGGCCGCGGAACCGACTGGTACCCGAAGCTCCAATACTGATCCGACAAACGCCAAGCCTGGAGAGAACCAATGACCAAAATGATCTTCGTGAACCTGCCGGTGACCGACCTGCCGGCGTCGATGAGCTTCTACGAAGCGGTCGGCTTCACCAACAACCCGCAGTTCACCAACGATCAGGCCGCCGCGATGATGTGGTCGGACACGATCGTGGTCATGCTGCTGCGCCACGACTTCTGGAAGACGTTCACCAGCAAGACGATCCCGAACGCGCATGAGAGCGCCCAGGTGCTGCTGTGCCTCGGCCAGGACAGCCAGGACGCGGTGAATGCCATCGTCGACAAGGCGGTCGCCGCCGGCGGCAAGGCCGACCCGACCCCGAAGCAGGACATGGGCTTCATGTACGGCCGCAGCTTCGAGGATCCCGACGGCCACATCTGGGAGAACGTCTACATGAACATGGCGGCTGTCCCCGAGCACGCCGAAGCCTGAGGCAGCCAGGGAGAGGACAGACCGATGGCCACGCTCGCTCAGACAACCTCCGCGACTCCCGCTTCCGTGTGGATCGGGCGGGCGCTGACAACGCTGTTTGCCCTGTTCATGTTCGGCGCCTCGATCACGCCCAAGATGCTCATCCTGTTCGCGCCCGAGTTGTTCGACACATCGTCGGTGGTCGACAGCATGACAGCGCTGGGTTGGTCGATCGATCACCTGCCCATGATCGCGCTGTTCGAGTTGGCGTTTGTCATACTCTACCTCATCCCCCGCACCAGCGTGCTCGGGGCAGTGTTGATGACCGCGCTGCTCGGCGGGGCGATGGCGACGCACATCCGCGTCGGCAGCCCACTGTTCAGCCATGTCCTCTTCAGCATCTACCTAGCGCTGTTCATGTGGGGCGGCCTGTGGCTGCGCCGTCCGGAACTGCGCGCGATCTTCCCCTTTATCACGAAGGACTGAACCAATGACCCAGACCACCCCCGTCGTCACCGCGTTCAACTGGGTGCCCGATTTCGCCCGTGGCCTCGTGCGCGATTTGCGCGTGCGCTGGGCGCTCGAGGAGATCGGCCGCCCGTACGAAACCGAGCTGCTCAATGCCCGCTCGCCGCGGCCCGACGAATATCTTGCCCGCCAGCCGTTCGATCAGGTTCCCGCGTTTTCAGACGGCGACCTCGATCTGTTCGAGACCGGCGCCATCCTCCTCTATCTCGGCGAGCAGGACGAACACCTGCTGCCGACCGATCGGCACGCCCGCTGGAAGGCGATTTCGTGGCTGTTCTCGGCGCTCAACAGCGTCGAGCCGGTGATCGGCCGGATCGTCGCCTACGACATCTTCAACAAGGACAAGGACTGGGCTCCGGCGGCCCGCGAGTCCGCGGAAAGCCTGTGCAAGCAGAAGCTCAAGCGCGTGGACGATGCGCTCGGCACGAAGGATTGGCTCGCAGGGCAATTCTCGATTGCCGACATCGCGATGATCACCGTGCTCAATAACCTGCGCCACACCGATCTCGTCGCCGAATACCCGGCACTCGCCGCATACAAGGCGCGCGGCGAGGATCGTCCGGCGTACAAGCGCGCCCTGGAGGCGCAGTTCGCCGACTTCAAGGAAGAAGCCCCCCAAGCAGCCTGAGGAGAGACACCATGTACGTCCAAGGATTCATCATCCCCGTGCCCGAGGGCAAGAAGGACGCCTACCGGGACATGGCCGAGAAATTCTGGCCTTTCGCCAAACGGAACGGCGCGCTCGAACACGTCGAGGCCTGGGAGGCCGATATTTCCGACGGCAAGGTCACCGACTTCCGCCGCGCGGTGAAAGCCGAGCCCGGCGAGAAGATCGTCTTCTCCTGGGTCCTGTGGCCCGACAAGGCCAGCGCCGACGCTTCCAACGAGAAGATGATGTCCGACCCCGAGATGGAAAAGCTGATGAGCGGCGGCATGCCGTTCGACGGCAAGCGGATGATCTACGGCGGCTTCGAGCCGATCGTCGAGGAAGGCGGCCCAGGCGGCGGCTATTACGACGGCTTCGTCGTGCCGGTCCCGACCGCCAATCGCGACGCCTACGTCAAGATGGCGTCCGACGCGGCCAAGGTTTTCCTCGAGCACGGCGCCACCCGCGACATCGAAGCCTGGGCCGCCGACCTGCCCAGGGGCGAGGTCACCAGCTTCCCGCGCTCGGTCGACGCCAAGGATGACGAGGCCGTCGTGTTCTCGTTCGTCGAATGGCCCGACGAGGCGACTCGCAACGAGGGCTGGAAAAAAGTCATGGAGGACGAGCGGATGAAGCCCGACAAGATGAACATGCCCTTCGACGGGATGCGCATGTTCTGGGGCGGGTTCTCGCCAATCGTCGCGCACATCAGGGCGCAAGAGCCCGAGCACGCCTGATCCGCACTCGCCCGGGCCGGCCTTTCGCCGCCGGTCCGGGCCTACGTATCGTGGGAGACGAACGATGACCGAAGCAACACTGACCGCGACGAGGCCCGATACGACGTCGCAGGGCCTTCCCGTCTGGTACGAGCTGATGACGCCAGATCCGCGCGCCGTCGCTCAGTTCTACCGCGCGGTCGTCGGCTGGGAGATCCCCGCCGAAGGCATGCGCAATCCGAACGGCTCGGAATACCGGATGATCGGTCGGACCGACGGCGGCAGCGCCGGCGGCGTGCTGACGCTCTCCCCGATGATGAGCGAAGGCGGCGCCAGGCCGGGCTGGCTGCCTTATTTCTACGTCGACGACGTCGATGCGGTGCAGGCCAAGGCCAAGGACCTCGGCGGCAAGGTCTGGATGGCCGCCTCGACGATCGAGGGTGTCGGCCGCATGGCGATGCTCGGCGATCCGCAGGGCGCGCCGTTCTACTTGATGAAGCCGACGCCGCCCGCCGACAAGCCCGACGCCAGGAGCGACGTGTTCGAGCCCAAGACGCCCGGTCATTGCTGGTGGAACGAGCTCGAAACCACCGACGAGCCCGCCGCGACCGCGTTCTACAACGGGCTGTTCGGCTGGAAGACCGATCAGACGATGCCGATGGGCGACAAGGGCGACTATCGCTTCGTCGAAGTCGGCGGCACGCAGATCGGCGCGATCAATCCGTGGATGGCTGATTACATGACCGTCGGCTGGCTGCCCTATTTCGGCGTCGCCGACATTGATGCCGCCAAGGCGGCCGCCGAGGCCAGCGGCGGGACGGTGACCCATGACATCCACCAAGTTCCCGGCGGCGATTTCATCTTCACAGCCACCGATCCGGCCGGCGCGCCGGTCGGCTTCGTCGGCCCGAAAGGAGCATGACCATGACTGACAACACCGGCCAGATCTGCCTGTGGTTCCAGAAGGACGCGGAAGCCGCCGCGCGCTTTTACGCCGAGACATTCCCCAACAGCTCGGTCGGCAAGGTCCACAAGTCGCCGGCCGACAATCCCTCGGCCAAGGAAGGCGATCCGCTCACCGTCGACTTCACCGTGATGGGCATCCGCTGCCTGGGCCTCAACGGCGGCCCGCACTTCACGCAAAGCGAGGCGTTCTCGTTCGTGGTCATCACCGAAGACCAGGAAGAAACCGACCGCTACTGGAACGCGATCGTCGATAACGGCGGCCAGGAAAGCATGTGCGGCTGGTGCAAGGACAAGTGGGGCGTCTCCTGGCAGATCACGCCGCGCATCCTCGCCGAAGCCATGGACGGCGAACCGGGCCGCGCCAAGCGGATCTTCGAGGCGATGATGAAGATGAAGAAGATCGACATCGCCGCGCTCGAGGCCGCCGCGCAAAGCGAGCCTGCCGAGGCATAAACCCAGACTCCCCTCCCGCTTGCGGGAGGGGCCGGGGGGGGCCACTCTGCCTCCATACAGACCCCCCCCTCCCGCAAGCGGGAGGGGAATTAAGGAGCGACCATGCCACGCAAGATCATCGGCGGCGCCTTTCTTTCGCTCGACGGCGTGATGCAAGCGCCCGGCGGGCCGGACGAGGACCCCACCGGCGGCTTCGAGCACGGCGGCTGGCTGGCCGGCTTCTTCGACGAGGCGATCGGCAACCAGATCGACACCCTGTTCCACGGGGATTTCGACCTGCTGCTCGGCCGGCGGACGTACGACATCTTCGCCGCCCACTGGCCGTTCCAGCCCGCGGGCGATCCAATCCATGAGGCGTTCGAGAAGGCCGCCAAATACGTTCTGACCCGATCGGAAATGGCGCTCGAATGGCAGGGGAGCCACCGGCTCGCCGACCTCGACGCGCTCGCCGCGCTCAAGCGGGAAGACGGGCCGAATCTCGTCATCCAGGGGAGCTCGACGATCTATCCGCAGCTGCTCCAGCGCGGCCTGCTCGACCGGCTGGTGTTAATGGTCGCGCCGCTCACGCTCGGTACCGGCAAGCGCCTGTTCGGCGAAGGAACACCGCCGTGCGCGTTCAATCTCGTCGAGCAGCGCTTCGGCGCCAACGGCAGCGTGATCTCGACTTACGAGCCGTCGGGCGAGGTCGAGACCGGCAGCTTCGTCACCCAGGAGCCCTCGCCCCGAGAGCTCGAACGGCGCGAGAAGATCAAGGAAGGCACCTGGTGACCCTCGCCCTCCACGGCCACCCGTTCTCGTCCTACACCTGGAAAGCGCTTATCGCGCTCTACGCGAACGAAACGCCATTCGAATTCCGCGAGATCGACCCATCCGTGCCGAAATTCGAGAGCTTCACCGGCAAGGCGCACCCCTCGGGCCAGTTTCCGGTGCTGACCGACGGCGACGCGATCGTCGTCGAGACGAGCTCGATCGTCGAGCACCTCGCGGTCCACCACCCCGGCCCTGCCCTGCTCATCCCCGCCGATCCAGCCGACGCGGTCGTGGCGCGGATGCTCGACCGGGTGTTCGACCATTACGTGATGGGCAACATGCAGCGCGTCATCGCCGCGTATTTCGTCGACAAGGACGATCCTGGCGCCGGCGGGCTCAGGGACGCGCCGTTCGAGCCGGAGATCGCCGCCGGCAAGGCCGGGCTGCGGCGGGCTTATGCGTGGCTCGAGCGGTGGCTCTCCTCCAACGCGCTGCCGCCGCACGTCAGCCTCGTCACCTGTGCGGCGGCGCCGTCGCTGTTCTACGCCGACTGGGTCGAGCCAATCCCGGCGGACTGCCCGCGCCTTGCCGCGTTCAGGGCCGAATTGCTGGCCTTGCCGGAAGTGGTCCGCTGCGTTGAAGACGCGCGGCCGTACCGGCCCTATTTCCCGTATGGCGCACCCGACCGGGACTGAGCCGATGGTCGCCCAGCTCAACCACACGATCGTCTGGTGCCGCGACCGGCACGTCTCCTCGCGCTTCATGGCCGAGATGCTCGGCCTGCCGCCGCCGCGCACGTTCCTGCATTTCGAGATCGTCGATGCCGCCAACGGCGTCTCGCTCGACTTCATGCAGAAAGAGGGCCCGGTCTCGCCGCAGCATTACGCGTTCCTGGTCAGCGACGAGGAGTTCGACGCGGGCATGGCGCGGATCAGGAACAAGGGCCTGACTTTCTGGGCCGATCCGGCGCGCCGGCAGCCCGACGAGATCAACCATCATTTCGGCGGCCGCGGGGTCTATTTCGAGGACCCCGACGGCCACCTGCTCGAGCTGATCACGAAGCCCTACGGTTCCGAGGACGAGCTATGACAGGCGACTTCGCACGCATGGCGTTTCCGAACGAGAGCGCCGAATACCGCGCGGCACGCAACGAGCTGCTTGACGCCGAGATCGCCCTCAGGCGCCAGACCGAAGCCGTCGCCGCTATGCGCCGCGCGCTGCCGCCCGGCGGCGACGTACCCGAGGATTTCGTGTTCGAGCGGATCGGCGCGCACTACCGGCCCGAGCCGGTCAGGCTGTCCGAGCTGTTCGGCGAGCATTCGACGCTGCTGATCTATAGCTATATGTTCGGGCCCGAGCGCGACAGCCCGTGCCCCGGCTGCACCCACCTGCTCGATGGCCTCGACGGGGCCGCACGGCACGTGCCGCAGCGTGCGGCCTTCTACGTCGCCGCGAGGTCACCGCTGGCGCGGCTTTCGGCCTGGGCGCACGCGCGCGGCTGGAATCATCTGCGGCTGCTGTCCACTGCCGGCAACGCCTACGGCGATCACTACTATGGCAACACCGCATCGCTCACTCCCGAGATGCGTGCCGCGCGCGGCTACAAGCCCGACGAGAACTGGGACGAGCCGATGCTCAACGTGTTCCGCAAGGACGGTGGCAGAATCCGCCATTTCTGGGGCAGCGAGCTGGTCTTCGCGCCCGACGATCCGGGGCAGCACCACCGCGGGCTCGACTTCGTCGATCCAGTGTGGGGCCTGCTCGACACCACGCCGGAGGGCCGCGGCGAGAGCTTCTTCCCGAAGGTCGAATACGACTGACCGGCGAGTCATCGTTCGCCTGATGTTAAGGGGTCGAAGCGGGCGGGCGCACGCTCCCTCGCGGACGCCTTGCCGCCCCGACAGACTGGTGCAATCTTGCGGAACGATCGCGAACGTCAAGAAAGGCCTGTCCGCATGACGGGACAAGAAGAAAAGGTGCTCGACCTCTTGCGGACGCACCTGATCGCCACCGAAGGCCGGCTGTACGACCAAGTGGCCACGACGTTCCGGTGGCTGATGGGGACGCTCTTCGCTGCCAACGGCGGCGCGATCCTCGCGCTGCTCGGCGCGGCTCGCGAAGGCATTCCGGGCAGCAACGCGGCGCTGGGCTGGTTCGGCGCCGGCGTGCTGTTGACCATCCTGATGGGCGTGCTCAGCTCGTTCTGGGGCCATCGCGCTTCAATCCGCGTCACCACGACGAGATTCAAGATCGAGCGGGCGCTACTCGAAGGCGTGATGAGCCACGAGGCGGTGACCGACGTCCTATCCCAGAAACCGAACTGGAAGACCTGGTTTCCGTCCTACGTGGGCAGTGCCGCCTTCCTCTGCCTGGCCATCGGAATGCTGAGCGTCGCCCGCTCCTTGTGAGGACGAGGCGCCGTTCGCGGACGGGGGCAAAAAGTTCGAACTTTTGGCGGGATATCCCAACTTTGGGAGGCGGCCCTCCGGGAAAATCAGCAGCTTGCACGGCGTGAGTGGCGCATACGACGGTTTGGCACGGCCGTTGCACAGCCCTTCGGCAGTGGTGGCCATTCGGATGGCCGCGAACAGTCGAAGAGGAGACTTGCATGCCCAAATCCCGTTTGCGCGGCGCTGCCGCCATGTTGCTTGCCTTGGCCGCGACCGTTGCCGCACCTGCACCGGCGAGCGCCGGCGAAGCGAACGAGAAAAGCGAGGAGCCTGCGACGGTGGATTCGAATTCCATCGCGCGCGAGGTCAGGGAGGTCGTGGAAACGAATTACGTCCTTGCGGAAAAGATCGCAGCCGTCACCGCGGCGCTCGACGAAGGGATCGCCACGGGCCGCTACGCCGGCCTGCGCGACCGTGAACTGGCCGACCGGCTGAACCAGGACCTGGCCTCAGCGGCTCAGGACAAGCACCTGGCGATCCAGTTCGACCCAGCTCACGCGTCGATGCTCGACGGGCCGATGGGCGATGAAGTGACCGAAGGCCCGCAGTGGGACCGAATGGCGCGCTCGATGAACCACGGCATCGCCGAATTGCGGCTGTTGGACGGCAACGTCCGCTACATGAACCTGGTCGGATTTGCCTGGACCGGCGAGCGGTCGGCTGCGGCGCTGGACAATGCGATGGGCTTCCTGGCGGATGGGGACGCGGTGGTCATCGACTTGCGCTACAACGGCGGCGGCAGCCCTCTGGCCATCGAATACCTCTTCAGCCATTTCGTCGAACCCGAAACGCCGCTGATGACCTTCTACATGGGCGGAGGCAAGGAACCGCAGCGCCACGCTGCTCGGGCGACGCTCCCGGCCGGGCGGCTGCTTGGCAAGCCGCTGTACGTGCTCACCAGCCGCATGAGCATTTCGGCGGCCGAGGCATTTGCCGCGCTGGTCAAGGACTACGGCGTCGGCGAAGTCGTCGGCGAAACCACGGCCGGGGCCGCCTATCGCAACAGCTTCTTTCCCATCGCCGGCCGCTACATGCTCAGCGTTTCCGTCGGGCGCGGCGAAGTGGGTCCATCGAGACTCGATTGGGAGGGCACCGGGATCGCGCCGACAATCCGCGCGGAGATGGGCAACGCGCTCGACGCGGCCCATCTGAGCGCCCTCCGCAAACTGTCGCCGCAGGCACCGCCGCCCGAACGAACGATGATCGACGCCAAGGCGACCATGCTCGCAGCAAAGGTCAACCCGGTGAAGCCCGCGCATCTGCTCTCGGCGTACAGCGGCCGCTATGGCGATCGTTCGATCGTGGTGGAGGGTGAGGCGCTGTACAGCCAGCGCGACAACGGACCGAAGACACGCCTGCTGCCGCTCGGCGGCGACGCGTTCATCATGGAAACCGATCCTCTGACCAAAGTTGAATACACTGTGGTCGATGGCCGGGCGAACGCAATGGAAGTGATCCGCGGGGACGGATCTCGCCAGAGCCAAGGCCGCACCGGATAAGGCGCGCTGCGAAAGGCCTTCGAGCCGGTCGGTGCAAGTGCGCCGACCGGTTCACCTTTACGAGATGGTTATAGGAAAAAAGGACTTCCCTACGCCCGCATGATCTGCTTTTGTTCCACAGACAAGGCATGATTTGCAACGGAAGCGAGGTCGCAGGGACTTCCTCGAAACCGCGTCCAGCGTGACAGCAGAGGTGACAAACGATGGCCGAATACACCTTCTTCTTCAATCCGATGAGCCGGGCGCAAATCGCCCGCTGGGCGCTGCACGAAGCGGGCGCGGACTATGAGCCGGTGTTCGTCGCCTGGGACGACAAGCCGCAGGCACTGCTCGCCGCCAACCCGATGGGCAAGCTCCCCACGATCGTCCATCACCACGGCGGCCACGACCACGTAGTGAGCGAGGCTGCGGCGGTGTGCCATTACCTCGCCGAGATGTCGGCGCCCGAGCTGCTCCCTCGCCCGGAAGAGAAGGCCGACTATTTCCGCATGCTGTTCTTCACCGCCGGCCCGGTGGAGCAGGCGGTGACCAACAAGGCGTTCGGCTGGAATCCCGACGAGAAGCAGGAGATGAGCGTCGGCTTCGGCAACTACGACCGGACGATCGACACTCTCGACCGCTGGTTCGCGCAGCGCGACTTCGTGTGCGGTTCGCGCTTCACCATGGCGGACGTTTACGTCGGATCGGCAGTCGACTGGGGCATGCAGTTCGGCACGATCCCCCAGCGCGACAGCCTCGCCGCCTACGCCGAGCGAGTGCGTGCGCGCGAAGCCTACCAGGCGGGCAAGGCGATCGACAACGCGCTGATTGTCGAGATGCAGGCAGCGCAGGCGGGCTGATTGCGCGAACTTTTCAAGTTCGCGACGACCGGTTAGGGTGGCCGCCATGAGCAACTTGATCGACCGGTGGTTCGCCGAGCACCCTCGCAGCGTCGGCGAAAGTTACGGCGAGCATTTTGGCATCGCCTTCGGCGTTGGCCTGGCCATGGTCGTCGGCGGGCTCGCCTGCTTCGTTCACGCGCTGTTTCCCAAGCTTTTCGAGCGCACCGGCAGCACGGCGATCAAGCGGCTCTACGCCCAGATCGTCGCCCGCCAGCCGGGCCACGAACGCCTCGCCCACGAAGAACCGGGCTGGCGGCCGGAGTACGAGATCTAGAGCGTGATCACCTTGATTGAGCACAACCTGCTCCTCCCCCGTGAGGGGGAGGTTGGGTGGGGGTGCTCGGCGCCAGAGTGACGCGAGGCCTTGCGGCCTCGCTCCCCCACCCCCAACCCCTCCCCGCCGGGGAGGGGAGCTTCAGGC
>CBHCZH010000121.1:0-11116 GCA_965977975.1 uncultured bacterium
AGCTGAGGTCCCGCGCATGAAAAAGCCCCCGGCCGGTGTGCCGGGGGCTTTTCACGACGCACTGCGGGCTGGACCGCGTCAAATTCCGCGAGATGCGATCGGCGTTATTCGACGGTGGCATCAACATCGACGTCGTCGGTATCGACTTCGGCATCGACGTCCACATCGTCCTCAACCCCGTCTTCCTCGACGACCGTCGTTTCGGTGACGGCCGGAGCCGGAGCCGGGACAACGGTTTCGGTTTCGACCACCGCGGTATCATCCGTGGCGTCATCGTCATCTGCGTCAGCACAGGCTGCCAGCGCAAGCGCAGCAGCACCGGTAAATAGAAATGCGAACGTCTTCATCGCGGGTCTCCAATGCAGGGGAGGTGCCGTGGAGACGCACGGTCCGCTCAACCGTTCCCGAAAGCGGCCAAAAAAAGGCAGGGCGTGCAAGCCGAATGGCTTGCACGCCCGGTCCGATCACATTCGTGCCGGCCGAAGCCGACGCGGAATGGCTTACTCGGCCGGCTCGTCAGCGGCGGGCTCAGCGCCAGCGGCTTCGTCAGCAGCGGCTTCGGCCTCGTCGGTCGCAGCAGCGGCCTCGTCGGTGGCTTCCTCGGCCGCAGCGGCGGCGTCTTCGGCAACCGGCTCAACCGGAGCGGCTTCTTCCATCGCGGTGTCTTCAGCCGGAGCTTCCTCGGCGGCATCGCCGCAAGCGGAAAGGGCGAGCAGAGCGGTGGCCGAGAAGGCAGCCAGAGCAATCTTCTTCATATCAGTTTCTCCTAGTGTGGGTCAGGACCCATCAGGACTCGCAGCGGCGCGAGCGGCTCGTCAAATAATGGCAAAAATAAGGCAGCGCAAGCGGGAGAGTGATCCGGAGGCTCTATTCCTCGGTACGGATCAGCACGGTTTCGCCGAGCAGAAAGAACAGCACGAACGGCGCCCACGCGGCAAGCAGCGGGGGATAGCCGCCGAAACTGCCCATTGCCAGCGCCGCGTTGTCGACCACGAAAAACGCGAATCCGAGCGCCATACCGATAACCGCGCGGGCGAGGAGGTGGCCCGATCGGGCCAGCCCGAAGCCCGCCACCGCGCCCAGCAGCGGCATCAGCACAGCCGACAAGGGGCCCGAGATCTTGTGCCACCATTTGCCGCGCAGCTCGGCAGTGCGCCGGCCGGCCGAATCGAGCGCAGCTATCGAGTCCGACAACTGTCCAATCGGTTCTGCATCGGCGTCGATCTTGCGCAGGGTCAATTGGCCGAGCGTGATGCCCGAACCGACCACCTCGGGCTTCGCCAGCTCGGTCGCTTCGGCCGAGCCGACCTCGAACTCGCGCGGCCGCTCGAGCCGCCAGCCGGGATCAGCCCATCGTGCGGTCGGCGCTCGCAGCTGGCGCACGATCATTCCGGCCTCGTCGCGCTCGTAGAAGGTGACCTGGCGCATCACCGTCGCCGCACCGGTGCCGACGACCGATGAGGCCAGGAGCACATCATTGCCGTCGTTGAGATAGATATTGGCACGCAAGCTCGGATCGTCGGGAACCGGGCCGTACTCGGCCGCTTCCCAGGCCTTGAGCGCCGAGGTTGCACGAGTCACGATCCGCTCGTTGAAGGCAAACGAGAACGCTGCGACCAGCAGAGCGGCCAGCACCAGCGGGGCCAGGATCTGATGCGCCGAAAGGCCGGCGGCCTTCATGGCCACGACTTCGCTGTTCTGGTTGAAGGTCGCGAGCGTGATGATCGTCGCCAACAGCACCGAATAAGGCAGGAAGCGCGCCACCAGTTGCGGCACCCGCAGCGAGACGTAGCGCAGCAGCTCGGCCTCGCCGTTGCCGGGATGGGCCAGGATCTCGCCGGTGTTGCTCAACAGGTCGAGCATCATCAGCACCATCACCAGCATCACCAGCACCGCCAGGATGCGGGTCATGAAGGTCTTGCCGAGGTACCAGGTGAGGGTGTGCGACGGAAAGAAGTCAAGCAGCACTGAACGCCTCGTCTTCCTGCGGCGGCGCCACGTCGCGCATGCGGTTGCGGCGCTTGAGCAGCGCGCGGATCCGCTTCATCAGCTTGGCATAAGCGCTCTCGAGCGCGCCGATCGCTTGCCCGCCCGGGACGAACGAGACGCGGTAGTACATCCAGAAAATCAGGCCCGCGAACACCACGAACGGCCCCCACAGAGCGAGCACCGGGTCGACGCGGCCGAGCGCGGCGACTTCCTGCCCGTACTGGTTGACCTTGTGATAGGCGACGACCAGCACGATCGACACGAACACTCCGAGCGCGGAGGTTGAGCGTTTCGGCGGGATCGCCAAGGCTACCGCCAGCAGCGGCAGCATCAGCATCATCACCACCTCGACCATGCGATAGCTGAACGCAGCTTGCCCTTCGACGCGGGTCGAGGCCGCTACCCCGTCATCGCGCCAGCCGAGCTCGAACAATTCGGGCAAGAGGTATTCGCGCGCCTCGCCCCCGCGGGTGCGGAACTCCTCGATCCGCGGCAGGTCGATCGGCAGGTCGTGCCGGGTGAAGCTGAGCACGCGCGGCGTCTCGCCGGGCATGTCCTGCACGATCGTTCCATCGGTCAGGCGCAGGATGATCGTATTGCGGTTCTCGGCATTCGCCAGGAAGCGCCCCTCACGCGCCGAGATCGAGAGAACCTGCCCCTTCTCGTTGGCGATGCGCGCGAAGATGCCCATCAACTGGCGCCCCTCCTCGCGGCTCTCCTCGATCCTGAGCGCCACTCGGTCCTCCAGCGCGGTGAATTCGCCGACCTTGATCGCCGCGCCGAGGGCGCCCGAGCGCAGCTCGAAATCGAGCTGTTCGTAGCCGTAGCGCGCGAGCGGCTGCCAATAGCCGACGATCGCAAAGTTGAGCACCATCAGCAGCAGAGTGAGGATATAGGGCACGCGCAACAGCCGGGTGTAGCTCCACCCGACCGCGCGCAGCACGTCGAGCTCGCTGGTGGTGGCGAGCTTGCGGAACGCGAACAGGATGCCGAGCATCAGCCCGAGCGGAATCGCGAGGCCCGCGTATTCCGGGATCAGGTTGACCAGCATCCGGAATACGATCGTCACCGGCCCGCCCTCGGTGGAGACGAATTCCATCAGCCGCAGCATCTTCTCGAGCATCAGCAGCGACGCGGCGAGCAGGAACACGCCGAACATCGGCACGATCACGAGCCGGAACACGTAGCGGTCGATGGCGGTGAAGATCTTCAAGTCAGGACAACGGCTCTCAAGGCGGCGGGTTTCGCGCCGGCGCTATAGCCCCCGCATGACCTCAGGTCATGCCCCTAGTTCGCGCGTCAAGCCTTCTCCAGCGTGCATTGCAGCGGGTGCTGGTTCTCCCGCGCGAAGTCCATCACCTGGTTCACCTTGGTCTCGGCGACCTCGTAGGGGAAGATCCCGCATACGCCGACACCACGCTGGTGGACATGGAGCATGACCCGCGTCGCCTGCTCGAGGTCCATGCGGAAGAACCGTTTGAGGCACATGACGACGAATTCCATCGGTGTGTAGTCGTCGTTGAGCATCAGGACCTTGTACTGGCTCGGCTTCTTCGAGCGGGCACGAGTTTTGGTGGCGACTCCGACTTGCTCGTCGCCGTCGCTTACGCCGACGCCGTCATCATCGTTCTCGGCCGCGCGCACGAGCGCGACGCGGACATCGAGCATCGCTCGGCTCGGCGTGACGGAAATCCGGTGCATGCCTTGCAAATATCGTATCGGGCCGCGCTCCCGCAAGATGCGCGGAAGGTTAACGCGCGAGAAGGGTGCCGAAAATACAACCGGGCCGGACAGCTGGTACTGCCCGGCCCGACCGTTCCGCCGGGGAAGAGGAGCCCGGCGGATGGGAGAGTTTTGGACCCGGAGCCTTGGTCTCAGGCGACCTTGGCGAGCTTCTCGGTCGCAACCTCGACGCGGCCGGTCAGCGGCGCGAACGCGTCATTGGCGAGCTTGAGGAACGCCTCGGTGTTCTTCGAGCTGGTGGCCACGAGCGCGTCGAAGTTGCGGCGCGCGATCTTGCCCTGGAGCTGGAACAGCTCGGTCGGGCTCTTCACCGCGGCCAGTTCCTTCACGTCGGCGGTCAGTGTCTCGTAAGCCGACTTGGCTTCCTCGACATAGGTCTTGCCGAGCGACTGCGCGCCGGCTGCAAGGATCTTCGAGCTTTCGACGAAAGCCTCGACGTTGCCCTTGGCGAACTCGGTCACCTCGGTCGCGACTTCGGCGCTCTTTTCGTAAGCGGCCTTGGCGCGGGTCTGGTACTCGCCGAACGCGTCGGCAATCGGCTGCGTGAAATCGGCGGTCTTGGCGGTAGCCATGATCTTTTCCTTCAATTCGCTCACGGAGAGCTTCGGTTCGGTTGTCTTCACGGGCGCCGGAGCGGCCGCTGCCCTGGCGACGCGCGCCGCGCGCTTCGCCGCCTGAGCGGAAACAGTCTTGGCGGCCGGCTTGGGGGCTGCCGGCTTCTGGATTTTCCTGGACGCAACGACCGGCTTGGGAGCCGGCTTCGGCGCCGCCTTCTTGGGCGCGGCTGCCTGTTGTGCAGCGACAGGCTTTTCAGGAACCGGAACGGGCGCGGCCTCAGCTTTGACGGGTTTCACCTCGGCGGCGGCTGCGGCGTAAGCCTGCTCGGCGCTTTGGGCAGTTTCGTCGGTCGACTCGGCCATGGTCTTCGCTCCGGCGCCTTTGGGCGCGTCTTTGCTGCAGTGCACAAATAAGGGTGCTGCAACGCGAAGTCAATTATATTTTGTGCATTGCACAATGATGACAAGGGATACCACCTAAACCCTTCCCGTTCCCCGCCACCGGGGAATAAGGGGAGCCACATTAACGCATCGCGACGTAGCGGCCCGGCGCGTCCTCGATTACCTTGTCGCCCTTCCCGCCCGGCACGCGCTTGCCTTTGGCGGGCACCTTTTCAGCCCGCTGTCCTTCGAGCCAGGTCAGCCAATCGATCCACCAACTCCCCGGATGCTCCTCGGCCTGACGCAGGAACGCGTCGATGGTCTGCGCCGTATCGCCGGTCCAGTACTGGTACTTGCCCGCGACTGGCGGGTTCACGACGCCGGCGATATGCCCGCTGCCGGCGAGCACGAACCGCACCGGACCGGCCAGGTATTCCACCATGCGCAGCACGCTGTCGGGCGGCGCGATGTGGTCCTCGCGCCCCGCCTGGACATAGGCCGGCGTCTCGATCAGCCTCAAGTCGATCGGCGTGCCGTCGGCCGAAAGCGCGTCGGGCTCGACCAAGCGGTTGTCGCGATAGCAGTCGCGCAAGTAGGCCTCGTGCCACTTTGCCGGCAGATTGGTGACATCGCCGTTCCAGTGCAGCAGGTCGAACGCCGGATAGTCCTCGCCGAGCAGATAGTAGTTGACCACCGTATTCCAGATGAGGTCGGTGCCGCGCAGCAGGTTGAAGGTCGCGGCCATGTAGCGCCCGTCGAGGTAGCCGCCCTGGCTCGCCTGGCGGATCAGTTCGAGCTGGGTGTCGTCGACGAACAGCTTCAGGTCGCCGGCGCGCTCGAAGTCGACCTGAGCGGTGAGGAAGGTCGCGCTCGCAACCTTGTCCGCCTCGCCGCGCCGCGCGAGGATTGCCAGCGTCGCGGCGAGCGTGGTGCCGGCGACGCAATAGCCGACCGCGTGGACCGCCGGCACGCCGAGCCGGTCGCGAACCACCCCGATCGCTTCGATCTGGGCGCGGATGTAATCGTCCCAGGCGACCTCGGCCAAGCTCTCGTCGGCCGAGCGCCACGAGACCATGAACACGGTCACGCCGTGCTCGACGCACCACTTCACGAAGCTCTTCTTCGGATTGAGGTCGAGGATGTAGAAGCGGTTGATCCACGGCGGGAAGATGACCAGGGGCACCGCCAGCACCTCCTCGGTCGACGGCGCGTACTGGATAAGCTGGAACAGCGGTGTTTCGTAAACGACCTTGCCCGGCGTGCAGGCGATGTTCTCGCCGAGCTTGAACATGGTGTCGTCGGTATGGGTCAGCTGGCCCTTCTCGAGATCGCGGGCGAGCCGTTCCATGCCACGGGCGAGGTTCTCGCCGTGTGTTTCGATCGTGCGTTCGAGCACCACCGGGTTCATCAGCGGGAAGTTCGACGGGCTCATTGCGTCGAGCACGCTCTTGGTAGCGAAGCGCAGCTGCTCGCGCTCGCGTTCGTCGAGCCCCTCGACCGCGTCGACCGCTTCGAGGATCCGCTCTGCGAGCAACAGGTAGGTCTGGTGGATGAGCGCGAAGACCGGCTGCTCGCGCCACGCGGCGTCGGCGAAGCGGCGGTCCTTGCGCGGCAGCTCGACCTCCGGATTCTTGTCCGCGCCCGCCTTGGGCCCGAGCCCGTACTGCGCCAGCACCTCTTGCCACAGCGTCGCGCCTTCATCGAGCAACCGCTGCTGCCGGGCAGGATCGAGCCACGGCATCTGCTGATACCAGCCCTGCATCAGCCCCAGCCACTGGGTCGGATCGGCGAACAGCGGCACCGGCATGTCCGGCACGGACTGCTGCTCGTGGAAATCGAGCCACATCTTCTGCAGCTTCAGCGCTGCCTCGCCCCAATCGGTGATCGCCGCGGCGCCGGGTACGGCCGCGTCCGTCTCGGACACGCACGCGGCCATCATTTGCCGCGCCGTTTCGCCCTGGATGCGCAGCATCTCGGTGAACAGGTCAGCCGCGGCGGAGTTTGTGTCGATCTCGCTCATCGCCGCCACCATAAGCGCGAATGTTGCAATTGGGAGAGCCTGTGTGCCAGCTCGACCGCGTTGAACAATCGCGCGATTGCGCCGCGCCGCCGATTGGGTCACAGAAGTTGCGCCGCGAAGCGCGCGGCGAACGAAACTCCAACGGAAACGAGGTCATGGATACCGATTTCTACCGCATCAAGCGCCTGCCGCCCTATGTCATCGCCGAAGTCAACGCGATGCGGGCAGCAGCACGCGCAAGCGGTAGAGACATCATCGACCTCGGCATGGGCAACCCCGACTTGCCGCCGCCTCAGCACGTGATCGACAAGCTGTGCGAGGTCGCGCAGAAACCCGACGCCCACGGCTACTCGCAGTCGAAGGGCATCCCGGGGCTGCGCAAGGCCCAGGCCGCCTATTACCAGCGCCGCTGGGGAGTCGAGCTCGATCCCGAAAGCGAAGTGGTGGTCACGCTCGGTTCGAAGGAGGGGCTCGCCTCGCTTGCCACCGCGATCACCGCGCCGGGCGACACGATCCTCGCCCCCAACCCGAGCTATCCGATCCACACTTTCGGCTTCATCATCGCCGGGGCGACGATCCGTTCGGTCCCGACCACGCCCGACGAACGCTACTGGGATTCGCTCGACCGCGCGATGCGCTTCACCGCGCCGCGCCCGACGATCCTGGTGGTCAACTATCCGTCGAACCCGACCGCCGAAGTGGTCGATCTGGCCTTCTACCAGAAGCTGGTCGAGTGGGCGAAAGAGAACAAGGTGTGGGTGCTTTCCGATCTCGCCTATTCGGAGCTCTACTACAACGGCAAGCCTACTCCCTCGATCCTCCAGGCCAAAGGCGCGAAGGATGTGGCCGTCGAGTTCACCAGCCTTTCCAAGACCTTCTCGATGGCCGGCTGGCGGATAGGCTTTGCGGTCGGCAACAAAACGCTGATCTCGGCGCTGACCCGGGTGAAGAGCTATATTGATTACGGTGCCTTCACCCCGCTCCAGGCGGCCGCCTGCGCCGCGCTCAACGGACCGCAGGATATCGTCGATAAGAACCGCGAGCTCTATCACAAGCGCCGCGACGTGCTGGTCGACGCCTTCACGCGTGCCGGGTGGGACATCCCCGCCCCACCCGCCTCGATGTTCGCTTGGGCGCCGTTGCCGCCGGCCCTGAAGGACATGGGCAGCCTCGAGTTCTCGAAGCAGCTGCTGACTCACGCCGACGTCGCGGTCGCTCCGGGCGTCGGTTACGGCGAGGATGGCGAGGGTTACGTGCGCATCGCGCTGGTCGAGAACGAGCAACGCCTGCGCCAAGCCGCCCGTAACGTGAAGCGTTACCTCCAGTCGATGGGCGTCAACAGCTCGGCGGCTTGACCGGGCCGCCTGGCCTCGCTTCCTCTCCTGACGGTTTGTCCTTCGCCGATTTCCTGTTAGGCGAAGGAGAAAGATAGCACGCTACCGATCGGCCGCAGAGTCGAGGTGGCCCGTCGAGAGGGAGCGAGACCATGGCGGAAGCCGTTTCGGCCGGGCCCGGCACTGCGGATTGCGCAACGCTCGATGTCACGCGCTTTTTCGAAGGCCTGGCGGTAACGCGCTACCACGTCCGTCTGTTGCTGATCTCCTGCCTCGTCACCCTGTTTGACGGATTGGACTTTTCCGCCATGGCCTACACCCTGCCGTACATGCGGGAGGAGATGAACCTGACCGACGCCCAGGCCGGCTATGTGAGCGCGGCGGCGGTGGCCGGTCAGATGGTCGGCTCGCTGGCCTGTTCCTACCTGGCGGACCTCTACGGGCGCCGTCCGGCCATCATCGGGTGTACCTTCCTGAGCGCCATCCTCACGTTCCTGGTGGGCTTCGCTCAATCACCGGACATGTTGATCCTCGCCCGCTTCATCAGCGGCCTCGCCATCGGCGGCCTGCTTCCGGCGATCTGGTCGCTCAACGTCGAGGCCATGTCGAGCAACCGGCGGGCGACCGCGGTCACCGTGATCATGTTCGGATTCAGCTTCGGCGGATTCCTCGCCGCGCCGGTGACCAACTGGGTCGCGCCCGGCTACGGCTGGCACGTGGTCTATTTCCTGTGCGGCGCGCTGACGTTGCTCGTCTCGTTCGTGCTGCTGTTCACGTTGCCCGAATCGGCACGCTGGCTGGTCGCGAAGGGCGCGCCGGCCGAGCGGATCGTGCCGCTGCTGAACCGTTTCGACCCGGGCCTTGGAGCCGGCCGCTACGCGGGCTTCGCGCTTTCGGACGAACGAAAGTCGGAAGCCAGGGAGAGCCCGTGGGTGAAGTTCCGCAAGCTCTTCCACGGAACGCTGGCGTACATCACTCCACTCATCTGGGCGGCCTACTTCTGCAGCTCGATAGCGATCTACCTCAAAGCGAGCTTCGGCCCGACCTTCGTCGAAGCACTCGGCGTCGCGCGCGGGACGGCCGCCTATATCAGCTCATACAGCGGCCTCGCGGGAGCTGTGGCGGGCATCCTGCTGCTCCGCTTCACCGAGAAGCATGGACCGGGCTGGATCACGCTGGCGCCCCTGCTCGGGATTCCGGCGGCTCTGGCGATCGGGTTCGGGCTCGACAGCGGAGCGCTGTTCATTCCGGTGATCATCTTCGGCTCGATCATGATAGGCGCCGGACACGCCGCGGTGATTTCTATCACCAGCATCTATTATCCGAGCATGATCCGCTCGAACGGCGGCGGCTGGGCGAGCTTCGTCGCCAAGATCGGCGCCACGCTCGCGCCGCTGCTCGCCGGGTTCTTCTTCATCGGGGGCAGAAGCGACGTGCTGAAAGGCTACAACCTGACGGCCATCTGCCTCGCCGGCATCGTTCTGTCGGTGCTGTTCCTGGCGCACTACGCCAAGCGGCTGAAAGCGGAACGGGCTGATGAGGCGGCAGCGCTGTCCGGCGCCCCGGTCGCCGCGGGAGCCTGACATGCCCCTGCGCAGCCTCGCCGCCAACTCGCCCAGCCGCCGCGCAGAGTGGAGACATCACCCACGCTGGCTTTGCCAACCGCTTGATCGACATCGATATATCAGGTTCGTAGGGAAAGCGCGCAACCGAGGCTGAACGGAGCACCTACTCCGCCGCTTCCGCGCGACCCGCCGCCACCGCTGCATCATCACTGAGATGCGCTCCTTGCTCGCTCAGAATCGCCCGCACCTCGCTGACATCTACTTCACGTGGCTGCACCCCACGGTTCGCCGCCACCGCCGCACCCACGCCTGCAGCATGCCCGGTGAGCCAACACTGGGGGATCTCGCGCATGAAGCCGTGGCTGTTGGCGTCGCATGAGATGTGCCGGCCTGCCGCGAGCAGGCCGTCGAGCGCGCGCGGGACGAGGCAGCCGTAAGGCACCGAAACGACCGGAAACTTCGGGCTGATCGATGGGCTGATGCCAACCTCGTCCGCCACCGGAGTGCCATCGCCCCAATCCTTGCGCTCGATCCGCGCGACGCCGGCCAGGCGGCGGGTATGCCGCACGCCGAGCTGCTGGGCGCTCTGCAGGCTGAACGCGCGCTCGAACCCGGGCGCGTGGCGGCGGAAGAACTGGGTGTGGCCTTCCATCAGCCGGTGGCTGCGGATCTCGACTTCCGTCATGTCGTCGACATCGAGCGCCGAAAGCCCCGACTGGCGCGGCCCGAGCCACATCGCAATATCGGGCCGCCAGGTCACATAAGGCGTCTGAAAGAAGCCGAGCTCGTTGCGGCCCATCTCCATCAGCTCACGCAGCTGATCGGGATTGTGGACCTTCCAGTCGATCCAGCGGTCCATGTCGACCCCGCCGACTACCCACGCGGTGTTCATCGAATGGTGGACGTCGCCTTCCTCGATGTCGGTGTCGAACTCGGCCCCGGCGCGGGCGAACATGTCGCCGTCGCCGGTCGTGTCGACCACGACTTTGGCGAGGATCGCCTGGCGGCCCGCCTTGCTCTCGAAAATCACGCCCGTGGCCGCGCCGTCATCGACCAGCGGCCGCGCGGCCCAGGAATGGAACACGATCCTTACGCCCGCCTGGAGCAGCATCTCCTGGTTGTTGAGCTTCATCCGCTCGGGATCGAGCGTCGGCGCCCACTGGACGATGCCGTGGAACGCGGTGGTGCGGTTCTGCCAGTATGCGACTTTGGCAGGGTCCTTGCTGCCCCAGTCGACCATCGGCGGCCCGGCCACACCTTCGCGCGGCATGCGCTCGATGAAATGGCGCGCGAAGCCCTGGATCACGTGGTTGCCTTGCCAGTCGGTCATGCGGTCGATCCACATGACGAGGCCGCCGGTCGAAAGGCCGCCGAGGCAGTTGTAGCGCTCGACCAGCGTCACGTCCGCACCCGCCCTGGCAGCAGCCCAGGCGGCCGCGCCGCCCGCCCGCCCCCCCCCGACCACGACCACCTCGCACCGGTGATAGATTTAAACCACGCGCCCCTCCACACCCACCCTGCCCCCCC
>CBHCZH010000122.1:0-11108 GCA_965977975.1 uncultured bacterium
TCGGGTGGTACACCGGCCCTCCCGAATTCGCTGCCCTGGATCCGGATCGATCGGGGACGACGGCCGTGGTCATCGGCATGGGCAACGTCGCGCTGGACGTGGCGCGCATCCTCGCCAAGACGCGCGCCGAGTTCGCCGGCAGCGATATCGTAACGCATGCGCTCGAGGCGCTCGAGGCGTCGAGGATCGAGCGGATCGTGATCCTCGGCCGGCGCGGCCCGCACCAGATCATGATGACCCCCAAGGAGCTGGGCGAGCTCGGCGAACTCGAGCGCGCCGCGCCGCACGTCGCTCAAGCCGACCTTCCGGCGCCCGAGGAGGACGCTATTCTCGAGCCGGGGCTGCGCAAGTCCGTCAGTCACCTACGCGCCTTCGCGGCAACGCCCGAGCATATTCGGGCCGAAAAGCCGATCGCGATCGAATTTGCCTTCATGTCGTCGCCGAAATCGTTGATCGGCAAGAACACGGAACAGAACAAGGTGGGGGCGATCGAGATCGAGAAGACCCGCCTGGTCCACGGCCGTGCGGAAGGCACCGGCCAGACCGAGTCGCTGCCCGCCGACCTGGTGATCAGCTGCATCGGCTACCGCACCTCGCCGATCCCCGGCGTGCCGTTCGACGAGCGGCAGGGCCGCTTCGCCAACGACGAAGGCCGCATCCTGCCCGGCCTCTACTGCGTCGGCTGGGCCCGCCGCGGTCCCTCGGGCACGATCGGCACCAACCGGCCTGATGGCTACTCTGTGGTCGAGAAGATTGCCGAGGATGTAGAGAGCGGCGCGCTCGGCCCCGCGCGGAAGCAGGGCCGTCCCGGCTTCGACGCGCTCGCCGAGGCGCGGGGGCTCGATGTGGTCACCTTCCGCGACTGGAAGAAGATCGAGGAAGCCGAGGAACGTGCCGCGCGTGAGGGAGCGCCACGGGAGAAGTTTATCGATATCGAAGCGATGATCAGGGCGCGGGGGTGAGCATGCTCCTGCGCACAGCTGCCGTCGTCGTCGTCTTTCTCAGCGCCGCGTGCAGCGAAACTGCCGCCTCAGGTACCGACCGAAGCTGCCGCTTCTCCGAGCAAGACCTCATCGGCGGATGGTCGAGTCCCGTCGAAGACAGCGAGGTCGTCAAAAGCGACAGTCGCGAACTCGACTTCGAGGTGGCCGATGGCGCCAGGGTCGTCAGGGAGTACTTGCATCATCGCCTGATGCCTGCGGGTACGTGGACACTTGAAGGCTGCAGCGTCACAATCACCCTCGGCGGCGGATCGGGCGAGGAGTTCCGGCTCCAAGGAGATGCCGAACCAATCCTGGTCGGAAATCAAGACGATCCCGAGTATCGGACTGTGTATTCAAAGATCGGGCGGCCGGCGAAGGCGCACCGCGCGAGAAATTCGTCGATATCGAAGCGATGATCAGGCCGAGAAGCTAACATTCAGCCTTGCGGGCATCGAATCCTTCACGCGCCGCCGCTACCCGCGTGAGATTAGCCTCGGCCCAGGTCCAAACTCCGCAGAACGCTTCCCCCAAACTGTGGCCGAGGTCGGTGAGCCAGTATTCCACCCGCGGCGGGATAACCGGATAGACCTTGCGCACGAGCAGGCCGTCGCGCTCCATGTTGCGCACGGTTTGGGTCAGCATCTTCTGGCTGATGCCCGGGACGCGCCGGCCTAGCTCGGTAAATCGCAAGGCGCCGCCCTGCTCGAGCTCCTCGAGCACCAGCAGGGTCCATTTGTCGGCCACCCGGCCGATCAGTTCGTTGACGAGCGTCTCGACCTCGGGGTCGACTTCATGGCCGTCGGGAGCGATCGTCATTTTACACTCTCTTTTGGGTAAGTATGAATTTTTTCGGTGCCTACTTACCACAGGATAGCGCCGAAGGCTATCTCCGCCGCCGAAGGAGACAGATCATGAAAACAACCGGCAACACCATCCTCGTCACCGGCGGCGGCTCGGGCATCGGCCGCGAGCTCGCGCAGCGTTTCCATGCCCTCGGCAACACGGTGATCGTCACCGGCCGCCGGAAGGCGATGCTCGACGAGACCGTGGGCGGACGCGACGGCTTGTTCGCCTATGAGCTCGACGTCGACGATCCGCACGCGGTCGCCGAGTTCGCGCGCCGCATCGTTGCCGATCACCCCGATCTCAATGTGCTGATCAACAATGCCGGCATCCTGCCGTTCGAGGACCTGCAGTCCGAGGATGACCTGACCAAAGCGGAAACGACCGTCACCACCAACCTGCTCGGCCCGATCCGTCTCACTTACGCACTGATCGGGCACCTCGCCGAACAGGCAGACGCGACGATCGTCAACGTCTCGTCGGGGCTGGCCTTCGTGCCGCTGGTGTCGGCACCGACCTACTCGGCGACCAAAGCCGCGCTGCACTCGCTCAGCGTATCATGGCGCGAGCAGCTCGCCGGGCGGATCGAAGTCATCGAACTCGCCCCGCCGGCCGTGCAGACCGACCTGACCCCAGGGCAGCGCACGCGCGAAGGCTATATGCCGCTCGACGATTTCATGGCCGAAGTGATGGACCTATTCCAGCGGGCGCCGACGCCGCCGGAGATCAACGTCGAGCGAGTCCGGTTCCTGCGCAACGCCGAGGCGGAAGGACGCTTCCCAGCGACGCTCGCCGCGGTGAACGGCTGATCTGATGGGAGCCGGGCGGCCGGGGCGTCAGCGCCGCGGGAGAAGTTCGTCGATATCGAAGCGATGATCAGGGCGCGGGACTGGCGGGTGGAATCACACCCGCATCGGCATCAGCACGTAAAGCGCGGGGCTCTTTTCGTCCTGCCGGATCAGCGTCGGCGCGCCCGGATCGGCCAGGTGCAGCTCGACCGTGTCGCCTTCGATCTGATGAAGGATGTCCTTCAGGTAGTTCGCGTTGAACCCGATCTCGAGCGCGTCGGAGCGGTAGTCGGCGGGGACTTCCTCAGCGGCGGTGCCGTTGTCGGGGCTGGTCACCGAGAGCGTCACCTTGTCCGCCTCCAGCCCCATCTTGACCGCGCGGGTTTTTTCGGTGGCGATCGTCGCGACGCGATCGACGCCTTCGTAGAAACTCTTCGGATCGAGCTTCAACAGCTTGTCGTTGCCCGTCGGAATGACGCGCGAATAATCGGGGAACGTGCCGTCGATCAGCTTGCTGGTCAGCACCACCCCGCCCTCGCCGCCGAGCGTGAAGCGGATCTTGCTGGCCGAGAGATCGACCTCGACATTGCCGTCGAGCGATTCCTCGAGGAGCTTGCGCAGCTCGCCGACTGCCTTGCGCGGCACGATCACGTCGGGCATGCCGTCGGCGCCTTCCGGACGCGGCAGGGTGAAACGTGCGAGCCGGTGGCCGTCGGTCGCCGCAGCCTTCAGTTCGCCGTCGGTGACGTGCAGGAAGATTCCGTTGAGGTAGTATCGCGTCTCTTCCGTAGAGATCGCGAACCGCGTCCGGTCGATCAGCTCCGCGAGGAGACGAGCGGGCAGCTCGAAAGTGGTCGGCAGGTCACCTTCGACGATCACCGGGAAGTCGTCGCGCGGCAGCGTCGGGAGCTGGAACCGGCTGCGCCCCGCTTTTACCGTCATGCGGTTCTCGGCGGTCTCCAAACTGACCTGACTGCCGTCGGGCAGCTTGCGAGCGATGTCGAACAGCAGATGCGCCGAAACGGTGATCGCGCCGGCAGCCTCGACCGAGGCCGCATCGAGGCTTTCGACCACCTGCAGGTCGAGGTCGGTCGCCATGATCCGCACTCGGCCGTCACCCGAGGCCTCGATCAGCACGTTCGAGAGGATCGGGATCGTGTTGCGGCGTTCCACCACCGACTGGACGTGGGACAGGCAACGCAGCAGCTTCGCGCGTTCGATGGTGGCTTTCATCGCAACTCAAACCCCCTAGCGCGCCAACGAAGGTGAAACCGGGTCGGCCGGAATCG
This sequence comes from uncultured bacterium, assembly GCA_965977975.1. Classification (GTDB taxonomy): domain Bacteria; phylum Pseudomonadota; class Alphaproteobacteria; order Sphingomonadales; family Sphingomonadaceae; genus Croceibacterium_A. Next base: position 3,904 of record CBHCZH010000122.1, read on the forward strand.
CCTGCAAGCGCCGGAATACGTCGAAATAACCTTAGCGGGGCGGCGAAACGCGGCAAGGACCAATACCGCGGCGCTGGGGATAAATGAGGCACCTGCCCCGCCTATCCCTGTCTCGTCATCCCGGACATGTTCCGGGACCCAGCTTTGCTCTGGCGCAGCGACAGGACGCAACAAGCTGGGCCCCGGAACAAGTCCGGGGTGACTCGGAGTTACGCAAACATCGCCATGCCGCCGTTCACGTGCAGCGTCTGCCCGGTGACATAGCTCGCTTCCTTCGAGGTAAGGAACGCGACCGCGGCGCCGATGTCCTCGCCCTCGCCCATCCGGCCCATCGGGATGCGCTGATTGAGCGCTTCCTTCTGCGCATCGGGCAGCACGTCGGTCATCGCCGTGCGGATGAAGCCGGGGGCGACGCAATTGGCGGTGATGCCGCGGCCGGCAACTTCCTGGGCATAGCTCTTGGTCATGCCGACGAGGCCGGCTTTGGCCGCGGCGTAGTTGACCTGACCCGGATTGCCGGTCGCACCGACCACGCTGGTGACGGTGACGATCCGGCCGAACCGAGCCTTCATCATCGGCCGTGCCGCCGCGCGCATCAGCCGGAACGCGGCTTCGAGGTTGATGCGGATCACCGCATCCCATTCCTCGTCCTTCATCCGCATCGCCAGGTTGTCGCGCGTGATGCCGGCGTTGTTGACGAGGATGTCGAGCCCGCCGAACGTGTCGACCGCGGCGGGCACCAGCTCCTCGACCTGGGTCGTGTTCGAGAGGTCGCAGGTGATCTCGACGTGATCGTGACCGAACTCGGCGTTGAGCTCCTCGCGGAACGCGCGCAGCTTGGCGCTGTTCGAACCCGACAGCGCCAGCCGCGCCCCCTGCCGTGCAAGGCAACGCGCGATCGACGAGCCTATCCCGCCGCTGGCGCCGGTGACGAGGGCGGTCATTCCGGTCAGGTCGAACATACTCACAGCTCCTTCACCAGCGCTTCGATATCGGCCATCGTCACCACGCTCGTCACGCTCACATCCTCGACGGTGCGCCCGATCATCGGGCCGAGCACTTTGCCCCCGAGCTCGACGTAGCGCGCGATTCCCGCGCCCTTCATCGCCAGCACGCTCTCGCGCCAGCGGACCCGGCCGGTGACCTGCTTGACCAGCAGCTGACGCTCGGCGCCGGGGTCGGTCACCTGCTCGGCGGTCACGTTGGCATAGATCGGCAAGCGCAGCGGGCCCGGCGCGGTATGCGCGAGCGCTTCGTCCATGGCGTCGGCCGCGGGCTGCATCAGGCTGCAATGGAACGGCGCGGAGACCGGCAGAATCACGCCGCGCTTGATGCCATGGTCCTTGGCGAGCGCGACCGCGCGCTCGATCGCCCCTTTGTGGCCCGAGAGCACGACCTGGCCGGGATCGTTGTCATTGGCCACCTGGCAGACCTCCTTTTGCCCTCCCGGGAGGGGGCCTTCCGTCGCAGCCTCGGCGAGCGCCGTCGCCCGCGAGAGGTCGGCCCCGAGCAGCGCACACATCGCGCCGATGCCGACCGGCACCGCCGCCTGCATCGCCGCTCCGCGCAGCCGCAGCAGCCGGGCAGTGTCCGCCAGCGAAAACGCGCCCACCGCACAGAGCGCCGTGTACTCGCCGAGCGAGTGACCGGCGACGCATTCGCCCTTGTCGACGATCGACAGGCCGCCTTCCTTTTCGAGGACGCGCAGCACCGCGATCGCGTGCGCCATGATCGCCGGCTGGGCGTTCGCGGTCAGGGTCAGCTCTTCCTCGGGCCCTTCGCGCATGATCCGCGACAGGTTCTGTCCGAGCGCCTCGTCGATTTCCTCGAACACCTCGCGCGCGACGGAGCTCGCTTCGGCCAGCTCGGCGCCCATGCCGACTTTCTGGCTGCCCTGTCCCGGAAATACGAATGCCGTCATATCAGCTCCTCTTCCGCCGCGCGGTTAGGAGCGGCCGGGCGTCCGGGCAAGACCGAAGGGCACGATCCTGTTGGCGGCGTCGTGGCCAATGTCTGCTGCCCCAAGGAAAGAAATGGCCGAGCGCTCGCACCAGTCGCGGGCGATGTCTTCGGCGCTCGACCCGAACGGGCGGTCGTTCTCGGGCACTGCGCTGATCCGCCCGAGCCGCAAGCCGGCGATTCCGCGTAAGTGCTGGGTCACGTGGAAGAACAGTCGGTCGACCGCGTAGAGGTGCTCGGCCACTTCCTCGACCATGACGACGTGACCCGCCAGCACCGGCATCAGCTCGGTGCCGCACAGCATCGCGAGCGTCATGAGATTGAACGCGGCAGTCGGGCGCTCGTCGAGCGAGGGCTCCAGACCAGTCGCGTCTCCCGCAAACCAGCCGAGCGCGCGCCGCACAGCCGCCTCGCCGCCCTCGCGGCGGATGTCGACCGGCATCGGCCCGTGGACCGGGTATCCGAAGCCGGCGCGATAGAGCCCGGCGAGCAAGTATCCGCAGTCCGAATAGCCGAGGAAGGTTTTGCTCCGCACCGCATCGCCGAACTCTACGATCGCCTGCGCGGCGATGCGATTGGCGCCGTAGCCGCCCTTGGCAAACCACACCGCATCCACGGCGGGATCATTGGCGCACTCGAGCAGAGCCGCGAGCCGCACCTGGTCGCGGCCGGCGAAATGGCCATCCTCGACGAAGCATTGTTCGTGGAAGCGCAGCTCGAGCTGCGGGAACTCCGTCGCCGCTAGCGCGGTGACGCGATCCGCCACGTCGCGAGTGATCGGCGTCGACGGCGCGCAGATGGCGATGCGTTGCATGGCGTTCGCTTAGCCGCATTTGTCGTCCCGGAGAAAGACGGGATCTCGTGCGGCCCTCTCCCCAATTGTCACCCCGGACTTGTTCCGGGGCCCAGCTATGGAGAAGTGCCGCCCTACGAAAGAAAGCGGGGTCCCGGAACAAGTCCGGGGTGACATGACGAGAGGTTGTCTTGTGGGGATGGGACGAATACCGCACCTTTCATGACAGCCCAGCAAGACCTTTCCGCGCATCCCTGGTTCTTCTGCGGCATCGGCGGATCGGGCATGCTGCCGCTGGCGACGATTCTCAAGGGTCGCGGAGCGCAAGTCGCGGGCTCGGACCGCAGCCGCGACCAAGGCCGCACGCCGGAGAAGTTCGCCTGGCTCGAGCGGCACGGCTTCGAGCTGTTCCCGCAGGACGGCAGCGGGGTGACTTCCGCCGAGCAGACCCTGGTCGCCTCGGCCGCGATCGAAGACAGCGTGCCCGAGGTCGTCCGCGCGCGCGAGCTCGGCTGCCCGCGCATGTCTCGCGCCGAGCTGCTCGCCGCGTTGTTCAATGCCGCGCCGGCGGGCATCGCCATCGGCGGCACCAGCGGCAAGTCGACTGTCACCGGCATGCTCGGCTGGATCATGCACCAGGCCGGGCGCGACCCGACGATCATGAACGGCGCGGTGATGAAGAACTTCGCGTCGGACGACGTGCCGTTCGCCAGCGCGCGCGTCGGCCAGGGACCGGTGTTCGTGTCCGAAGTCGACGAAAGCGACGGCTCGATCGCGCTCTACCGGCCCGAGGTGGCGGTGCTGCTCAACGTCAGCCTCGACCACAAGAGCATCGCCGAGCTGCGTGTGCTGTTCCGCAACTTCCTCTCCGCCGCGCCGCGCGCCGCGGTCAACTTCGACAATGACGAAGCGCGGACGCTGGCCGAGCGAGCCGGCGAGTTGTTCTCGTTCGGCATCGATCATCCGGAAGCCATGTTCGGCATCGAGCCGGGAACGATCGAGGACGCCCTGACCAGTGTCGCCGCGACGCTGGTCGACCGGCGCGACGGCGCCGCATACCCGCTTCGTGTCACGATGCCCGGCCGGCACAATCTCGCCAATGCGCTCGCGGCCGTTGCCGGAGCCGCGGCGGCGGGCGTGCCTGTGCGCGAGGCGGCCCTGGCGCTGGCGAGCTTCGCCGGCCTGGCTCGTCGTTTCGACGTGATCGGCACCAGCCCGGGCGGCGTGACCGTGATCGACGACTTCGGCCACAACCCGGAGAAATGCCGGGCCACGCTGCGAACCCTGAAGGCGCACCCTGGCCGCGTGATCGCCTTCTTCCAGCCGCACGGCTACGGCCCGCTCAGGCAAATGGGTGACGAGCTTGCGCAGACTTTCGCCCGAGAGCTCGGCCCCGACGACGTGACCCTGATGTGCGATCCGGTCTACTTCGGCGGCACGGTCGACCGCTCGCAAGGCAGCGAACGGATCGTGCGGCTGATCGAGGAAGCGGGCGGCCGCGCCGAATACATTCCCACCCGCGTGGCCTGCGGCGACCGCATCGTCGAGCTTGCGCAGTCCGGCGACCGGGTCGTGGTGATGGGCGCGAGGGACGATACGCTGACCGAGTTCGCCCGCGATATACTCGCACGGTTGCCGTAGCCGAGACCGGAATCCCACCTGAATTTAAGATTAACGGCACCTGCTGCCATCGTGGTAAGATCGCCCCCGCTCCGACTCCGCGGAGCGTTGAGAAAGGGGGATTCCATGGTGCGCAAGTTAGTTGCAGCGACCGTTTCGGCCGCCCTTTGCACGGCGTCGGTGACTCCGGCGCTCGCTCAGAACTACACCGAAAGCGTCGTCCAGGCGCCGCTCGGCGCGACCGCCGCGGTCAATTTCCGAATGCCGCTCGGCGCCGGACCGACGCTCAAGGAGCCAACGTATGGACTGACGCTCGGCTACGGCCAACTCGTCGGCGCGGGCCAAGACGGCCAGGCCCTGACCCGCGAAGTCAAGGTCGCCGACCTGCGGTTCGGGACCGACGGCTACATTCGGCAGGCCAACGTCGCCAGCTTCGACCTTGCCAACATGGACGAGGACCGTCGCTTCGAAAACTTGACCGGCGAAGGCAACACGATGTGGATCATCGTCGGCCTCGTCGCGGCCGGCGTGGCGATATGCCTGCTCGCCGATTGCTTCGAGGGAGACGATGAGGAAGATTCCTCGCATTCGTCCGACTGACCGTAGGCAAGGCGGGCGTCATCCGCGCCCGCCTTGCTCGGACGCCTAGTTCTCCAGCCCCTCGAACGGATCGCCCAGGTCCATTGACGGCCGCCCCTCGGCGTCGGCAGCATCGCGGTTGTTCTCTTGGCAGACGTACTCACGCATCTCCCAGTCGGGCTGCAGCGTATAGTTCTGCACCATCACATAGGGCTCGGCGAACAGGTCGGGATCGATCACCGTGATTTCGTCAACCATCCGGTCGTGCGAGACCCGGCTAATGCGTTCTTCGAAGCGGGTCCTCTCGGTCGCGCGCAGGCCCGGGAGGACGCTGACCATCGGACTGACCCCGATGGTCTCGACGACCAGCGTATCGCCTTCCCAGCGCCCGACCGAATGGCCGTTGAAAAACGGGTCAGGGTCCTCGGGCAGGGGCCGGCCGTCGACGTAGATGCGGCGGATCTCGCTGTAGGTCTCGATCAGGATGTTGACCCGCCCGGGCGAGTACACGAACTCGATCGGATAGGGCAGCCGCATGATCCCCGGCATGCCGTTGGGGACGCAGTTGGCGGCCTGTGTCTGGAGGTTCTCGCCGCGTGCCTTGCCGGCCTCGAACGCATCAACCAGAGCCTGGCCCGCGAAGGTGAGCTTGGGCGGCGTCGCCGTCGTGCGAGAGGCGGTTCCCACGCCCGGCGACCATACGCCGCTCCAGTCGGGCCATTGGGTCACTTGCGCGTAAGCCGTCGCGCGCGCCACGTCCTGAGCCTGCGCCGGGCCCGCCAACACCAGGGCCAGAAGCGCCGACATAACCACCATCGGTCGCATGCCCGCTCCCAAAGAAACCTTCGTTTCTCAGGAACGCTACGCGATTCCGGAAGCTGGCGTCAAACGACGGATCCCGCCATCGCCGACAGGGCAATCGCGGGCAGGAAGCCGAGCATGGTCGCAAGCGCGAAGCTGCGCGGGCGGATCGCGGAAAGCGCGCTCGATGCCGTGACCAAAACGTGCGGCGCGCCGGACAGCCGCAGCCCCAGCAGATAGTAGAAGCCGCGCTTGCCCACGGCATGGTCGAACCGCTCGAGCTTCGCGCCCCAGCGGCGCCGGACATGCACCGCCAGCCAGCGCCGGGTAGCGACGAACAGCGCATGGCTACCGATCACCGCGCCGGCCACAACCACCAGCATGCCGAGCCAGCCGCCGAGCAATGCGCCCGATGAAAACGACAGCGGCAGCAGGACGCCGGGCGTTCCGATCGCGACAAGCGTGGCCGTCAACGTCATCAGCGCGATGCCGAGCAACACCTCGCTGCCCACCAGCGTGGCGAGGAACGGAACGGAATCGAAAAGCCAGCCTGCGGTGTCCACGGTGTCAGAGTGCCTTACGGCAGGAATTGTTCCATCCGAATGCGGCGGTCCGTGCTGCGTGTGCGAAGAGAACGTGCCAAGGCCGTCACATCGCCAACGCCGCCAAACTCGGCGCCCGATCGAAAGGACACACCGCTGGTGCGGTCTCGCCCGCGACGGAGGCCTCGGTCTCGTCCGTGAAGCCCCCGCCAAGCGCGCGGCGGACGGCAAACGCCGCCCAGCAGATCGCACCCGGCAGTCCATGCGGCACCGCGGCGCCGGTCAGCGGTTGTCCTGCCTCTGGCGCATGCCGCAGCACTCCGAGCAACGCCAGCTCGTCGCGCGACAACGCCGGGCTACAGCAGCATTCCGGTATCAGGCGCCGGCCGAGTTGTCCCTCGACAAGCTCGAACAGACTCGCACAAGCAACCGACAACTCGGGTCTCGGCCCGATGAGCGCGCCGACGTCCTGCATATGCGGCAACGGATTCTCCCCGGCCTCCCGCGCGGCCGCCCACAGGCGGAACAGACGGACGAACATGAGCGATCCGATCGGCAATGACGGCATCCTGCGCTCCTTCGCAGTAAGCTAATGCGACGCATTCGCAAATGTAAAGAGACATGCGGCGAGTTGTTGGGCAAGATCGAAGAGCGTCCGGCGAAGTCGAGCCGCGTGCGGCCATGTGGGCAAAATTCGAGGTGGCGCCTTCGCCGGCGTTTACTCTCCACCGCGTCCTTGCAATCCGCCGAAAAACTTGTATGTGCGCGCCTTCCTCGATGGGCCCTGCCCTTCTGCGGAAACCCCAAGAAAGCCGGAGGGGCCCCGCCATTCGGGCGGATCAGCCAGCGATCGGCAGGAAGTGAAAGGAACGCGCGCATGCCGCTTTACGAGCATGTCTTTCTGGCGCGCC
>CBHCZH010000123.1:0-11064 GCA_965977975.1 uncultured bacterium
CCGCAAGGGCTCGCGCTCGCCCCGCCCGACGGCGACGAACCCGAGGAGCACGGCACCTCGCACTTCGTCGCCGTCGACCGTCAGGGCAACGTGGCCAGCTACACCTCGACGATCGAAGGCCCGTTCGGCTCGGGGATCGTGGTCGGCGGCTACTACCTCAACAACGAGCTGACCGATTTCAGCTTCAGCCCCGCCGCGCCCGACGGCCGCTTGGTCGCCAATCGGGTCGAAGGGGGCAAGCGGCCGCGCAGCTCGATGGCGCCGACGCTGGTCTACGATTCCGAAGGCAGGCTGGTCCTGGCGGTCGGCGCCGCCGGCGGCTCGACGATCCCGGTGCAGGTTGCGCGCGCGCTGATCGGGGTGATCGACTTCGGACTGCCGCTTGAGCAAGCGCTCGGCCTGCCGGTGCTGTTCTCGCCCGGCGACGCCATTGCCGTCGAGCAGGGCACCTCGCTCGAAGCGCTCGTCCCGCAGCTTCGAGCGCTCGGTCATAGGCAGGTGAGCCCACGCGACCTGCCGCTCAAAGCCAACGGCGCGCAGCGCACGCCAGCCGGCTGGGTCGGCGCCGTGGATCCCCGCAGCGAAGGAGCCGCAATAGGCGAGTAGCCGGCGGCGCCTCGTATTTGCGCCACTGCGCTTCGCGCTACTTGAGCGCGGGCGGCACCCGCCGTAAGCCTGCGCGATAAGAGCGGCGCCGGCAATCGGCCCGAGAGGATGGAGGCGCTGCCCTTGCAGCTGACGGATTTCGCGTCCGCACCGAATCTCGTACGGCTGTTTCTCGACCGTGCCGACGAGCTGGGCGAGCAGGCGTTCCTCGTCGCCAAGCGTGCCGGGACCTGGCAGGCGCTGAGCTGGCGCGAGACCGCCGAGCAAGTGTGCCTTCTCGCCGAAGCCTTACGCAGGCTCGGGCTCGAACGCGGCGACCGCGTGGTGCTGGTGTCCGAGAATCGACCCGAATGGGCGATCGCCGATCTGGCGATCATGGCCGCGGGCTGCATCACCACGCCGGCCTACACCACCAACACCGAACGCGATCACCTGCACATCCTCGAGAACAGCGGCGCCAAGGCGGTGATCGTCTCGAACGGCAAGCTCGCCCAGCCGCTGCTGCCGGCAGTGGTCCGCTCGGGAATCGCCGGGAACGTCATCGGGATCGAGCCAGTCCGGGCAGGCCAGGGCTTCGCCTGCCATTTGTGGAGCGATCTGACGGCTGGAGATGCCGCGGCCGCGCGCGCGGCAGTCGAAGCGCGCATCGGGGACATCGGCCGGCAGGACCCGGCCTGCATCATCTACACCAGCGGCACTAGCGGAGCTCCGCGGGGGGTGCTGCTCCACCACGGCGCGATCCTGCGCAATGTCGACGGCGCGGCCGAAGTGCTCGCCGGCGACTTCGGCTGGGATCGCGAGCGGTTCCTCTCGTTCCTGCCGCTTTCCCACGCGCTCGAGCACACCGGCGGACTGTTCCTGCCGATCGGTCTCGGCGCGGAAATCTGGTTCGCCGAAGGCCTCGACAAGCTCGCCAGCAATATCGAGGAAGCCAGGCCGACCTTCATGATCGTCGTGCCGCGGCTGTTCGAAGTGCTGCGCGGGCGGATCATCAGCCAGGTCGAGAAGCAGGGGAAGTTCGCGAACTTCCTGCTCGACCAGGCGCTGGCGCTTGCCGAGCGGCGCGCCCTTGGCGAACGCCGGCTGACCGACTGGCCGGTCGAGAAACTGCTCGACCTGACGCTGCGGCCGAAGATCAGGGCCCGGTTCGGCGGGCGCATGAAAGCGCTGGTTTCGGGCGGAGCGCCGCTCAACCCCGAAGTAGGCGCGTTTTTCGAGTCGATGGGTCTGACCATGCTGCAAGGCTACGGCCAGACCGAATCCGCGCCGGTGGTGAGCGTCAATTACCCCTCGGCGGGGATCAAGCTCGACACCGTCGGGCCGCCGCTGCGCGGAGTGGAAGTCAGGATCGCCGAGGACGGCGAAATCCTGGTCCGCGGCGAGCTGGTCATGCTCGGCTACTGGCAGAACGAAGCCGAGACCGCGAAGACGATTCGCGACGGCTGGCTGCACACCGGCGACATCGGCCATCTCGACGATCGCGGCCGGATCGTGATCACCGACCGCAAGAAGGACATCATCGTCAACGACAAAGGCGACAACATCGCCCCGCAGAAGCTCGAGGGCATGCTGACGCTGCAGCGCGAGATCGCCCAGGCGATGGTGAGCGGCGACAAGCGGCCCTACATGGTCGCGCTGGTGGTGCCCGATGCCGAATGGGCATGCGAGTGGGCCCAGGCCAACGACGAGAAGTTCGACCTCGCCGCCCTGCAGAAGCTGCCCGCGTTCCGCAGCACGATGCGTGCCGCGATAGACCGCGTCAACGGCGAGCTGTCGGTGATCGAGAAGGTCCGTCAGTTCGCTTTCGCCGACGAGCCCTTCACCATCGAGAACGGCGAGATGACCCCCAGCCTGAAAATCCGCCGCCACGCCATCCGCGCGCGCTACGGCGAGCGAATCGATGGGCTTTACAGAGGATGAAGAGCCCGCCGGTGACGGCAGCCAACCGTGCCGTCAAAATCGCCGGGGCGGTCGCTCTGCTGGCTATCGGCACGGTTACCGGCCCGATTTTGATTGCGGTAGTCACAGCGGCGCTTTCCGAGACTTATGAAAGCGAGACCGAAGCCGAGGCCGCCCCGCCCGAAAGCGCATTTGTCTACTCGCGAGGTGAAACCGCGGACTTGCTTTTCCGAGCCTATGAGCCACACCGACCCCCTCCCCTTTTAAGGACGGACGTCGACATTCCACGGACTTCGTATTGGGCTGACTGCGGTTATCCGCAGGAGCTGGACGGAGATCCGCGCCTTCTGACAAGCGACATGCGGGTCGTCCGCGACGCCCCGCGCCCCGGCCAAGCGGCGCTGACCGCCGCGTTTGCGCAACTCCGCCTTGCCGATCAGGAGCGTGCGACCATCGAGCGACTCGACCGGGCGACTTCGACTTTTTCCGCTGTGTTTCTGCGCCGATGCATCGAGAGCACGCTCGCTCGGAACTATTGCGTTGCGGAGGTCACCGCACGCCTAGAGGGCGATCCTTGGGAGAGATATGGACATGGCGAACTTCCCGCGGAACGGAAAGTCCGGTGCCAGCTTCTGGACGGTGTCGCTGCGCGGAACGGTTTAGAGCTGGCAGATCGCCCACCGATTTTCGGTGAAACGAACTGAACGAGAGTGATCAGGCCGCCTCGGCCTCGACCTTCTCCGGATAGAAGCACGGCTCGCGCTCGGACCAGCCGGGCGCGGTGGCGGCGGCTTCGCTCAGCGACTGGAGCAGCATCTTGCGGCGCGCCGGGCGGATCTGGGGCAGTGCGGCGGCGCCGCAGAATGCTGCCGGCAGCCACGGCCGCGCGCGGGCGCCGAGCAGGCGCTCGTAGAGGAAGCGATAGGCGGAAAAGCTGTCGAGCTGCTCCTGCGCGAGGTCTTGCGCGGTGACCCGGAGCAGCGCGCCGATGAATTCCTGGATTCCGTCCAGCGAGGTTTCGCATGGCACCGCGTCGCGCAAGGCGCGCAGCTCGCGGTAGGCGATGTACTGCTGGCGGATCGAGCCGTCGTCGCCGGCACCGCGCGACCAGATCTTGAATGCGTCTCCGCGCCCCAGTCCGATGTCGAGCGAGCGCTCGATGAACAGCTGTTCGGCTTCGGTGAAGCTGGCGAACTCGCGCAGCTCGGCGATGGTTAGCGATGCGGTCCCGGTCTTGGCCATGACAGCCTCCTGTTCGATAGGAAGCAGAGTGACCGAAGTTGGTTAGGGACCCGTAAACGAAAGCAAGGAAATCGTCCCCAGGCTTGCTCCCCTCCCGCTTGCGGGAGGGGCCGGGGGTGGGCGTGTCGAGGGAGGCGCCAACCGGCCCACCCCTAACCCCTCCCGCAAGCGGGAGGGGGAACTGTCTCAGATCAACCCCGCGAGCGGGCTCGACGGATCGGCGTACTTGCGAGTCGCCATGCGGCCGGCGAGATAGGCTTCGCGCCCGGCTTCGACCGCGAGCTTCATCGCGCGGGCCATGCGCACCGGATCCTTCGCTTCGGCGATGGCCGTATTCATCAGCACGCCGTCGCAGCCCAATTCCATCGCCACCGCCGCGTCGCTCGCTGTGCCGACCCCGGCGTCGACCAGCACCGGCACCTTGGCGCCTTCGACGATCAGCCGGATCGTGACCCGGTTCTGGATGCCGAGCCCCGAACCGATCGGCGCGCCGAGCGGCATGACCGCGACCGCACCCGCATCCTCGAGCTGCTTCGCGGCGATCGGATCGTCGGTGCAATAAACCATCGGCTTGAAGCCCTCAGCCGCCAGCGTTTCGGTGGCGCGCAAGGTCTCGCGCATGTCGGGATAGAGCGTCCGCGCCTCGCCGAGCACCTCGAGCTTGACCAGGTCCCACCCCCCGGCCTCGCGCGCCAGCCTGAGCGTCCGAATCGCTTCCTCGGCGGTAAAGCAGCCGGCGGTGTTGGGGAGATAGGTGACCTTCTTCGGGTCGATGAAGTCGGTCAACATCGGCGCGCTCGGGTCCGAAACGTTGACCCGCCGCACCGCGACGGTGACGATCTCCGCCCCGCTCGCCTCGAGCGCGGCGGCGTTCTGCGCGAAATCCTTGTACTTGCCGGTGCCGACGATGAGTCGCGAGCGGAACGTGCGGCCCGCCACGGTCCAGCTGTCGTCATCCTGGCCGCCCCCAACGAAGTGGACGATCTCCAGCACGTCGCCGTCCGCCAACGCAGTGTCGCCGAGAGTCGAGCGCGGCACGATCACCCCGTTGCGCTCGACCGCAACTTTCTCGGGCTTCAAGCCCAGCTCTTGTACCAGGCCTGCAATTGTGGCGGCAGCAGAGCGGCGCGGCTCGCCGTTGACGGTGAGAGTGAGAGCGAGAGGCACGGTCATGATGCCGCCGCGAGATAGCGGTTGTGAAGCGGGGCGCAAGCCGGTCGCGCCAGTGCCGGTTACCAAGGTAGGCAACGTCCCGGACATATTTTGCCTGCCCGAGGTCGCGCGCAACGCTGACGGCTGAGGACGCATTGGCATTCGCCGCGGACGCTTGCTTTCATGGCCCCTCAATAATAATATAAATCAATAAGGCTGATGGGCCATCGCGGACCGACTTGACCGCGGATGCATGGCATCTCTGCTAACGTAGGAGTTGGGATGCCAGGGCAGGAAAGTGTCCTTCGCGAGGGCGAAGGCATGTTCGATTCATCGCCGTCGGGCCGTGAAGATGGCCGCCGTGCGGAGCCGGAAGCGGCGCCCCCACCACGCTATTACCGGCCCGAACTGGACGTGCTGCGCTTCATCGCGTTCATGTTCGTGTTCATCACGCATCGCAACGACCTGGCTCCGATCGATCCGGCGGAGCATCCGTGGTTTCACGCGCTTACGATGACCGGAGTCTACGGCGTGCCGGTGTTCTTCCTTCTCAGCGCGTTCCTGATCACGGAACTGCTCGAGCGGGAGCGCGAAATGACCGGCAGAATCAATGCGGGCGCATTCTACGTCAGACGAATCTTGCGAATCTGGCCGCTCTATTTCTTGATCTTCTTTGGCCTGGTATTCTTGAATCAGTTCCTGCCTGGCGCCGGGGCGGATTCGCCCACCAAATGGCTTTCCTTCATGCTGTTTGCGGGAAACTGGTACATCACCTTCAACGGCTGGATCGAATATCCGGTCAATCCGATGTGGAGCCTGTCCGTCGAGGAGCAGTTCTACATTGCCATACCTTTCCTCGCGATGCTCGGGCGCCGCACGCTGATCGGCATCAACATTGCCGTCCTCGTCGTCGCCTATGGCGTCATCGTCCATTATGCCCGCGGCTTTCCTCCCGGCGGCGGGTTCAGCGGCCAGTGGACCAACAGCTTCGTCCAGTTCCAGTTCTTTGCGGGCGGAATGCTGCTGGCGCTTTTTCTGCGCGGTCGGCGGCCCGATTGGCCCATCGCAGTCCGGATCGGTCTGTTCGCCGTCGCGGTCGGCCTGTGGCTGGTCGCCTTCAATACTTTTGGGATCAAGGCCGACTGGCCGACGTCGACGGTGCTGCAGAGCCTGGCGGGATGGCCCCTGGTCCTGGCGGGAGCCGCTCTGATGCTCGTGAGCCTGCTCGGCACACCGCGCCGTTTCCTGCCCGAACCCCTGATCTACCTCGGGCGGATCTCTTATGGGTTATACATGACCCACATCTTCTTCTACTGGCTCGTCTACGACAAGTTCCGGCCATGGCTTACGGCGGTCACCGAAAGCGCCGGGATGGCAGGATGGCGGGACAATATCGGCCAGATGATCGCTTTTGCGGCGACCGTCTTTGTGGCCTCTCTGCTCTATCGGTATTACGAATTGCCGTTTCTGCGCCTGAAACGGCGCTTCACGTCCGTCCCTTCCCGCGATTGAAGGAACGATCGCGCCTTTTCGAGAACCGCCAATCGGCCGGTAGCGGGCAGTAGTACCGGCGGATGCCGACTTGCCCGCTCCACCACAGCTGATTTGGCGTGGATGGTGCGGGCAGCCCTAGCGGCCCCGCAAGTTCAGCACATGCCCCGCCGCGACCAGCGTCACGCCGATGATCGTCAGCACGGCTTCCTCCACCCCGTGCTCGACCGCGAGGCCGCCGCCCATGAAGGTGAGCCCGGTCATCGCCACCACGAACGGCGCGGCACGGCGGTGCTGGATGGCGCCGATGCCGATCGCGACGCCGGCGATGATCGTCGCCAAGAGCAACCCGATGCGATGGATCACCGGATCGAGCAGCAGCCCTCCGCCGAGGCCGAGGCCGGCGACGATGACGATGCCGAGCACACAATGAACCGCGCACAGGCTCGACAGGAGCATGCCGGCGCGATCGAGCCGCCCGCGAATCGTGGGGAAGGAGAGACCCATGCCCCCCATCTATGTAACCATATATCGTTGCGCAAGCCCCTCGCGGCCAATTGCTGCGGACTTGCGATTTACGGAAGGCGAGCGCAGGGGCGCGTCCATGGCAGCTCGGGCTGGAGCAACGGCGGCGCAGGCGGCGTCACGGGAGGCAGGCACCCGGCCGCTCGCGCTTGCGCGCTGGTTGCTGGCTGTCGCCGCGCTGGTAGTGCTGATCGTCGCGATCGGCGGAATCACACGGCTGACCGAAAGCGGATTGTCGATCACCGAGTGGAAGCCGGTCACCGGCGCGATTCCTCCGCTCAGCGAGGCGCAGTGGCAGGCCGAGTTCGAAGCCTATCAGCGGATCGGCGAATACCGGCAGATCAACGGCCCGGCCGGCATGACGCTGGCGGATTACAAGTTCATCTATTTCTGGGAGTGGCTCCATCGCCTGCTTGGGCGCCTGATCGGGCTTGCTTTCGCGCTGCCTCTGGCGTGGTTCTGGCTCAGGGGCGCGATCCCGGCCGGTTACAAGCCGCGTCTGCTGGCGCTGCTCGCGCTCGGAGGCCTGCAGGGAGTGTTCGGCTGGCTGATGGTTCGCTCGGGCCTGTCGGGCCAAGTCACCGACGTCAGCCATTTCTGGCTTTCGGCGCATTTGCTGACCGCCTTGCTGACGCTGGCCTTGCTGGTGTGGACCGCGCTCGATCTGGTTGCGCTCGATCGCGATTCCGCGGCGCGTCCGGCACGGCTGACCGGGTTGGCTACCGTCATCGGCGTCGTGCTGTTCGTCCAGCTCCTGCTCGGTGCCTGGGTTGCCGGACTCAATGCCGGGCTTGCCTCGGATACCTGGCCGCTCATGCAGGGCCGGCTGTTCCCCGAGGTCGACTGGTCCAAAGGCTTCCTCTGGGCCTTTGCCCACGAGCCTTTTCTGCTGCACTTCCTGCACCGCTGGTGGGCCTGGATCGTGGTGGCGGCGCTGGTCGTGCTCACCCGCAGGGCGAAGCGGGCCGGATCCCGCGCGGCGTCGATCGCCATCCACTCGGCCTTCGGGGTGCAAATCCTGCTTGGCATCGCAACGGTGCTGACCGGTGTGGCGCTGTGGCTGGCGGTCCTGCACCAGCTCGTCGGCGCGCTTCTCGTCGCTGCAACTGCCTGGGGCGCGCACGTGCTGGGGAGGCGGGCTTGACCGCCCTGATCTGGAGCCCGTTCGCCGACGAAGCGAGCGCGGCTGCCGCGGCCAATCAGCTTCTCGACGAGCGTTTGATCGCCTGCGCCAACATCCTGCCCCCGATGCGCTCGATCTACACCTGGCAGGGCGAGCGCGGCGAGGCGGTCGAAGTCGGCGTGTTGTTCAAGACCGATGCGTCGCTGCTCGACCAGGCAACCGCGCGCCTGGCGGAAATCCACCCTTATGAGACGCCCGCAGTGCTCGGCTGGCGCACCGACACGGCCGCGCACGCGACCAGGGCCTGGTTGCGCGAGCTCGTCGCGCCGGATCGCTAACGGTATTATTTTACCGCTCGGCAAACCCGCGGAAACGCTTGACTTGTGGGACTTCGCCGCACAAATGCCGCCGTCCACGCGGCTCCGGCGAATCGGTGCCGTAATATGTATTTCGTCAACAAGGTAACCCAGCCATGAAGGCGCTCAGCAAGACCACCCGGTCGATCAAGCCGGCCGAGGTCGAGAAGAAATGGCATCTGATCGATGCCGAGGGGCTGGTCGTCGGCCGCCTCGCGGTGATCGTCGCCAACATCCTGCGCGGCAAGCACAAGCCAAGCTTCACTCCGCACGTCGACTGCGGCGACCACGTCGTCGTCGTCAATGTCGAGAAGGTTCGCTTCACCGGCAACAAGCGCGGTGAGAAGACCTATTACAAGCACACCGGCTATGCCGGCGGCATCAAGGGGATCACCGCCGACAAGGTGCTCGACGGACGCTTCCCCGAGCGCGTGCTGGAAAAGGCGGTCGAGCGGATGATCCCGCGCGGGCCGCTCGGACGCCAGCAGATGAAGGCGCTCCACCTCTACGCCGGCACCGAGCATCCGCATAGCGGCACCCAGCCGCAGCCGCTCGACGTCGCCTCGCTCAATCGCAAGAACAAGGCCGCCGCATGATGGCTACCGAAAACACTCCCGAAGTCGAAACCCCGGAAACCCTGACCGACCTCGCCGATCTCGGCGCGCTGGCCGGCGCTCCCGAGGCCGTCCCGACCGCTCCGGTCAATGCCGGCGGCGGCCCGCCCGCCCCGCTGCGCGAGCAGGAGCTCGACGCGCAGGGCCGTGCTTATGCCACCGGCCGCCGCAAGGACGCGGTCGCGCGCGTCTGGCTCAAGCCGGGCAGCGGCAAGATCGTGGTCAACGGCCGCGAGCAGGAAGTCTACTTCGCGCGGCCTTCGCTGCGCCTGGTGATCAACCAGCCGTTCCAGGTCGCCGAGCGCGAAGGCCAGTACGACGTCGTCGCCACCGTCAAGGGCGGCGGCCTGTCGGGCCAGGCCGGCGCGGTCAAGCACGGCATCAGCCAGGCGCTCGCCAAGTACGAGCCGGGCTTGCGCCTCGCGGTCAAGGCCGCCGGCTTCCTGACCCGCGACAGCCGCGTGGTCGAGCGCAAGAAGTACGGCCGCGCCAAGGCTCGCCGCAGCTTCCAGTTCTCGAAGCGCTGATCTTCGATACCCGGAACAACGAAGGGCGGTCCCGCGGGGCCGCCCTTCCTGCTTTCGGCTTTCACGCGTTCAGCAAATCGCGCAACGCTGCGCTCACAGCCTTGCCGCTGACCGGTTTGCGGATCACCGGCACGCCGGGGAAACGGCCTTCGGGATCGGCCACTTCGTAGCCGGTGCAAAACACGAACGGCACTTGCTTGTTGAGCAGCGCCTCGGCCACCGGATAGACCGCGCGCCCGCCCAGATTGACGTCTAGTACCGCGGCGTCGAAGCGGTTCGCGAGCAACGCTTGCGCCTCCACCAGCGTCGCCGCCGGACCGACCACCAGCCAGCCGAGATCGGACAGCTCGGAGCTGAGCGCGAGCGCGACCAGTTGCTCGTCCTCGACCAGCAAAATCCGTCGCTCCGATGAGTCCGACGGCTGTTTGCCAGGCACCTCGTCGGACAGGCTGGCCATCCGCTCGGTGGCCGGATGCGGCCCTTGAGCGATGACCGCGTGCGAGGGCAGGCGAATCTCGACCCGGAGCCCTCGCGGATCCCAATCGAAGTCCAGCTCGGCCGCAAGCTGCCGGCCGGTGACTTCCCTCAACAGCTTGGTCCCGAAGCCTTCGTGCGAGGGGGCCGAGACGGGCGGTCCCCCTGACTCTGTCCACCGGATGACAAACCGATCGCCGACGGTCTTCCAATTGATCCGGATCCGCCCGTCTTCGCAGCTCAGCGCGCCGTACTTGACCGCATTGGTCACGAGCTCGTGGAACAGCAGGCTGAGCGATTGGACGGAATCGGCCGAAGCCATCGCGCTCCCGCCGGACATCTCCAGCTGGTCCTCGCGCGCGTAGGGTTCCAGCTCATCCCCGATCAGTTGTTCGATCGCGGCGCCTTGCCATAGCGACTGCGAAAGCAGCGAATGCGCCCGGCCGAGCGCGGCAAGCCGTCCGCGGACCGTCTCCGCGTAGTGCTCGATCGTATCGGCCTTGGTCAGCGTCACCAGCGCTTGCGCCACCGCGAGCGCGTTCTTGGCGCGGTGATCGACCTCGCGCGCAAGCAAGCCGCGCGTCTCCTCGTTCGTCCTGCGCTCGGTGATGTCGCGCAGGATCACGGTCGACAGCCGCTCGCCGGCCACCAGGACTTGCGAAATCGAAGCCTCGATGGGGAATTCCTCGCCCGAATCGCGCAAGCCCCAGATCGCGCCCAGCGCGCCCATCCGCCGGTTGGTATCGCCGGTTTGGTTGAAGCGGCGGATATGCGCGTCGTGCCCGGCGCGATAGCGCTCGGGAATGAACCGGGTGATCGAAGCGCCCAGCGCTTCCTCGGCCGGGCAGCCGAACATCCGCTCGGCTGCTGGATTGAACAGGACGATCTTCTGCCGTTCGTCGACCGTGATGATTGCGTCCATCGCCGAGGCGACGATGCCTTCCATGCGTCGCCGGCTGTCGATCAGCGCCCCCTCGCTGGCGGCGCGCTCGGTCACGTCGCGCAGAATTACCGAGAACAACCGCTCGCCATCGACCTCGACTTGCGAAATCGAG
>CBHCZH010000124.1:0-10937 GCA_965977975.1 uncultured bacterium
TCGCCAGCTCGCAGCCGCCGCCGAGCGCGAAGCCGTTGACCGCCGCGATCCACGGTTTGCGCGTCTCGCGCACCAGATGGCTCCACCGCGCGAACATGTCGGTGCGGTAGAATTCGGCCGCGCCCTTGTCGGCCATTTCCTTGATGTCGGCGCCGGCCGCGAACGCTTTCTCGCCCGCGCCGGTAAGCACCGCGCAGCGCTGGCTGTCGTCGGCCTCGAACGCGGCGAAGGCGGCGATCAGGTCCTCGAGCACCGCCGAGCTGAGCGCGTTGAGCGCCGCAGGGCGATTGAGGGTGACGAGGGTGACGGCGCCTCGCTGCTCGACGAGGATCGTTGCGGTGTCGGCCATGGCCGGTTCCTACCCGGCGGACGCTTGCCACGCCAGCGCCGTTGGCGCAGGTTCGCGCCGGTTCGAGGAAGGCGAGAGAGCGGGGGCCGATGCCGGGGGGTAGCAACGTCCTTGTGCGCGGGTGGCGCAATATCCGCGAGGCGGGGACGCGGCGGCTGACGCTGACCGCGCTGCTGTTGGTCGCCGCGCTCCTGCTCGCACGGTTCAGCTGGAACCTGCCTTGGCCCGATGCGCAAGGCGGCGAATTCCCGACGCCGGTGACCGGCGAGGCCGAGCGGGCATTGTATGATTATCGCGTGTTCCGCTCCGCGCCGTCGGTCACGCAGGACGAGCGCGTGCTGCTGGTGGCCTACGTCGACGAGACGCTGATCAGCTTGCGCAAGCGCTCGCCGCTCGATCGCGGGATGCTGATCAGGGCGCTGCGCAACCTCGACACGATGGGCGCCAAGGCGATCGGCATCGACATCCTGTTCGACCAGCCGCAGGACGAGGATGACGAGTTGGTCGCCACACTGCGCGCGATGAAGACGCCGGTATCGGTCGCCTTCACCCACGGGCAGGCCACCGAGAACGACATCGTCTACGCGCAGCAGGAGTATCTCGAGGCGTTCCTTGCCCGGCTCGACGGAAGCAGCGCGCGGCCGGCCAGCGTGATGACCGACGACAATTTCGGGGTGATGCGGCTTTGGCCGAAGATCCGCTCCGATCTACCGCCGAGCCTCGGACGGGCGATGCTCACCTCGGCGGGCGAGGGCGCCCGGGCGCTTCCCGGCTACGAAGGCGCGCTGCGCTTCCGCCACCCGCGGTTCGACGATCAGCCGGTGTTCACCAAGCTGCAGATCGATTTGTTCGCCAATCCCGCACTCGGCGCCAGTCCCGAGCTGTCGGCCGCGATCGCGCAGCAAGTGGCCGGGCGCTACGTGCTGATTGGCGGGGACGTGATCGACGTCGACCGCAAGGAGACGCCCTTCTCGCGCTGGCTTCCCACCGGGGACACGATCGACCGCAACGACACGCAGCCCCCAGGCATCGAGATCCATGCGACGATGATCGCGCAGATGCTCGACGGGGCGGCGCTGCCTCGTGCCGGTCGGGAGCTCCTCTGGCTGCAGGCGTTGCTGGTGGTGCTTGCGGCGGCGGTCACCGGCCTGCTCGAGCTGCGGACCTGGAAGATGGTCCCGCTGATACTGGCCCAGCTCGCCGCAATCATCGGGTTGCCGTTCGTGCTCCAGGCGCGCGGGATCGATACTTACCTGTTCCCCTCGGTCGGCCCGGCGATCGGCTGGGTGATCGCGCTGGCCGCGGTGACCTCGGCCGTGCGCGCCTCGACCGCGGTGCAGCGCCGCTTCGCGCACGGCGCGCTCGGCAAGTACCTGCCGCGCGAGATGGCCGAGGAGATCATCGAGCATCCCGAGCGCTTGGCGTTGCACGGCGAGAAGAAGGACATCTTCGTGCTGTTCAGCGATCTGGAGGGCTTCACCAAGATGAGCCACGCGATCCCGCCGGAAATGGTCGCGACGCTGCTCAACCGTTACCTCGACATGCTGAGCCAGGTCGTGCTCGACCACGGCGGGGTGATCGATAAATTCGTCGGCGACGCGGTGGTCGCGTTCTGGGGGGCGCCGATCGCCAGGCCCGACGACGGCGAGCGCGCGGCGAAGGCGGGCTACGCGATCTGGCAGGCAGGGGAGGCGTTCCGCAACGGTGTCGAACCTGGCGTGCCGCCGATCGGCAAGACCCGCGTGGGGCTGCACTGGGGCGAGGCCGTGGTCGGCAATTTCGGCGGCCACAGCCGCATCCAGTACACCGCGCTCGGCGACAGCATGAACACCGCTGCGCGGCTCGAGGCGGCCAACAAGGCGCTCGAATCGTCGGTCATGGCGAGCCGCGAGTTCGCCGAGCGCTCGGGACTCGCCTGGTGGCGGCCGATGGGCCGCGTGGTGCTGCGCGGGCGCGCGAGCCCGGTCGAACTCTACGAACCGGCCCCCGGCTTTCCGGGAGAAGACCGCGTGGCGCTCGCCGAGGCTATGGCGCTCATCGAATCCGATACGCTCGCAGCGGTCGCGATCATCGCCGGGCTGGTCGAGAAGCACCCGTCGGACACCGCGCTCGCCAACCTGTTGCACAGGACGCGCAACCTTTCCGCGGATCGTGCGTTCGTGCTCGGCTGATTCGTCCGTTCCAGGCGTGCCTGACACGCGGCGATAAGTTTGGTAAGGGCCTGGTAGGTCCTTGTTAGGGGAGATAACCATGTTTTCGCCACGCAAGCGGCTGGCCGCCGCGGCCCTCGCTGCCGCCGCCTGTGCCCTTGTTCCAGTCGCGGTTTCGGCAGGCGTCGTGGTTTCGGCGAGCGGACCTTCGGCGGGAAGCTATCCTGTCGGCAAGCAGATCGGCAACAGCGAGCGCATCGTGTTGCGCGCGGGCGATACGCTGACCGTGCTCGGCGACAACGGCACGCGCGTCCTGCGCGGCGCCGGCACATACACGCTGAGCCAGCAGGCCGGCCCGAGCCAGCGCACCGCCTTCGCCAACCTGACCCAGCGCCGAGCCGCCACACAGGTCGGCACGAGCGCGATCCGCGGCGACACGCCGCCGCGGCCGGCGAACCTGTGGTATGTCGACGTGAGCCATCCCGGCACCGTCTGCGTCCTCGGCACTGAGCGCGTGCGGCTGTGGCGCCCGGCCCTCGAAGGCGAGGTAACCTATTCGCTGCGCGCGGGCACGGACGGCGCCAGCCACCCGGTGACCTTCGACGACGGCTCACCGCTGGCGTCGTGGGACACCGCCGCGCTGCCGATCACCGACGGCGCGAGCTTCGCTCTCGCCGGTCCTGACGGCGCGGCCAGCGGCACCCTGACATTCGCCGTGCTCGACAGCGCGGCCGAGGAGCCAGAGGCGCTCGCGCAGCAGTTGATCGAGAAGGGCTGCGCGCAGCAGCTCGAGGTTCTGTCCGCCGAGACGCTGATCGTCGAAGGATAGCGGCAGCAATCCCTCCCCGGCCGGGGAGAATTACTCCCGCTCGGCGAACATGTCCCGGATCATGGCCCGCCAACGGTCGGAATAACGCGCGATCGCTTCCCAGTCGCCGACGCTTTCATAGTGCGTCGCGAGGTTCGCGCCGTCCCAGCGGTGGAGAGCGTAAGCTGGCGGCTCGATGGTAATGAGATCACGCCCGTCGGGCCGGCGGGTGTCGATCGGGCGCAAGTCCATCGCCACCAGGGGCGCCACCGAAGGGGTGACGTGGAGCGGAATACCGCGGAAAGTCGTCGCCAGCGGGCGATGCAGGTGGCCGCAGTGGATCGCGAGGATCTGGCGCCGTCCCTCGACGGCCGCGCCGAAGCGCTCGACCCAACCTTCGTTCGGCCTCGGGTCCATCCATTCGATCCCGCTCTCCACCGGCGGGTGATGCATGAAGATCAGCGTCGGCGTGGCGGGATGAGCATCGAGCTGGGCGGTCAACCATTCGGCGCGTGCTTCGCAGAAAGCGCCACCGTGACGGCCGGACTCGACCGTATCGAGCAGCAACGCGCGCAGGCTTTGGCACTCGACCGCATAATGCAGGAACCCACCGTCGAGCCGGACTTGCTGGAAGACCTCGACCAGCGCCTCGCGCGTGTCGTGGTTGCCGACCATCGGCCAGACGGGGAACGGGCAATCGGCTAGCAGCTCGGCGGTATTCTCGAAGCTCTCGAGATCGCCCTTGTCAGTAATGTCGCCGGAAAGGATCATCAGGTCGGGTTTGTTGGGCCCGTCGAGAATACGCTGCAACGTGGCGCGGAAACGGATGCGGTTGAGCTCCTCCGGCCTCTCGTCCGGCGCGAAACCGATATGGATATCGGTCATCTGCGCGATCAGCATGGCCCCTCCCCTCGCCGCCGTCGATCCACGACGTCCCCGTCCACGTTGGTGCGACCCGCCACCGCGTCCGGTTCGGAGCGGTGCGGCCGCAACTCCCCGTGCGCGAGTGGTAGTGTCGTGGCATAGGCGGCCGACAGCAAGCGGTACTGCCGCGAGTTGAAGGCGACCAGCGCCGCCACTACGCCCAGCGCGCCGGCGAGCGTGAACATCACCGCCATGCCGCGTTCGGGACCCGTGCCATACCAGCTTCCGACCGCCTGCGCGCCCGCGCCGGTGGTCATGAACGGGATAACCACGAATTGCGTCAACGGCCCGACGATGAACGAAGTCAGCGGTGCCGCCGCCTGCTCGACCGACTGGGCAAAGCCGAATACCCGCCCCTGCCGCTCGTACGGCACGACTTTCTGCAGCGTGGTCTGCTCGGCAGCCTCGGCAAAGGGGTGGAGAAACAGCCAAATGAAGCAGGCTACCGCCAGCATCACCACCGAGGATTGCAGCGTGAACACTGCCGCCACCGCCCATACGATCATGTTGACGATGAGTAGCGTCCTGAGCGGATTCTCTCCCAGTCCGGTCCTAGAGATGACGAAGCCGCTGAGCACGAAGCCGCACGAAACGAACGCCCACAGCAGGCCCCATTCCTGCACCTCGAGCAACGACAGGCCGTAGGCGTCCATCAGCGCCATGAACACGCCGCCGAGCAGGTTGTTGAACGAGGCGAACAGGATCAGCGCGAAAAGGCCGGGCACTGCCGAAATCACCCGCACCGTGCCGTGCACGTCGGCGCGCTTGCGCCCGCTTTCGTCGGCCGTGTCGGGGTCGGGTTCGGGAAGGCGCACCAGGAGCAGGTGGATGAACGCGATAGCGGTCAGCGCCATCGCGACCAGCAGCGTCGCGTGCATTCCGCCCCAGGCGATCAGGAACCCGCTCACCGCCGACGTGACGACGAAGCCGACCCCGTTGACCATACCCACCAAGCCATTGGCCTTGGCGCGCTCCGGCTCCTCGATCAGCGCAGTGACCAGGGTCGGCAGCGCGATCATGCGGACGTTTCCGGCGATCACCCCGGTCATCACGAGCACGATGAACAGCCATAGCGGCACACCCGCTACATTCCCCATCGCGTCATCCGGAATCCACGCGTCGGCCGCCAGCGAGATTCCGTAGAGCGCGAAAGAGACCGCGCTCGAAATCAGCATGACTCGTTTCTTGCGATAATGGTCGACGAGGCTGCCGAACCAGATCGCGCACCCTGCGGTCATCACCATGTAGATCCCGCCGACCGTTCCGGTCACGAACACCGAGCGGGTCTCGAGGAAAGCCCAGAACACCAGCGCGAACCAGACCGTGAAGTTGGTCACGTTCTGCACCAGGTTGTTGACGAGAATCTTGTGAAACGCGCTCATCGAGCGCAGCCTATGCGGCGAGGGAACCGGGGCGCAAGTTGAGGGTAATAGCCGATGCGCGCCGCAAGAGGCAATTAGGCTGCAAAAACAGGGGAGTAGCTGCCGTGAGCCGATCTGCTTTTCGCTGCGTCGCGCTGGTCGCGGGCCCTTTGGCCCTCGCTTTTTCCGTTCCCGGCCTGGCGCAGGACGACGACGAGGGCGGTTCGCGCCGCACGCGCATCGGCCTCGGTCCCAACATCTATCCGAGCTTCCCGGGTTCGGATGACTACGACATCGGCCCGTTGATCGAGTTCGAGCGCGCGCGCGACGGCGAGTTGTTCGATTTCGAGGCGCCCGACGACAGCTTCGGTTTCTCGCTGATCGACGCGGGAGGAGTACGCTTCGGCCCTGTGGTAAGCTGGGAAGGGACGCGCACGGCCGACGACGTCGGAGCCAATCTCCCCAAGATCAAGTTCAGCGTCGAGCCCGGTGCCTTCGCGACGGTCGACCTCGGCGAGAACTTCCGCCTGCGGGCCGAAGTGCGCAAGGGCGTGACCGGCCATAAAGGCTGGATCGGCACCGCCGGCGGCGATTTCGTCGCGCGCGACGGCGACGAATGGCTGTTCTCGATCGGCCCGCGCGTGACCTGGAGCAACGACCGCTATCACGACGTGTGGTGGGGCGTGACTCCCGCCGATGCCGTGGCGAGCGGCCTCCCCGCCTACGATCCCGGCGGCGGCATTCACGCCGTGGGCGCAACCGCCTCGTTTCTCACCCAGTTCGGCCCGCGCTGGGGAATCTATACCTATGCCAAGTACGATCGGCTGGTTGGCGACGCGGCGGATTCCCCGATCGTCACCGGGCTCGGCTCGCGCGATCAGCTCTCGGGCGGGCTGGCGCTGACCTACGTGTTCGGCGACGGGGTCGAGTAGCCGGAACTTCCATGCTAGGCGGAGGGTTGAGATAGAGGGGTCGCCTTTTCCGGGAGAGACGGAAATGAGCACTCAAATGTTTGCCCGCATCTGGGGCATCCTGTTCCTGATCATCGGCGCGGCAGGCTTCGTTCCGGGCCTGACTGCCGCGCACAGCCATCCCGACGTGACGATGGACGCCGGACTCGGCCTCGAGCTGGGGCTGTTCCCGGTCAATTACGCGCACAATGCGGTGCACCTGCTGTTCGGAGTCTGGGGCCTCCTCGCCGGCCGCAGCATGAAGGCGGCGGCAACCTACGGCAAAGTCGTCGGTGTCACTTACGGCCTGTTCGCGATCCTGGGACTTATCCCGGCCGCCAAGCTGTGGACCACGTTCGGGCTGGTCCCGCTCTACGGGCACGACGTCTGGCTGCATGCGCTGCTCGCTGCGGTCGCGACCTACTACGGCTTCGCCCCGCATGACCGCGAGACGATCGAGGACACCTACTGAGCGCGGCATAGGTTGCGTCACGGTCCGGAACCCGCGAGCGGGCGCGGGCGTTGGCTCCCGTCGCGCGAATTTTCACGCGACGGGGAACGAACTCTCCGACGACAAAGGAAATCCCCATGCGCAAGCTCCTGACGGCCGCTCTGCTCGGCACCTCGCTCACTCTCGCCGCCTGCGGCGACAGCTATTCGGAGGAAGGGAGTGACGAGTACGCCGCCGACGAAGCTGCGGGCACCGACACCGGCTATACCGAGCCCACGCCGGCTCCCACCGACACCGAACCTGCGCCGGAGCCGACGCCCGAACCGACCGACACTCCGACCGCGGAACCGGCCCCGCCGGCGGACGATTACTGACAACGGAGCGCCCGACAAGCGCGCTTCACCACGTTTCGATCGTAATCGGGCCGTTCACGACCGGCCGCCACGCACCCCCGCCGCGCGTCCAGTGGTCGAGGGTCTGGCGAACGAGGTCGATCGTGGCCGAATGACCCCACGCGGGATTGCCGGGCGCTTCTCCGTAGAGCCCCGGAAACGCGTTCTCGATCGCTCCGACCGCGCCGAAATCCGCGTGGCGCATCTGCGGCACGCGGATCAAGGCCCGCGGGGCGCCGGCCGCTCTCTCGAAGATCGTCAGCGTCTCGGGCAAGTTGCGCGCGACGTTCTCGGCGGCGCTGCGAGTGACGTGGACGTAAGGCATCGCAAGCCGCGCCCAATCGAAATCCGGCCGGCTCTCGACAAGATTGCGCAGCAGCTCGGCGCCGATGACGCCCGAATCGATTCCGATCACGACGTCCGGCCGCACACGGCCGCTGCCCGCGAGCGCTACCACCGCCATTCCGCCGAGATCGTAGCCGACCAGCGCCGGCCGCTGATCGCGCGAGCCGCGCGCGAGGAAAGCCAGGTCGTCGACTTGCGCGTCCAGCGTCGCGGGGCTGACGTCCGCCTTCGCCAGGCCGGGACCGGTCAGCGGCGCGGTCAGCACGCGGTATCCCCAGCTGGCGAGATACTCGGCCATCACATGCTGATGGAACGGCGATTCGAACGCAAATCCCTGACCGAGCACGACCGCCGGGAAGCGGCCCGGCGCCGGGTCGGCGCCGATGCGCGAGGCGACGGGCAGCGCTGCAAGGCGTGTCGCGCCGTTGTCCTCGCCCGGCTCGTCGTAGCCGGTAGCGGTGAAGGCGAGCGGATCGGTCGGCCAGCCGGGCGGTCCGCCGGCCGCGTAGAGCGCGCCGAGATCGCCGACCCGCATCGCCGAGCCGCTGCCGGCGATCGCCGGCCGCCAGTCCCAGACCTGGATGCGGCGCTCCCCGTCGCCGCGCCACGTTACGGCCAGTCCCGGATCGTACGGGCCGAGCGTGAGCGGACCCCACAGCGGCGGCGGCATGCGCCCGAGCTTGCTCGCGGGAACGCGCGCCGTCGCGCAACCGGCGGCCGCGAGGCCCAGCGCCAGGACGGCGCGGCGATCCATCGCGAGCGCCCGCCGCGCCTCAGCTCTCCAGCGTCATCCGCACGAAGTCGACGGTCTGCCGCGTCGCCGCTGCGAACTCGGTCTCGGTCGCCTTGAAGCTGCCGAAGTGCGCGAACTGGTCTGGGCGCATGCCGTCGTATTCGTAGGCCTGGCGGAAACTCGGCAGCTTGAGCAGCTTCTCGACGCTGGCCTTGTTCGGCTCGCGGTCGATCGCGTTCGCCTCGAACGGGTCGAGCTCGGCTTCGACCTGCATCAGCTGGGCGATGTAGCCCGGCGGGCAGGTGTAGACCATGTCGCTGCCGCCGAAGTCCTGGATGTGGCGGCTGACCGTCTTGCCGGTGCGCTCGTCCTTCTCGACGCGCATCGAGCACTGCAGCATCTTCGAAGGATGCCCGATCGACTTGCCGTAGTGATAGGCGCGCTTGAGCACCGCTTCCTCGCCGTCGCGGATCTCGGGCAGGGTCAGCTCGACCCCGCGCGCCTTGGCTTCGGTCTTCCAGTCGCCGAGCTCGCCGAGGCGGGCCGACATGTGCGTGATCACCGAGCGCCACTTCGACAGGTCGACGCCCGCCGCCTTGGCCCGCAGCAGCCCGGCGCTGACCGCGGCCATGCAGCGCAAGTACTGCGGCACCGTGAAGCTGGTCGTGTTGTTGGTGCTGATGCCGCGCGCGGTCAGCTCCTCGAGCACCTCGTAGCCTTCCTTCGAGCCCGGCAGCTTGACCATCACGTTGGGAGCCTGCGCGGCGATCTGCAGGCCTTGGCCGAGCATCCTGTCGCCGTCGCGCACGAAGCGGGGATCGACCTGCCCCGAGAGGAAACCGTACTTGCCGCCCGATTTCTCGAACACCGGCAGGATCGCGTGCGCGCCCTTCTTCACGAGGTCGAGGTACATCGCCCAGTACACGCCCTCGTAATCCAGGCCGGGATTGTCACGGGCGATCTTCTTGATCTCGGCCGCCCACAGCTCGGGCGCGAGCTTGATCGCCTGCAGGGACAGCGGCGGGTTGGTGGTGACCCCGCGAAAGCCCATCGTCCCTTGCGAGTGGATCGTCTCGTTGTCGTAGAACCGGGTCAGCTGCGCGTTCCACGCGTCGCGCTCGCCAGCGGGCGCCTTATCGAGCGTCTCCGCCTTCCAGCTCGGGAAGATCAGCGGGCTCGAATCCCACCAGATTTCAGCCTCGGCGTTGGTCGCGGCGAGCTGCTCGAGCGGGTGCAGCGTGGAATCGGCGACCGGCCTGGCCAGCACTTGTTCGTTCATCGAGATGTCTCCGGGGTAGATGCGCTTCTCCCTAGCAGCCCCGGCCCGCGCGATTAAGCCCTGCAGTGCTTGGGGCCGGCACAGGTGTTCTTTTGCAGGCCGGCCGGAGGCTGTCCCCGGAACTTCGGATGGGTTAATAAGGGGGGACATCGGCTCGAGGGAGGGCGTCATTCGCACCGGTCTGCCGCATCTTGATCGGCGGGCGTTCGTCCTGGCGGCGCTCGCCGCCCTCTCGGCGCGGCCCGCGCTGGCCCAACCCGCACAGGCGGAGCCGCGGCGCATCCGGGTCCTCATCATCGACGGCGTCAGCAACCACGACTGGCGGCTGACCACCCGCATCCTGCGGGCCATTCTCGAGCCGACCGGCCTGTTCGAAGTGTCGGTCTCCACCTCGCCGCCGACCGCTCAGGCGCCGGGCTGGGACGATTGGCGCCCGGACTTCGCGCAATGCGACGTGGTTTTGCAGACCTACAACGACATCTGGGGCGGGCCGGCCTGGCCCAACCGGGTCAAGGCCGATTTCGAGGCGTTCGTCGCGCGCGGCGGCGGGGTGTTCTTCCTGCATTCGGCCAACAACGCCTTTGCCGACTGGCCCGCCTATAACGAAATGATCGGCCTCGGCTGGCGCGAGAAGGACTTTGGCCCGGCGGTCTATATCGACGCCGACGAGCGGCCGGCGATCGTCCCGGCCGGGGTGGGCGAGGGCACCGGGCACGGGCCGCGGTACGATGCGCTGGTCCACAGGATCGGCGAGCATCCGGTCCATGCGGGCTTTCCGCGGGCCTGGATGACCGCCGATGTCGAGCTCTACCGCTATGCCCGCGGCCCCGCGCGCAATCTCACGGTCCTGACCTACGCGCTGGAGCCCGAGACGCAGATGAACTGGCCGATGGAGTGGACCGTCGAATACGGCCGCGGCCGCTGCTACGTCGCCAATTACGGGCACGTCTGGGCAGGCGATGTGAACCCGGTGACCCTGCGCAGCGTCGATGTGCAGACGATCCTGGTGCGCGCCTTGCAATGGCTCGCCCGCCGGGAGGTCACCTATCCGGTGCCGGACGATTTTCCGACGGCGGACGCGGTTGCGATCCGCCCACCCTTGCCCTGAGAGATCCCGCGAATCCCGGTTTCGAACTGCGCCCTGGTCAATCCTCCCCCGTTCACGGGGGAGGTGTCCGCGCAGCGGACGGAGGGG
>CBHCZH010000125.1:0-10918 GCA_965977975.1 uncultured bacterium
GACACGGGAAGATACAGCCGCGCGTCGAGATCGCCGGCGGCACCGCTGACTGTCAGGTCCCGACCCGACCCGACTTCTTCCGCCTCGCCGGCGTCCATCAGATCCCACATTTGCCGGGCATGCTCGACCGGCAAGCTCGAGAATTTGGGGGCGGCGGCAAGCTGTTCGAGAACAGGCGCATAGTCCGCCGCCAACTGCGGTCTTGTGCTCAAGTGGCGCTCCTGCGAAGTCACGGTCGATCAAGATCCCGTGTGCGGTGATACCGGGCGAACCGCGTCGCCGCCCACGTCTAAACGGACTATTGCACGCGACTCAGAGAGTTCGTCCGCCATCGATAACGATGGTTTCGCCGGTGAGGTAGCTCGCGAGTCCCGAAGCGAGGAACAGGACGACGTTTGCAACTTCTTCCGCTTCGCCGAGACGGCCCATTGGTATGGATGCCAGGAAATCTTCGCCCAGCGGCGCTCCTTCAATGAGCGGCGTTCGGATCACGCCCGGACAGACCGAATTGCACCTGATCTGGCTTGCCGCATATTCAACCGCGACTGTACGCGTGAATTGCACAATGCCCGCCTTGATAGTCGAATAGCAAGCTATCCGCGGCTCGGCGCGAAAGGCAGCCACCGATGCGGTGTTGACGATCGATCCGCCCCCTTTCGCAACCATCAACGGCAGCACCGCCCGAGTGGCACGAAAGGTCGACGTCAGGCCGATTTCGAGCACATGTTGCCACTGTTCATCCGACACTCCGTCGACCAGCGCGCCCGCGTCTGTCCCTTTCCAGGCTGCGTAAGCATTGTTGTGGAGGAAATCGATCCGACCGTGCCGCTCATGTACACTTTGGATCATCTGCTCGATCGAGGCCGAATCCGTCATGTTGCAATCGACGAACTCGGCCGAGTGACCTTCTCGCTCCAACTCCTTCACGGCGGCATCGCCTGCGTCGCGATTGGTGTCCGCGATCACCGCGTGTCCACCGCCGCGCGCATACCCTTGTGCAACAGCGAGGCCGATACCCGATGCGCCGCCCGTCACGATCCCGATTTGCTCGTCAAGCTTCAGCATCGAACCACCACCCAGCGACCGGAAACACTTGTCCAGTAACTTAGATTCTGGTCCCGGGCCTGTTATCGTCCGAACGGGCCATATAAAACTCGCGGATTCGGGCTAGGCAGTTTTTGGGCGCGTTAGCGAGCGTCCATTCGGACTGGAGGCGTGTCTTGCGGATAGCTGCGGATCATTTGCAAGAGGCGGGAAGGACGGCGGGTCGACCCACGCGGGCACAGGCGCCGAACATTCGGCGCAAGATTCTGTCAGCCGCCATGGGCGAATTCAGCGAACGCGGTTTTCACGGTGGGTCAATCGCGGGCATCGCGGAGAGAGCCGTAGTGTCGCGGCGGACCATCTATAATCACTTCCAGACCAAGGAACAGATCCTTGAAGTCCTTGTGGAAGATACCTCGTCTCGCCTTCGCAGGAGGCTCGAGGAGATCATCGAGGAAGGCGGCGAGGTCTGGGAAGTCCTATTCAAGATAGGCATGTGCTTCCAAGAAAAGGAGCTTGTCCTCGATGGCCGCGCCATTTCGCGCGTGCTGGTGCTCGAAGCGCAGCAGACGCCGGAAGTGGGGCAGATGGGTCTAGTTGCCCGGCAGTCAATCCTCGAGCCCATCGCCAACTATATGGAGCGCCAGTCCTTCCAGGGGATTCTAGCGATCGATGACATCGGGCGCGCGGCGCAACAGTTCCTGCATTTGACGACCAGTTCGGTCGATTATTTGTTCGGCGATGACGAGCATTCCCCCGAGGAAAAGAAGCAATGGGTCGCCGCGGCCGTTAAGACCTTTCTGTACGGCGTTGCGGTGCAGCGCTGATCCCGCCGTCCGCGGTGACGCGGCTGATCGGACAAGCTCCGTTGCAGCCGCGATCACCTCCGCTTGGCATCAAAGTCCCACTCGCCGGGCGAATTCCCGATTAAGGGCCCAATGAGCCGGCGTTTCTGAAAAGACGAGGTCTGGTCAGCGGACGCGCATTTCGCGGATATCCCGTTGCAGCGGTTGCCTTCTGATTTGCGGTGCCGAGCTTCATGCTCGGTAGTGGGCATGAGGAGTGCGCTGCCCCTTCCTTTCGCGCATCGTCCAAACGTGGGAGGCGGTCGGTACAATCCGACAATAGGCGGACGAGATCGAAGGCGGGCATCGTGGCCCGGTCTAAAGCGAGGTCTCAGGTGATTTTGTCGCAGACGCAGATGGCAATCCGCGATGCAGTCCGTGCATTCGCACAAGAGCAGATCAGGCCGCACACGCACGAATTCGAAAATGCGGGTGGTTATCCGGCGGGCCTGTTTCCGACCTTGGCCGCGATGGGGCTGATGGGCATGACCGCACCAAGCGAGTTCGGCGGAGCGGAAGCGGACAACGTCTCTTATGCGCTTTCGCTGATGGAAATCGCTGCCGCCGACGGAGCCTTGTCCACGATCGTCTCGATCCAGAATTCAATCATGGTCGGGGGCATTTCCCGTTTCGCCAGCGAGGGCCAGAAACAGGCATACTTGCCGGAGCTCATCGCGGGGGAAATGATCGGCGCCTTCGCACTGACCGAACCCGACGCCGGTTCGGACGCCTCTGCGATGCGGACCAAGGCAGACAAGGTTGGCGGAGGTTGGACGATCAACGGCACCAAGCAATTCATCACGTCGGGCAGGATCGCGGGCGTCGTGATGGTCATCGCGGTAACCGATCCTGGCGCGGGAAAGCATGGCATGTCCGCGTTTCTTGTCGATGCGGATTCTCCCGGCCTCGTGGTCGACAAGGTCGAGCATAAGATGGGGCAGGGCGCTTCCGATACTGCCGCCTTGCGTTTCGAGGACATGTTTGTGCCCGACGCCGCTTTGCTTGGCGAGGAAGGGCAAGGCTATCGCATCGCTCTTTCGAACCTCGAGGCCGGCCGCATTGGTATCGCGGCGCAATGTGTCGGCATGGCCCAAGCTGCACTGGAGATAGCCGTGGGCTATGCCAAGGAACGAACGAGCTTTGGCAAGCCAATCATCGAACATCAGGCTGTGGGTTTCCGCCT
Source organism: uncultured bacterium (assembly GCA_965977975.1). GTDB lineage: Bacteria > Pseudomonadota > Alphaproteobacteria > Sphingomonadales > Sphingomonadaceae > Croceibacterium_A. The sequence goes on from CBHCZH010000125.1 coordinate 3,073, forward strand.
CGCGGACCTGGCGACGCAATTGCAGGCAGCCCGGTTGATGGTGCTTTCCGCGGCAGCGCTGAAGGATGCTGGCGAGCCGTGCCTCGATGCGGCGTCGATGGCAAAGCTGTTCGCATCGGAAATGGTCGAAAAGGTGGTTTCGGGAGCGATGCAGACGCTGGGGGGATATGGCTATCTCGAGGAATACGGGATCGCGAAAATCTACCGCGATCAGCGGGTCTGCCAGATTTACGAAGGCACATCGGACATCCAGCGCATGGTTGTAGCGCGCAGTCTGTAGGCATTGCCAGATGCGCGCGGGGCAACACGGGAAGGAACATCAGGTAAATGGCGCTGAAGACGAGAATCACCGAGTTGCTCGGCATCCGGCATCCCATCGTCCAGGGCGGGATGATGTGGGTTGGCCGCGCCGAACTCGCCGCGGCTGTTTCAAACGCCGGCGGTCTCGGCATATTGACGGCACTGACTCAGCCGACACCTGACGACCTGCGCAATGAGATCGACCGTTGCCGGTCGATGACCGACAAGCCGTTCGGCGTCAATCTGACCATCCTGCCGTCAGTGAGCCCACCACCCTACGCCGCCTATCGCCAAGCGATCATCGACAGCGGCGTGAAGATTGTCGAGACGGCAGGCTACAAGCCGGAGGAACATATCGACCATTTCAAGGAGCACGGCATCACGGTCCTGCATAAATGCACGGCGGTGCGCCACGCTCTCTCGGCGGAGCGCATGGGGGTGGATGTCATCTCGATCGATGGTTTCGAGTGCGCTGGTCATCCTGGTGAAGATGATACGCCGGGCCTTATCCTGATCCCGGCAGCGGCCGATCGGGTCAAGATCCCCATGATCGCTTCAGGAGGTATCGGCGATGGTCGAGGACTCGCTGCTGCGCTTGTGCTCGGGGCAGAGGGGGTCAACATGGGCACGCGTTTCTGCGCAACCAAGGAAGCGCCGATTCACGACGATATCAAACAGTTCCTTGTCCGGAACGACGAGCGCGCTACCAACCTGATCTTTCGCCCGTTCCGCAACACCGGGCGTGTCGCCAAGAACTCGGTGTCCGACGAGGTAGTGGAGATATCGGGCAAGCCCGGCGCAACCTTCGAGGACGTCCGGCCGCTGGTGGCCGGAGCGCGGGGCCGCACGGCTCTTGAGACCGGAGATGTCGAGGCGGGGCTCATATGGGCTGGGCAGGTGCAGGGACTGATCCACGATGTGCCCAATTGCGCGGACCTGCTCGACCGCATGGTCGCGCAAGCCGAGGACATTCTGACGCGTCGCGTGGCGGGGATGATTGCGGCCTGAATGAGCGGCGCGTCAGAAGGGCACCATCCCTTGTTCGCTGGATCAACCGGTCCCGCGCGCGGCGGGGATTGATGCGCCAGTGATACAGCGGGCGCCTGGTGAGGCGAGGAAGTAAATGACTTCGGCGATGTCCGTCGGTCGCACCCACTGCGAAAAGTCCGCATCGGGCATGTCGGCCCGGTTGGTGGGCGTGTCGATGATTGTTGGAAGCACGGCGTTTACGGTCACGCCCTGATTTGCGAGTTCGGCAGCGAGGCTTTCCGTGAGGCGAGCAACGCCAGCCTTGGAAGCAGCATAAGCACCCATGCCGGCGTCTGCCTTGGCGGCTGCTGCGGCTCCGATATTGATGATCGCGGCGCTGTCTGCCTTCGCCAGCGTGGGCGCGAGCAACTTGCACATTGTCACCGCCGTCAGGGTGTTCATCATGTACATCCTCTGCCAGTCGTCGGGGCCGCCATCGGCAAGGGTTTGCCAGATGAACCCGCCGGCAACGTTAACCAGGACACTCGGATTTCCGAGTTCAGCCGTAATGGCCGCGACAGCGTCCTCCGCGGCGTCCAATCGGCTGATGTCGACGCCGCCAATATGGTGCGATGGCGCCCCCGCGGGCGCCGGCGCATAGTCGATCCGCGCGACGCGGTCGCCTCCTGCTTCAAAGCGATCGGCAACCGCACGGCCGAGTACGCCAAAGGCCCCCGTGACGACGACAATTCTGCTGGACACGCTTCTGCTACTCCTGGCTTCGTATGATCTCTGGCTGGTCCGACGCACCGAGTTCAGACCAGCTCGGCCTCTTCCTCGACGATCCATCGGCACATGCGCCGCCATGGCTCGATCGCGTCCTGGATGCCGTGTCCGGGCATGCCGATGGCATGTCCCAAAGTGACAAGACGCTGGGCGCCCTGGATGGCGAGTCGCTCGCGGATCTCCCGCTTGAGGCTTTCCGGCCAGATGCCGATCGTCTGGGTGTAGCTGTTGACCGCTCTGATTGCCGGTTCGATATCGTCCATCGGAACAAGATTGAGCACGCGGTTGGTCAATTTCGGTGCAAAATCGACTGGTTCATCGATCTGCGAGACGATAACCGCCCCTTCGCGCCCACCACCGAAAATCCGATAGAAATCGTCGCCGGCCAGCTGCAACCCCTCGACCTCGTCAGCCAGGCCCGCATCAAGGCGCACCGCTGGGCCGGAGAGATGCCGCGGAAGCGCCTGGATCGCATCGAAGGTCATCTGGCCCAGTCGATTGAGCCGCTCGATCCCGGCGCTGTCGGTCCCGCTTTGCACCCAGACCACGCGGGCGTTGACGCAGCCTTCCTGGTTCAAGCCGCCCCCGTCGATCGCGAGCGCTGCCGCGACTTCCCGCAGAATGGTATCGTCGGCAAAGGCATCATTGCCGATAATCGTGGATGAAAGCTTGGGATCCAACGCAACCAGCTCGACACCCGGGCCTACATATTTCGCGATGTGGCTGATCGATGCCATACCGCCCCAGGCAACGATCTTCTCGATCCTTGTGTGCCGATAAAGCGCCTCTTCGATGCGCGTATCTCCGCCTTTCCAGTAGGCGACGCTGAGATGTCTGGTCAGCGGATGGCCCGGCGCCATTTCGATCATTGTTCGAGCGATCGCGGCTGCAGTGAGAGGATCGTTGCTGGGCGTCTTGATGATCGCGTCGCCGCGCGTAATGGCATTGCGCGCGACGGTGAGAAGCGAGGTCCCAGGGGCATTGCCCGCAACGATATGCACGCTCCTTGCGCCGAAGGCGCGGACGCGTGCTTTCAAGCCGCCGTCCAAAGGCTTTTCGACCCAGCCTTCGAGGTGGTCGATCCCGATCGCATTTTCGGCGACCTCGCGAAGCTTCGCGCGGTCGAGCGCATCGCCCATCGTTGCGTACATCGCCGCCAATATGTCGCGGCCTAGACCGGACGTTCGGCAGGAAAGCTCGAATGCCTGCTCCATCCACGGGTTGACAGCGGGCGCAAGGCGCGGGGCGAGATCGGAGAGATAGTCGAGGATATCCTCGAAGCTGAGCGTATAAAGATCCGCCATATCGCCCGGATCAGCCAGACCGAGCGTTTCTGCGTAGCGCGTAACGTCAGGCGCGGCGAACGTCGCGCTACCCCCGCGTCCGCCATGTTCGACGTCACTGTCCTCGATAATATTCCCGCGGATTATTAGGGGGACGCTGAACCCTGTGGTTCTGCTCATTCGCCCCCTCCTGCCTTCACGAGAAATTCGAGGGCATTTTCATGAGCCTGGGGTGCACCTGCGCAGGTGATCTTGTCATCCCCGCCCTCATCGGCACCATAGCGGCGAATCTCATTCTCGAGGAAAGGGCCGTCGAGGCCGCACCTGCACTTGTCCCAGGTCACCGTGACCTCATCGCCGCTCAGCACGCCGCCCCACCGCGTCTGCATGGTAAGGTCGATGACCCCGAACCGGCCCTTGTGCGTACCCTCACGCGGTGCTGGATCGCCCGTCGACGGATCGAGAACGAAGACGACCATCCAAGGCAGAGCGTGGTACTTGCCCGCCGAGCATTTCGGCATGAGAGTCGCCATTTCGCTCATCCCATAGGCTTCATTGACGGCGTTCACGCCCAGGAAATCCGGCAGATCCTGCTTCAGGGTCTCCGGCAATTTTAGCCCCTTGTCCCCTCCGGCGCACAGGAACAGGCTGTCGGGCGCGAACAGGCGCTGGACGCCGCGGGCGCGGCCCGCTTCCATGAGTTCGTTATACATTCCCCAATTGCCGGCCATCATCACGCGCTTGCCGGCCAGGCTGCCGATCACGCGGTCGAAGAAGGCGGCCCGGCGTTCTGGCGCGGATTTCGCGGCCGCAATGAATTCGTCCAGCCGCGCGAGCACGCTCGCAGGGATGGCATCGCGGTCGACCTTGTCTGAGCCAGCGGCGAGGCGACCGGCGAGGGAGAGGACGTCGGCAGAAAGGCGGCCCTGGCCCATGACATGGAGCTTGGCCTCGTCGCCGCCATACAGGTCGTCGACAAGCGCTTCGACATTCGCGCCGTAGCCGTTGAACATGTGGCGCTGGCCAACGACGATTGTCGGGACCTCATCGAGGCAGCTCGGTTCGCCCTGGCCGATAACCTGCTGCGACAACCGGCCAGACCGCAATTGCCGCGCCGCCTCTGCGTGACCCCGAGGCAGGAAGGAAAGCTTGCCGCTCGTTCCGGTCGAATGGATGAGGCGCACGCCGGCATCGCGCAGCAACGCGTCGAGCCAGTCATCGACCGATTCGAGATTATCGGCGGAGAAGCCCGAGAGATCCTCTGTCGTCAGGTTCTGCAGCCACCGCGTAAGGAGATCGAAGCGGCCCTTTTCTACCAGCGAATTGGGGTACGATTTGTACACCGAATGCTTGAACAGCAGCGGGGCTGCATCGTTCAGCGAACCGATCGCCCCGATACCCTGTTCTTCAGCCAGCTTCCGCAGCACGGGCAGGCGATCGCGCAATTCCTCCAGCCGGCAGCGTACGCCAGCGAGTTGGATTTCCCTGACCTCTGCGGCGGGCATGGCGAGGGTCGCGTCAAGGTCCTGCCACACCATCTCATCCGGGCGATCGCCGAAGCTCGAACTATCTACCTTCCGCGATACACCTGGTTCGGTCGCAATCATTGCAGTCTCTCCCCGCCCGCGAAAAGTGGGCCCGGCGGTCTGGCTTCTGCGATCTTCTAGCTTCCAGCGGCAACCGCAGCATAGTCTGAAGGGGGTATGCCGCCGGCCGACTCCTGCGCGTAGAACATCGTCACACAGTTCGGCTGGCGGACTGCGCGACGTGCACGGGACGCGCGCCATTGCCAACAGAGGAAGCAAGCATGTCGGACTTCGACTTGGTCATTCGCGGCGGCACACTCTATGACGGCTCGGGGGGAGAGCCGAAGCAGGCCGACATCGGCATCAATGGCGCACTCATCGCGGCCGTTGGCGAAGGGCTGCGCGGCAAGGAAGAGATCGACGCTGCAGGACTGATGGTCACGCCCGGCTTCGTGGACGCGCATACCCACTATGATGGCCAGATCACTTGGGAAAATCGTCTCTCGCCTTCGTCTGACCACGGTGTGACCACCGTCGTGATGGGAAATTGCGCGGTTGGCTTCGCGCCTTGCAGGCCGGAACATCGCGATATGCTCATCCAGGTGATGTCGGGCGTCGAGGACATTCCCGAAGTCGTCATGGCCGATGGCGTTCCCTGGGAATGGGAGACGTTTCCCGAGTATCTGGATTTCCTCGACACCCGCGAAGCGGACATCGACTTCGCAACGCAGATTCCGCATGCCGCCGTGCGCGTCTATGTGATGGGAAAGCGCGGGGCCGACCGCGAGATGGCGCAGATGCCCGATCTGGTCGAGATGACCCGTATCGTGAAGGAGGGAATCGAAGCTGGCGCGATCGGCGTGTCGTCGTCGCGCACCATGGCGCACCGCACGTCGACAGGACAGCTCGCCCCCACCGAAACCTCCGGCGATGCCGAGCTGCTGGCGCTTGCGCGCGGCGTCCGACAGGCCGGCGGCGGCGTGATGGAAGTCATGACCGACTTCAACGACGTCCAGCTCGGCGGCATGGCCGAATTCGAAACGCTTCGACGCCTGGCGCGCGACGGTGGATGTCCGGTCAGCTTCACGCTGGTCCAGGTTCCGCAGGACGAAAATGGATGGAAGCGCGTTCTCGAGCTTACCGAGGAGGCGCGGGCGGAGGGCCTGGCGCTGACCGGCCAGGTGGCACCGCGTGCTGTCGGCATGTGCTATGGCCTCGATCTCTCGTTCAATCCCTTCACCTATTGCGACACCTATCGCACGCTCGCCGACCTGCCGCTCGACGAAAGGGTAGCGAAATTGCGCGATCCCGAAATCCGCGCGAAGATTCTCTCGGAAGAGCCGAAGGATACCAACCACACGATGGTGTGGCTGTCGGGCATGTTCGAGCAGATGTTCCCGATGGACGAAACGTTCAGCTACGAGCCCGACCCGCAACACAGCATTGGCGCCCGAGCCAAGGCACGAGGCATCGACGCACGGGAACTAGCATATGACACGCTGCTCGAAGCCGATGGTCATCGCATCCTCTACTTGCCAATCACCAATTTCGCCGACGGGTCGCTGTCGGTCGTGCGCAAGATGATGGAAAGTGAGGCGACAATGATCAGCCTCGGGGATGGCGGTGCACATTACGGGCTAATCTGCGATGCCAGCTACTCGACTTTCGCGCTCACCTTTTGGGGGCGCGATCGGAAGGAAGGGCGCTTCCCTTTGGCGCATCTGGTCAATGAACTTACCCGCAAGCCGGCGCTTTTGGTCGGACTGGATGACCGCGGCTTGATCGCGCCCGGCATGAAGGCGGATATCAATGTCATCGATTTCGACAAGCTCACCTTGCACCTTCCGGAAGTTCGCTATGATCTGCCGGGCGGCGCGCGTCGCATGATCCAGCGCGTCGACGGCTATGTCGCGACAATCGTGTCGGGCAAGGTGACCTATCGCAATGGCGAACCCACGGGCGAACTTCCCGGTCGCCTTGTCCGCCGGCGGCGCGAAGAGCAGCGCCAGGTCGCCTGATCGGGTTGAGCACGAAGGGTAACAAGACATTGGCGAAGACCATTGTTGTGACCGGTGCCGCGTCGGGCATCGGCAGGGCGACCACGCAGCTCCTTCGGGATCGCGGTCACGGCGTCATCGGCATCGACCTGCGCAACACTGACGTTGAAGCAGATCTGTCCTCGGACGAAGGGCGGAAGGCAATGGTCGACGGCGTGCGCGAGCGTGTCGGCGGTAACATCGATGGATTCGTCGCCGCCGCGGGCGTCTCGCCGGATCAAGGGGACGCCGAGGCGATCCTCAGGATCAACTATTACGGGGCTGTCGCAACTGCCGAGGGGCTGCGGCCCTTGCTGGATCCGGGCAAGCCGGCGCGCGGTGTGATGATCTCTTCGACATCGACCTTGATGGCGCCGGACCAGGAGTGGGCACGAAAGCTGATGGGCGGGGACGAGCATGCGGTGGTGGCGGAATTGGGGAACGATCCCGCCACCGCCTATATGTCCTCGAAACTCGCGATTTCGCTCTGGACGCGCAAGTCGGCCGTAGCGCAGGAATGGGCGGGTTCCGGCAACCTGCTCAACTGTATCGTTCCCGGCGTGATCGATACGCCGATGAACAGCAAGTTGTTCGAACGCGAGGATGCACCGAAGATGCTGGCGCAGGCGCAGCCCAACGCGCTGGGCCGCTACGGCCGACCTGAGGAGGTCGCGGAAGCCATCGCATTCCTGGTAGCGGACAGTCCGGCCTATCTGGTCGGGCAATTGCTGTACGTGGACGGTGGCACCGACGCGATCCTGCGACCGATGGCTTATTGATAGAGCGAAGCAGTGACAACCGGGGCTTGGGGTCTCGATGCCTGCGGCAAGAAGAGGGTATTCGCCCTAGCGCAACGTCCCGCGAGCAGATTTGAGGAGTAATATATGAAGACCCGCGCCGCGGTCGCTTTCGCGCCCAAGCAGCCGCTCGAGATCGTCGAGCTCGA
>CBHCZH010000126.1:0-10879 GCA_965977975.1 uncultured bacterium
GAACTGGATTTGCGGGCCGAAACTCGACTATCGCTTCCTGAAATATGCCCTGATTGCGGAAGGAGATGCACTCCTGAATTTCGCGAGCGGCAGTGTGCACCAGACGATCTATTTTCCCGAACTCAAATCATTCCATATCGCGGCCCCGGACACGCCAGAACAAAACGCGATAGCCGACAAGCTTTCGACGCTCGACGAAAAGGTCGAACTCAACCTACGGATGAACGCGACGCTGGAGGGTGTGGCGCGAGCGATCTTTCGGGATTGGTTCGTCGATTTCGGCCCCGTCCGGCGCAAGAAGGCGGGAGCGACTGACGCGCAAGCTATTATGGGCGGCTTAACCCCCGATCCCGCCCGCGCCGCCGAACTCGCTGCCCTTTTCCCGGATGCATTCGGTGACGATGGTTTGCCAGTTGGGTGGGCTATCGGGTCGCTTGATCGACTGGCCTTGCTCAACTCTGAGAGCTGGAAGACTCGCGATCATCCTGCCCGCGTAGAATATGTTGACTTGTCGAATACCAAATGGGGGACGATCGAATCAACAGCGAAGCTTTCTTGGGACCAAGCGCCTAGCCGCGCGCGGCGGATTGCGCGTCTGGGAGACACGCTTGTTGGAACGGTGCGTCCCGGCAACGGCTCCTATGCCTACGTTGGCAGGGATGGATACACTGCCAGCACTGGATTTGCGGTTCTTCGTCCGAGGCAGGCCATTTTCGCGGATGCGATCTATTTGGCCGCTACCTCACACGAGAATATCGCCAGGTTGGCAAATCTTGCTGACAGTCATGGCGGCGCATATCCAGCCGTGAACCCCGATGTCGTTGCGGCGACCACCTTTCCGGTGGTGGATGACGATTTGCTCGATGCGTTCGCTGGCTTCGTCCGTCCTCTCCGCGAGAAAATTGAACAATCGAAGGCGGAAAATCGCGCGCTCGCTGAAACCCGTGACTACCTGCTCCCCCGTCTGATCTCTGGTGAGGTCCGGGTCGCCGTTGCTGGTCAGGTAGCAAGTTGATGGACAAGTTCTCCCATCAATCGAGATTGCCAGACCATCCCAACTTCGCCTTTGTCGACGAGAAGATCGATGGCCTGATCCCCGCCTGCAAGGTGGAGAGTTGGGAGAAGTTCATCGAGATCATGCGCCGCCCGGAATACAATATGGCGAAGGGAGAGATGGTCTATCGCGGGCAGCGTGGCCACGACTGGAATCTATCCTCCACGCTGTCGCGCATGTTTGAAACCGGGACCGTTCCACCCGGGCATCAGGCAGACTTGTTGGGCCAGTTCCGTCTGGCGATGCGCGGTCGCGGGCTGGATGTCAGCAAGCTGGAGGAAGAGGAAATTTGGGCCTTCGGCCAACACCATGGCCTGAGAACACCGCTGATCGACTGGACGAAGTCACCCTATGTCGCCCTGTTCTTCGCGTTCGAAGAACCCGATCTGGCGGATGGAGACAACCCCGCTCGCGCGGTATTTTGCCTCAACATGGCCGCCATCCGCGCCGACGAAGACATGCACGACTGGATTTTTGAACCAACCCATCATGAGAACGCGCGGCTGGTCAATCAGGCGGGCCTCTTCACGATAACACCTGCTGGCAGCGACAACGTCGTTTCGGCCATCCTCAACAATTTGGCCGAGAACGGAGTCATCAATCCCGACGATCCGAACGATGTCGCGAAATACATCTGCAAGTTCCACGTTCCGAATGACAATCGAACGGCGTGTTTGAACACCCTTCGGAAAATGAACATCCACCATGCCAACCTCTTTCCCGACCCGGGAGGGGCATCTCGGTACTGCAACGATTGGCTCGCAGGCATCATTGAGGCCGAGCGCCTCGATGCAGAAGCTGCCAGCCGCACAGCCGAGCGGGAACGTCGGAAAAAGATCGATCCCCAAGCCTTTGCCAGTAAGGCGGGCGACGTCGATGAAAACATCGCGCAACTTCTGCGCACAGCCCTGACCGGGCCGAGTCTCGTCAAGATCGACCGCTTGCGCTCCTGGGCCCCAAAGATTCTCGCCATCTACGACCGCGAGGCTTCGATAGATTGGCCCCAGCGTACGGCGGAAGTCGCGAAACTCAGGGTCGAGTTCCGCCGGTTTTTCCTTTCCAACAGCGTGGACAAGGAAATGGCCGAGGTTTGCACCGATCTCCTGCTGACCTTCTTCAAGGAAAGGCTTGAGATGGCGAATGGCTGAGTGGATCACCGAACTTGGAGACGCCATCGAAGCTTTCCGCGAGGTCGCCCGACTTGGTGGCGAATCCTTGAGAGAAGATGATCTTCAAGCGGAATACCTCACCGCACCCCACCGGCCACCAACTCAGTTGCCCAGTGGCAAGATGGCAATCTACGCATTTTGGGGTGATGGATGTTGGCTGAAAGTCGGCAAAGTCGGACCCAATTCCGGACCGCGGTACACCAGCCAGCACTACAACCCGGGGAGCGCTCCCAGCACTCTGGCGAGATCGATCGGCAACTGCGCTCAGATTCCGCTCAGGGCAGACTTCAACCCGGACCTGCCTGGGAATTGGATAAAGGCTCATTGCCATCGCGCGAATGTCCTCATCCCGGCGACGTATTCCATCGAGTTCCTCTCGTGCCTTGAGGCTTTCCTTCATTTACGCCTTCGGCCCAGGTTCGAGCGATAGTCGTGCGCCGCAAGCCGACCCCCATTGAGCGCTGGCGCACTCGGCTGATGTCGTCGCGCCTCGTTACGATTTGGAGTGGGTTCTGGCGCGAAACAAACTTTCCGATGGCAATCGGCCTCTTACTGGTTTGCGCTGCGATCACTTACATCTGGTGGCTCCTGCAACCGCAACGCCTCGACAGCCTTTGGCCCGAAATGGGCGGGCTGACGCTCGATGTCTTCTTTATCCTGGTCGTATTCGCGCTGTTCGAGCATCGCCGCAATAAACGACAGGATATCGCCCGGCAGCAGGAGGTGATCGACGACTATAAGCGGTGGGATCATCCCGAGGCGCATTTACGAATTGCTGGTGCCATTCGACGGCTCAACCGCCTGGGCGTGTTCGCTCTCGATTTGACGGGTGCGCGTCTGACCGATTTTCATTTCGCCCGCGCTGGCGTCCAGAGCCTCGAAGGCTCGACATTTTACGACGGTCGTTGGGGTGAGAGATTTGGGGACAGCACGGTCCAGCTGAACAAAGTTTCGTTCGATCATTTGAATTGTCGTGGCGTCACATTCGCACCCTATAATCCGCTGGCCGGGTTGGGCGACTTGGGTACGAATTTCTCAGATTTCCTGGATTGTTCCTTTTACGAATGTGATTTGGCGGAAGCGAGATTTAACGGCTCCAAACTTCACTGGACTGAGCCGCCACCCGAAACTCACATGGAATTTTGGGACGAAGATGATGGGACGCCAGCTTGCGCGCAAGTCAGCTACGGCCCGTTCTGGCACGCCAATCTCCGGCAAACGTCGTTTAAGGGCTGCCGCTTCAAGAACGCCGATTTCCGCGACGCCGAGAACGTCCTTGAAGCTGATTTCTCGGGCGCAAAGGGGTTGGAGGATGCCCTTTTCGATACCGACGAAATCAAGGCTGCCGTGCTGGCTCAGTCCACGGAGAAAGTGGCTAGCTGATGGCGTTCCTCCACGAAAATCACCTCGAGGAAGCGGGCATCGAAACCCTCAGGTCGCTCGGCTGGATGTATCTGCACGGCCAGGACATCGCTCCCGACGGTGTTTCGCCGCAACGACCGACCTATGGCGATGCCGTTCTTATTCCACGGCTTGAGCGCTGGGTCGCGCAAATCAACCGTACAGTGCCAGCCGAAGCCATCGATGCCGCGCTGCGTAAGGTGCTGTCGAGCGAGACACCGAAACTGGTCGAAGAGAACCGGCGCATCAACAAGCTGATCGTCGATGGCGTCGATGTCGAATATCGCGCCAAGGACGGGCGGATCGTCGGCGACAAGGTCTGGTTGATCGACTTCGAGAATATCGAGGCGAACGACTGGCTGGCGGTCAACCAGTTCACGCTGATTGAAGGGCGGCATAACCGCCGCCCCGATGTGATCCTGTTCGTGAACGGCCTGCCGCTGGCGGTGCTGGAACTGAAGAATCCCGGTAGTGAGAACGCGACCCTGTCCGCCGCCTTCGCCCAACTCGAAACCTACAAGCAGCAAATTCCCTCGCTGTTCAGGACCAACGCCGTTCTCGTGACCTCTGACGGAATCAGGGCGAGGATCGGGTCGCTCACAGCTGCCGAAGAGCGCTTCATGCCATGGCGGACGGTGGACGGGACCGACTACGCGCCGCCCGGCACGCCCGAACTCGATACGCTGCTCAAAGGAGTGTTCGACCGAAGCCGGTTCCTGCGGCTTATCCGCGACTTCACCGTGTTCGGCGACAGGGGCGACGGGCCGTTCAAGATCGTGGCGGGCTATCACCAGTTCCACGGCGCCCAGAAGGCCCTGCGCGAGGCCATCGAGGCCAGCCGCCCCGAAGGCGACCGCAAGATCGGCGTAATCTGGCACACACAGGGATCGGGCAAGAGTCTCCTGATGGCGTTCTTCGCCGGACTGGCCGTGAATTCGCCCGCGCTCGAAAACCCGACGCTGATCGTGCTGACCGACCGCAACGATCTGGACGACCAGTTGTTCGCCACTTTCGGGCTGTGCCAGGACTTGATCCGCCAGAAGCCGGAGCAGGCCGAAAGCCGGGAAGACCTGAAGCGGCTGCTGGAGCGCTCGGCTGGTGGTGTGATCTTCACCACGGTGCAGAAGTTCTCGCCTATCGGCGGGGAAGACACCTTTCCGCTGCTGAGCGATCGCCGCAACGTAATCGTGATCGCCGACGAGGCGCACCGGAGCCAATATGGCTTCGCCGCGAAGATCGACGGCAAGACCGGCGCAAAGCGCTATGGTCATGCCCACTACATCCGCCAGGCGCTGCCTAACGCATCGTTCATCGGTTTCACCGGCACGCCGGTCGAGGGCAGCGACAAGAACACGCCCGCGATTTTCGGCGACTACATCGACATCTACGACATTAGCCGCGCGGTCGAGGATGGGGCGACCGTGCCCATCTACTACGAGAGCCGTCTGGCGCGCATTGAACTGAACGAGGCGGAGAAGCCGCTGATAGATGCCGAGATCGAGGCGATGGTCGAGGACGACAGCCTGACCGAGGCCGAGAAGCTGAAAGCCAAGTGGGCCAGCATCGAGGCGCTGGTCGGCTCCGAAAAGCGACTCAAACAGGTGGCGCGCGATGTCGTCGAGCATCTGGAGGCGCGGATCGAGGCGCTCGACGGCAAGGCGATGGCGGTCTGCATGAGCCGCCGCATCTGCGTTGCGCTCTACAACGAGATCGTTGCCCTGCGGCCCGAGTGGCACTCCGACGACGACGAAAAGGGCGCGATCAAGATCGTGATGACCGGCTCAGCGAGCGATCCGCTCGATTGGCAGCCGCACATCGGCAACAAGCGGCGGCGCGACGAACTGGCGAAGCGTGCCCGCGACCCAGCCGATCCGCTCAAGCTGGTGCTGGTTCGCGATATGTGGCTCACAGGCTTCGACGCGCCGTGCATGAACACGATGTACGTGGACAAGCCGATGCGCGGGCACGGGCTGATGCAGGCCATCGCGCGCGTGAACCGTGTCTTCCGCGACAAACCCGGCGGTCTTATCGTCGATTACATCGGCATCGCGCAGAACCTGCGCGCGGCGTTGGCCGATTACAGCGAAGGCGACCGCGACAAGACCGGGATCGACGAGGAACAGGCCGTCGCGGCGCTGCGCGAGTGGCACGAGCGCATTGACGAGATATTCAACGGCTTCGACTTCCGGACCGCCCTGACTGGCGGACCTCGGGAGAAGCTGATGGCGCTCGCCGGTGGGCTCGATTGGGTGCTGAAATGGCAGGAGGGGCTCGCCGAGAAGGCGAGCGATCCCGACAGAAAGAAGCGGGCGCATCGAACCTTTGATGGAATGGTCGCCAATCTCGCGAAAGCCTTCGCCCTCGCCGCCGCCAGCGACTTGGCCGACGAGGTTCGCGACGATGTGGGCTATTTTCAGGCCGTCAGGGCCGCGCTCGCCAAGAACGACGCGACGAGCCGGATCGGCGGCGGCGACCGGAACTTCGCCATACGCCAGTTGATCGATCGCGCGGTCGCCAATTCGGAGATCGTGGACGTTCTCAAGGCGGCGGGCATCAAGTCGCCCAACATTTCGATCCTGTCCGACGAGTTCTTAGCCGAGATCGGGCAACTGAAGCAGCGCAACCTTGCGCTGGAAGCTCTCAAGAAGCTGCTAACGGGCGAGATCGCGGCACGGGCGCGCACCAACCATGTCGAGGCGCGGGCGTTCTCTCGGCGGCTGGAGGAAGCCGTGGCGCGGTATCACGCGAACGCGATTTCGGCGCTGGAAATGATCCAGGAGTTGATCGAACTCGCCAAGGAAATGCAGCGTTCGCGGCTTCGCGGCGAGGAACTCGATCTCTCGCCCGAAGAGATCGCCTTCTACGATGCGCTCGCCGAAAACGAGAGCGCGGTGGAAGCGATGGGGAACGAGAGGCTGCGCGTAATCGCGGGCGAACTGGTCGAGCAGCTGCGCAGCAACGTGACGGTCGATTGGCACAAGAGGGAAAGCGCTCGTGCCCGGATGCGGGTCTTAGTGAAGCGGATTCTGAAGCGCTACGGGTATCCCCCGGACCTAGCGGACGATGCGGTGCAGACGGTGTTGGCGCAGGCGGAACTGCTCTTGGCCCAGGGTTGAAGGAACGTCCGAGCGATGAAGCGCTCTTGGATGGGAGAGGAAGATACTCGTGCCACAACGCACTGCTCTTTGGACCGTCTCAGGCGACCCCGCACCGCTAGCGGAGGCCCGGCTTCCCTCCGAGCGCATGTTGGAAGACATGATCATCGCGGCGCCGCGTATCCTGTCCGACGAGTGGATGCTGATTGGGCGCCAGGAACCGACCATGACGGGTCGCCTCGATCTTCTCGCCATCGCACCTGACGGCGCGCTTGTATTGATCGAGTTGAAGCGTGAGCGCACGCCCCGCGAGGTCGTGGCGCAGGCGCTGGACTATGCTTGTTGGGTGGAGGGCCTCGAAACAGACGACGTGGCGGCAATCTATGCCCGCTTCGCGCCCGGAAGCGATCTCGCCGCCGACTTCCTCGCCCGCTTCGGCCAGCCGCTCGACGAGGACACGCTCAACGACAGCCACCAGATCGTGATTGTTGCCACCCATCTCGATGAGAGCAGCGAGCGCATCGTCCAGTACCTCGGCGACAAGGGCATCGCGATCAACGTGCTGTGCTTCCAGGTGTTCGACCATGGCGGGCAGCAGCTGCTGAGCCGCACGTGGTTGATGGACCCCGTGCAGGCGCAGGTGCGCGCCGCGACGCCGACCAAGAGCGGCACGCGCGAGCGCGAGCCGTGGAACGGCGAGTTCTACGCGTCCTTCGGGCATGGCGAGACCCGCGACTGGGCCGAAGGGCGGCGCTACGGCTTCCTGAGCGGTGGGGGCGGCAGCTGGTACAGCAATACGCTCAACTTGTTGTCGCCTGGCGACAGGGTTTGGGTGAAGGTGCCTGGCTCGGGCTTCGTAGGCGTGGGCGAAGTGACGGGGCCACGCGAACCGATCACCACGTTCAAGATTGTGACCGAGGAAGGCGAACGCCCGGCTAAGGAGGTCCTGCTCGGCGGCAATTACAAACGCGAGTGGGCCGACGATCCGGAGCAGATGGAATACTTCGTCCCGGTCCGCTGGCTGCACAGCGTGCCGCTGGAGCAGGCGGTCAACGAGATCGGCATGTTCGGGAACCAGAACACGGTGTGCAAGCCGACCACGCCCAAGTGGCGCACGACGGTCGAGCGGCTGAAGGAGCGGTGGAGGATTTGAGGTCTCTCCGCCGGGGAGTTCACAGGTTTTCCACAGCCGACGGCCCTTTCAGGGCCGTCGATGGGTCGGACTTGCGCCGAGGCTGCGGAGTTGCGCGGCCAAGGTGGACCAAAAAACAACAACAGAGAGGATTCTGATTGATTCAGGGAGCCATCCGACGTGCCAACGCATGTCCGCCAGCAGCAGGGGCTGGTCACTAGTATGTGTCCCCGATTCATGGACAGGTGCATTTTGGCAGTTTTCCGCCGTTTTCGCCTTGTTGCTGTCCTCATTTTGAGGACAGTTCAGGGTCCGATTTTCGACGCCTGTCCCGAGTTCGGGGACCGGCTTGTCCAGATCATCGAGACCGTGATTTTCCGGTGGGCGCCACTTCTCGTAGGCATGAGAAGGCGCTCGATGCGGGCTGTCCTTCGGTCCTGGGACCCATGTCAGTCCCCAACAGGCCGCGTGGCGCATCTTGCGCGAGAATCCCCCGCGCTCGGTGCAGTAGATGAACCCTTTGTCCATCAGTTCGTGAAGGGCTCGGTTGCAGGTGTCCTTACCTAAGCCGGTCATCTCTGATGCCTTCCTGACCGAGAGGAAAAACTCGCCGTTGTTGGTTCCCCTTTCCATCAACGTGAGAGCGAGCAGTACCTTCGCGGCGCTCCCCGAGAGATGGAGCCATGCCACAGACTGCATCTGGCGACGAAAGATGCGAACATGGCTCGGTGTCTTGGCCTGTCTGAACTTGTCGGCCATCTCCCTGCTCCGACGCGTTCGCTACGGTGCCTCCCGCAGCGAGGCGGCGTAGCGCTCGATGCTCTCGACGGAGATCAGCGACTTGCTGCCGATGTGGACGCGCGCAACGTCCCCGTACCGGATGAGGTCGTACAGCTTGGTCCGCCCGATCCCGAGCAGGCGCATCGCTTCCGAGATCGAGACGTAGATCGGCTTGAGTTCGGCCATGAGGATGTTCCTTCCATCCGCCCGTGTGCGGGCGGTGGGGAGGGGATGGCAGCGAGTGGCGGTGAAAAATACGGACGCCCGCTCAATATGGCGGTACTCAGTTTTTCTCGATCTTGTTGGCGCGGCCCGCAGGGCGTCCACCAGCCGCTGGCGGGAGCGGCTTCGCGTTGGGTGCGAATGGGAGCATGCCGTCGATCACGATGGCCACATGGCGAAACCTTGGGGCGCCGATCAGATAGTAGTGCGAGCCGAAGCCTTCCGCCCACTTGCGCCACTGCCGCCACCGTTTGAGCAAGGCGTCCTCGTTGCGCCCCGGAAACAACCGATCCCCGGCGATGGCCGCCGCTGCATCGAGGATGGACATCCCCTGCTCGTGCAGGTGCAGGATTTCGGCGGCGATCTGGCAATTTTCGGCGATGCGCTTGCTCAGCTTGAACTGCTGCAACGCCGCTTTCGTCATCGATGAATCGCTTAAGGAGCGCTGCGCTACCGTCAGCTGGTAATGTGTCCAGCCCTTCGGAATGGCCATTTCGTAGAATATGCGCCGAGCCGGGCGAGATATTCCCAGGCCATCAGCCCATCGCGCGAGTTCGAGCAATGGGCGACGACCTTGCGGCGATGGGAGTTCCTGGCACAAGGACATCAGGTTCCCCGACTCCGCGCCGAGGGTATGCATCAGTTGGGGCCACAAGACGGTGGCATGGGGATGGTCGTACAGCTTGGTCTCGGCGACTTCGGCCCGCCATCTCCCCGCGAGGTCGTATCTGCGCCACATCGCCCGGCTCTCCAGTGTGCGGCAGCCCGCATAACCTGCTCGGGGTTAAGAGATCGGAGGCAAAGCGGCGGCGGGCCGCGGGGGTTGCGGCGAAGCGAGGGACGGTGCCGAAAGCGGAGGACATTCCGGCAAAGTGTGGGCGGAAATGTGGGCGTAGATTTCTTGGCTTCAGGGAAATCCAATTGGTTCAACTGGCTATCAGCCGAGTACGGCTCCCTCCCGCGCCACACAGTCTGTAAGATCAGGTGCCTGGCAGGTGGGCGGGCCTAACACGCTGCATTGCCGCAGCAGCCAGCAGCCAGCCCGCCGCTGCGAACAACATCGTCCAGTTCGGCTCGCCGGGGAAGAAGGCTTGCATGAGCGAGCCCATGACCGTGGCGACCAGCAATTGCGGCACGACCACGAACACGTTGAACAAGCCCATGTATGTCCCGAGCTTCGCCTGCGGCAGGTTCGAAGCGAGGATGGCGTAAGGCATGGCGAGGATCGAGGCCCACGCAATACCTATCCCGATCTCACACAGGATGAGGGCCTCGGCATCGCGCAGGACGAAGAAACCGAGGAAACCGACCGCGCCGAGCACCAGGCAGATCGAATGCGTTTGGGCCGGTCCGACGCGGCGCGACAGCCACGGCAGCAGCGCCAGCGCGGCCACGGCGGCAACCCCGTTGTATGTGGTGAACAGCACGTTCACCCAGTTCGCGCCGTCGTTGTAGGCCGCCGAAGCGGTATCCGTGCTGCCGAAGACGTATTGGGTGACTACCGGCGTGGTCTCGATCCACATGATAAACAGCGCGGACCAGCTGAAGAACTGCACCAGCGCGAGCCGCTTCATGATCTCCGGCATGCCGGAGAAATCGCCCACGATGCTTGCCAGCATGCCGCTCGAACGGCCTTGGCGGGCAAGCGCGATGGCAATCGTGCGCAGCATGCCCCAGAAGGCCAGCAAGCCGCCAAGCAGGAGCACTTCCTTCTCGAAGCCCAGCGCGCCGACCGAAAGCACTACCGCCAGTCCCGCTGCAAACCAAGCTGCGCCGGTCGCATAACTCTTGCCGGCGAGCGCGTTGCCGTCAGCGACAGTATGCACCTTGTCTTCATCGAAAGCGGCCAGCTCCTCCGGGGTATATTCCCGCGTCGTCACCACGGTCCACGCCACAGCTACAAGGATAGCGCCCCCCCCGGCCCAGAAACTCCCGCGGACAGTGTCGGGGATGCCGCCAGCGGGCGCGACATTGGAGGCGCCCAACTGCTCGAGGACCCAGGGGAAGATCGAGCCGACACGCTCGC
>CBHCZH010000127.1:0-10691 GCA_965977975.1 uncultured bacterium
GCTACGCGGACACCTCCCCCGTAAACGGAGGAGTAGGGGCCCCCTCCGTCCGCTACGCGGACACCCCCCCCGTGAACGGGGGAGGATCGGCCGCTCGAATCCACCCCCGTTCACGGGGGAGGTGCCGACCTCGGCGCAAGCCGAGGGCGGCGGAGGGGGCCTTATGGGATCACGAGGAGAGAGACAATGAACCGTGAAGACATGCTCGCCAAGCTGATCGCGCAGGCGGCGGCGGAAGGAAGCGAGCTGATCACGCTGCGCGCGATCGTCGAGGAGGCGAGCGAGCTCGGCGCGGGTCGCGTGCTCGAGCGGATCGGCCTCGACGACGCCCGCGCGCAGGACGACATCGACGAGCTGCGCGAGCTGCTCGCCGCCTGGCGCGCCGCCAAGGCGAGCGCGTGGCAAGCCGCGGTGACGTGGATCGTGCGCGGGGTGATGGCGCTGCTGCTGATCGGGATAGCGTACCGCCTTGGCGTTCCGGAGATACTGCGATGAGCCGTCCAGGTTCAATCCGTATCGCCGGATACGCGGCGCTGTTCGACGTGCCCGACGGCGCGAAGGACACGATCCGCAAGGGCGCCTTCGCCCGCACGCTGGCCGAGCGGATCGCGCCGCTGCCGCTCCACTGGCAGCATGACATGCGCCAGCGGATCGGTACCGTCACTCATATCGCCGAGGACGAGCGCGGGCTGCAGGTGATCGCCCGGATCGAGCGAGGCGAGAGCCGCGCGGTTCACCTGCTGCTGCAGCACGCGGTCAGCGGGCTGAGCTTCGGCTATCGCGCGCGCGGCTATCGCCGTGTGCCCGGCGGCCGCGTGCTCGACGACGTCGACCTTACCGAAGTGAGCCTGGTGACTCACCCGCTGCAGCATGGAGCGCGGGTGCATCTGGTTCAGTAATCCTCCCCGTTTCGGGGAGGAACACCGGCCGCCTTCGGGCGGCTTTTTTGTGTCTGAAGGAAAGGAACACCATGGATACCGAACACGAAACGGACGCGCTCGAGGCGAGCTTCGACCTGGTGTCGCGCCAGGACGAGGCCGACAAGGCGATCGGCGTGCTGAGGAGCGACGTCGATGAAGTGAAGGCGCGGCTCGAACGGGTCAGCCGCGCGGCCGGCCGGCCGGCGCTCGACGGCGCGCGCGGCGTCGAGGTCAAGGGCTTCGTCGACGGCTACTTGCGCACGGGCAGCGTGGCCGAGATCAAATCGATCAGCGGCGTGACGCCGCAGGACGGCGGCTATGCCGTGCCGCACGAGATCGACGCGCGGATCGGCGAGGAGCTCAAAGAGATCAGCCCGATCCGGCGCATCGCGCAAGTCGCCCAGACCCGCACGGCCGGCTATCGCAAGCTGTTCGCGATCGGCGGCACCGGTAGCGGCTGGGTGAGCGAGACCGCCGGGCGCCCCGAAACGGCGACGCCGACGTTCCGCGAAATCGCCCCGCCGTCGGGCGATCTCTACGCCAACCCGGCGGCGAGCCAGGCGATGCTCGACGATGCCGCGTTCGACCTCGAGGGCTGGCTGGCGAAGGAGATCGCCAGCGAATTCGCCCGCGCCGAGGGCGCGGCGTTCGTGAGCGGCAGCGGGGTGAACCGGCCCGAGGGTTTCCTCAGCGTGCCGACCTCGCCGGCGAACGATTCGGCGCGGCCGTTCGGGACGCTGCAGTACCACGGGTCGGGCCACGCGACGGGCCTTGGCGATACGATCGAGCTGACGCTGATCGACCTCGCCCATTCGCTCAAGGCCGGGCACCGGCAGGGGGCGAGCTGGGTGATGAGTTCCGCGACGCTGGCCGAAGTGCGCAAGCTGAAGGCGAGCGACGGCAACTTCCTGTGGCAGCCGGGCCTGATCGAAGGCCAGCCCGACCGACTGCTCGGCTATCCGGTGCTCGAGGCCGAGGACATGCCCGACATCGCCGCGGGAACCTTCCCGATCGCGTTCGGCAACTTCAAGGCCGGCTACCTGATCGCCGAGCGCAGCGCGACGTCGATCATCCGCGACCCGTTCACCAACAAGCCGTTCGTGCACTTCTACGCGACCAAGCGTGTGGGCGGGCAGGTGCTGGATAGCGCCGCGATCAAGCTGCTGAAAATCGAATTGTAGGAAGGGGACAGGCCCCCTCCGTCGCCTACGGCGACACCTCCCCCGTGAACGGGGGAGGATCGAGCTTCTCAAATCCTCCCCCGTTTACGGGGGAGGTGTCCGCGCAGCGGACGGAGGGGGCTTCCAAACCAGGAGAAGCGCATGAAACGCGCCATTATCGCCCCCGCCGTGCTGGCGGAGGCGGCTCTCGACGAGCTCAAGGACTGGCTGGCGATCACGACGGCAGGCGACGATGCGGCGCTGACCGCGCTGCTGAGGACGGCGTTGGAGACCTGCGAGGCCTTCACCGGGCGGATGCCGCTCGCGGCGCTGTGCGAGGAGGTGCTGCCCGCGAGCGGTCATTGGCAAACGCTGACGACACGGCCGATCCAGGCGGTGACCTGGGTCGAGGGCATTCCGGCCGAAGGCGCCCGCTTCGCGATCATGCCGGGGGACTACGCGACCGACTTCGCCGCCGACGGTGGCGCGTCGATCCGCATCTTGCGCCAGGGTGCCGCCGGTCGCGTCGCAGTGCGCTTCACCGCCGGCATGGCGGCCGGATGGGCCGACCTGCCCGACGGCATCCGCCACGGCGCGATGCGGCTGGCCGCGCATCATTACCGCGAGCGCGAGGCGGGCGCCTCGTCTCCGGTGCCGCCGGCGGCGGTGGCGGCACTGTGGCGGCCGTGGCGGCGGATGCGGGTCGCGTGATCCTCCTTCGACAGGCTCAGGATGAGCGGAAGGATGGAGCGAGCCTGGCCGCTCGCCTTGAGGCCAAGGCGCGCGCGATCGCCGAAGCGCGCTGCGCCGCGCGTCGCGACGACCCCCGCCGCTGGCGGCGCGCCGGCTGGCTCTGGCCGCTGTTCGGCCGGGAGAGATAGACATGGAATGCGAACTGCGCGCCGCGCTGATCGACTGGCTGCGCGGCGATCCCGCGCTTGCCGGGCGCCTCAACGCGATAACCGAAGAAGCGCCCTCGCGCGTCGCCGCGCCCTGGCTCGCCATCGCGGCCAGCGCGAGCGTCGACTGGAGCACCAAGGACCGGCGGGGCCGCGAAGTGCGCGTCGCCTTCGAGCTGCATTGCCGCGGCGACGCGCCCGGCACGGCGTTCGAGATCATGCTGGCGATCCAGGAGCGGATCGAGGCGCTGCCTTCGCCGCAGGCCGGCTTCGCCATCGCCAGCCTCGCCTATCTGCGCGGCCGTATCGAGCAGCGGCGGGCGAACGCGCGTGCGGTGCTGATCGAGTACCGGTTTCGGCTGCTGGTCAACTGATCCTTTCATCCTCCCCCGTTTACGGGGGAGGTGTCCGCGAAGCGGACGGAGGGGGCCCGAGCACGCTCGCCCCCTCCCCCAGTCGGCTTCGCCTCCTGGTCCCCCTCCCCCGCCGGCGGGGGAGGATTGCAGGAGAACCCCCAATGACCGCTCAAAAAGGCTCTGCGTTCCTGCTCAAGATCGGCGACGGCGCGCAGCCGCCCGGTTATCAGACCGTCGCCGGGCTGCGCACGACGCAGATGGCGATCAACGGCGACACCGTGGTCGTCACGCACAAGGAATCGGGCGGCTGGCGCGAGCTGCTGTCGGGCGCGGGGACGCGCTCGGTCTCGGTCAGCGCGGCGGGGATCTTCCTCGGCAGCGTTGCCGAGAACTCGATCCGCAATCATGCGCTCGCCGGAACGATCGACGACTACGAGCTGTCGTTCGAGGACGGCGCCAGGCTGCGCGGCCAATTCCTGGTCCAGCGGCTCGACTATGCCGGCGATTTCAACGGCGAGCGCAACTACACGCTGCAGCTCGAAAGCTCGGGCCCGGTGGTGCCGGCATGAGCGGCGCTCAAGCAGCCACAGGCGGTAGCGCGGACAATAGGATCGCCAACGGCTTACGCGGCGAGGCGGCGATCGCGATCGGCGGGCGGGAGCATGTCCTGCGGCCGACTTTCGCCGCGCTGGTTGCGGCGGAGGAGGAGCTCGGCTCGCTGTTCGCGCTGGTCGAGCGCGCGGGCGAGGGCCGGCTGCGGCTGGCCGAGCTGGCGGCGCTGTTCTGGCATTGTCTTGCCGATCGCGGCGGCCCGACTCGCGAGCAGGTCGGCGAGGCAGTGACCGGGCTTGGCCTTGCCGCCGCGTCGCAACCGCTGCGGGTGCTTCTGCAGCAGATCCTCCAGGGCTCAGGATGAGCGAGACTTTCGCGGCCTCCGCCGCCCGCCTCGCCGGCCTGGTTCCGCGCCTGCTCGGCTGGCGGCCCACCGACTTCTGGAATGCAACCCCCGCCGAGCTGGCGGCAATCTTAACCGCCCCCGAGCATCCTCCCGGCGGCACCCCGCTGACGCGCGGGGAGCTTGCCGCGCTCCTGGAGCAAGACCGCCATGGATGAGGAAATCGAAACCCTGCTCGTCGAGGTCCGGGCGAGCACCAGCGGGTTCAAGTCGGACATCGAGGCGATGCGCGGCATGCTCGATACCACGCTGGTGGACGGATTCGCGCACGCCGGAAACGTGCTCGAGCGCGGACTGCTGTCGGCGATCCGGCGCGGCAGCCTGGGCTTCGACGACCTCAAGCGCGTAGCGCTGCAGACGCTGGACGAGATCGCCGCGCGGGCCGTTCGCGGCGGTATCGGCGAGCTGTTGGGCGGCGGCGGGGCAGGCGCCGGGAGCGGCGGCGTCGGCTCCATCCTGACCAGCGCGATCGGTGCGCTGTTCGGCCTGCCAGGGCGCGCAACCGGCGGGCCGGTGGCTCCGGGCGCGGCCTACCTCGTCGGCGAGCGCGGGCCGGAAGTGTTCGTCCCCACGGCGGCGGGGCGGGTCGAGAACCCGGCCGTGGCTCGCGGCCACGACGTGCGTGTCTCGATCCACGTTGCCCAACCCAAAGGCGCCGACGCGCCGACCCTGCTGCGCCGTTCGGCACGCCAGGTCGCGAGCTCGGTTCGCAAGGCGCTGCGCGAGTTCTGACGCCGAACCCGCCGAAGGCTCCATTCGGCCCGTTGTCGCCAATGTGCAATTCACTCCGGTCTATTTGTGGCTAGAAAACGCTCATACCGGGGGAATTCCCTAGCGCTCGCCGACGTGCTATGCTGCGGTGCAACAAAGGAGAGATTCGATGGAAGCTCGCCTCGTCATTGCTTATGCGCTGATCGCGATCCTGCTGATCGCCGCGATCGTCCTTGCCAAGGTAATGCTGGACAGGCGCCGCGAGCGCCGGCGCCTCATGCGCGGTCACGGTCACTTCGGGCCGGCGGGAACCAAACGTCCCTAGGGCGGTGATGGTCTCAGATTGAATTCCCTGCCCTTGAGGGGGAGGGTAGTCGCATATCAAACCCAACCGTCACCCTGAACTCGTTTGTGCTTGCACAGGGTGGCGAAGAAGGACGGGACCGGCCCATATGCGGTCCCCTTCCCCTCACGGGGGAGGGTAGGGTGGGGGCTCCACGCTGGCGTTGACGCGAGGCCCACCCTGAGGGTGGTCCCTATCCCCATTCGGAACGGAACTCGGGAGATTCCTATGCCGTTCTGGCTTGCCTCCAAACGCGACGGGCAGCAGTCGGACTGGATCCAGCGGTTCGATCCGCGCTTCTGGACCGTCGACTTCCCGCGACCGACGATGGCTTCGGTCGTCACCACGGCGCCTGACGCGCTGCGCGTCGAAGCCGAGTTTCACCATGCGAACGCGCTGGCTGGCCTGATCTGGGCCAGTGTCGACCGCTACGACCATCCGTTGCTCGCCTACGACACCGACCGCGACTACTCGCGCACCACGCTCAAGTTCCGCTGGCGCTCGGGCGACGTGGTGCCGCTCGACGCGGTGCACGGGCCGACGCTGACGATCGAGGGACGCGATGCGGCCGGGACGCCGCGCAGCTGGTACGTGCGGCTGTGGAACTACGCGGACGGCTCGCCCGAGGACGCGGTGGTGACGCTGCGGTTCTCGGACCTGGGCGGCGGCTGGGAGGCGGCCGACCCGGTCTGGCCGCGCGACATCGACCGGATGTTCGTTTCGATCGTCCCGCCGGGATACGATCCCGGCAACGCCGGCCTGCTGCCGCAGCGCGCCGACGGCTGGGTCGAGCTCACCGACATCGTCTGTTCGGGCGACCGCCCGATGCTGGCGATCGGCGACGTGCTGCTGCCGCCGCACGATCTCCACATGGCGACCGCTTACGACGACAGCTACAACCTGACGCCGGCGAGGGTGCTGCACAACATCCGCGGCCTCGGGTATCGCGGCGCGATCGTCCATTACGTGGGCATGAGCCACTATTACCGGCTCGAGCGGCAGGCCGGCGACGTTCTGCTGGCGGGCGCCGCGGCGCAGCTGTGCGCGCCGGCCGGGCGCTGGCATGCGAGCTATTTCGCGCTGTGCGCCGCCCAAGGCTACCGGCCGATCGCTTCGCTGTCCTACGAGCTGTTCGCCGAGCATTGCCCGCCGGCCTGGCGACAGCGTTTTGCCGACGGGAGCCCGGCGCTGACCGGCTGGGTGCCGCCCTCGGCGCTGCTCTCGCCGGCCAACGCGGAGGCGATGGGGTTTCTGCAGCAGGTAGCAGAGCGCTTCGTCGCGCTGATGACCGCGGCGGGCCTGCCGGTCGCGTTCCAGATCGGCGAGCCGTGGTGGTGGACGGCGGCGGACGGGCGGATCGCGCTTTACGACGACGCGGCGAAGGCGCTGTTCGGCGGCGATCCGCCGGCGATCGCCGACTTGCGGGCTCCGCTGACGGCGGAAGAGCTCGCGCTGCTGGACCAGGCAGGCTCGGCGCTGGCCGCTTCGACGGCCGCGCTGCGCGATGCAGTGACGAATGCCGCGGCCGGGCCCGCCGAAGTCATGCTGCTGGTGTTCACCCCGACCGTGCTCGACCCGGCGCTGCCCGAGCTGCGCCGCGCCAACCTGCCGGCGGGCTGGGCGTGGCCGACCTACCAGCGGCTCCAGCTCGAGGACTACGACTGGCTGACGGCCGGTTCGGACGGCCGGCGCGCGGAGGGCTATGCCACCGTCCAGCAGCGCCTCGGCTATCCGCTGGCCAGTCAGGACTATCTCGCCGGGTTCGTGCTCGCTGCCGCCGATGGCGGGAACTATTGGCCGCGCATCGATCGCGGCATCGACGAGGCCGCCAAGCGTGGCGTGTCGCGCCGTTTCGTCTGGGCGCTGCCACAGGTGACGCGCGACGGATACACGCGCCTGGCCACATTCGGGAACGACGACATGCAAGCTTTCGACGACGTGCTCTACCCGCTCGCGCTCGGCCGCGACGCGGGCGTGAGCGCGGAATTCTCGACTTCCGTCTCGATCACCGCCTCGGGCCACGAGCGGCGCGCCAGCCACTGGAGCGATGCCCGGCTCCACTTCGACGTCGGGCCGGGCGTGCGCTCCGAAGCCGAGCTCGGCGTGTTGATCGGCTTCTTCCGCGCCCGGCGTGGCGCGGCGCGCGGCTTCCGCCTGCGCGATCCGTTCGATTTCAGCTCGAACGGGATGGCCGGCGCGCCTCAGCCCGGCGATCAGCTGCTCGGGATCGGCGACGGACAACGGGTGCGCTTCCGGCTGTGCAAGCGCTACGGCGCGGATGACGGTCAATTCCGGCCGATCACGCGCCCGCGCGCGGAAAGCGTCGCGGTCAGCGTAGCTGGGGCGCCGGCCGGCGACTGGGAGCTGGAGGACGGCGGCTGGATCGTGTTCGCGACCGCCCCCGCGGCGGGAGCCGAAGTGCGCGCCGGGTTCACCTTCGATGTTCCCGTGCGGTTCGCGGCCGACCGGCTCGACGTCAACGCCGCGACGTTCGCGGCCGGCGAAGCGCCTTCGGTGCCGCTGGTCGAGATCAGGGAGGCGGTATGAGCCGGGTGTTCTTTCGCGAGACGCTCGAAGGCGTCGCGACGTTCTGGCGCGTCTTTCGCCGCGACGGCGTGACGCTCGGCTTCACCAGCCACGACCGCGACTTGCGGTTCGACGGCGTGCTCCATCGCGCCGCGCCCGGCATGGTGCCGAGCGCGATCCGCCGCAGCGCCGACCTCAACCCGGACAGCGCCGAAGTGCAGGGCGCGCTGACGCACGATTCAATCCGGGCGGCGGACCTCGCGGCGGGCCGCTTCGACGGCGCGGTGGTGGAGATCGGCGTGGTCGACTGGGAAAATCTCGACCGCGCGGTGCTGTACCGCGGCGAGATCGGCACCGTTTCCGAGCAGGCCGGCGGCTTCGATGCCGAGCTGCGCTCCGCCAAGGTCGATCTCGAGGCCGAGACCGTGCCGCGCACCAGCCCGACTTGCCGCGCGCAGTTCTGCGGGCCGGCCTGCACGCTAAGCGCGGCCAAGTACACGCACGAGGCCGTGGTCGCGGCGATCGACTTCGCGGCCAACCTCGTCGCCCTCGCCGGCGGCCCCGCGCCCGAGGCGATGCGCGACGGCAGCCTGCGCTGGCTCGACGGCCCGCAGGCTGGGCTGGCGATGGAGGTGATCGCGTCCGATGCGAGTGGCCTCGTGCTCGATATCGAGCTTGATGCGGGCCTGCAGCCGGGTGCGCGGGTACGGCTGCGCGAAGGGTGCGATCATACGGTGCAGACATGCCAGGCGCGCTTCGGCAACGCGGTCAACTTCCAGGGCGAGCCGTTCCTGCCCGGAAACGACCTGATCGCCCGCTATCCGGTGCCATCGGCATGAGCGGCAACGAGCTCGCGCACGCCGCCGAGAGCTTCGTCGGCGCGTCGTTCCGGCTGCACGGCCGCGACCCGGTCATCGGCCTCGACTGCGTCGGCCTGGTGCTGCTGGCCATGGCGGAGATCGGACGGCCGGTCCGCCTGCCGGTCAGCTATCAGCTCCGCACGCTCGAGCCGAAGCGCTTCCTGCAGTTGCCGGCGGCGGCCGGATTCATCGAGCCGACCGAACCCGAGCTCGAAGACGGCGACGTGCTGGTCTTCGCTCCCGGGCCCGCGCAGCTGCATCTCGCCATCGTCGCCGTCGGCGGCGGCATCATCCATGCCCACGCCGGCCTGCGTCGGGTGGTACGTACGCCGTTTCCGCTACCCTGGACGATCATCGGGCACTGGCGGCTTTCTCCCGTCCCGCTTGCGGGAGGGGCCGGGGGTGGGCGCGCGATCGATCACTGACTGGCCCAACTCCTAACCCCTCCCGCAAGCGGGAGGGGGACAGACGGGACATCTCGTGGCCACTCTGGTCGAGCCTGCGTCAGCGAGGTGTTTTTCACCGCCATCATTACTTGACATGGGGATGATATGCAGACACATGTATATACATGGTAGCGCAACTAACTCTGTTCCATGCTCTCGCCGATCCGGCGCGGCTCCAGATTGTCGAGGCGATGAAGGCGGGAGAATGCGCGGTCGGCGACATCGTGGACCGCATGGACATTCACCAGTCCGGGGTTTCGCGTCATCTGAGGATTCTGTCGGAGGCCGGGATCGTGCAAATGCGCCCGGACGGACAGAGGCGCCTCTATTCGCTGCGCAAAGAGGCGTTCGACCAGATTGATGCCTGGGTGACGGAATATCGACGCCACTGGGAAGGCCGACTCGACCGTTTCGGCGCCGTACTCGAACAGCGTCGCGCATCCGCGAACATTCGGCCTCAGGAGGAACCATGAAAACGATCGGAGCCGCAACTGCACGGGCGCAGTTCTCAATCGAGCGCAGCTATGCCGGCGCTACCCTGGACGAGGCCTGGGCGCTTTGGACCACCAAAGCCGGCATAGAATCCTGGTGGGGGCCCGAAGGATTCGACGTGACCGTCATGTCGCTCGATCTGAAGCCGGGTGGCGAGCTGGTGTACCTGATGACCGCAACGGCGCCGGAGCAGGTCGAATTCATGAATCGAGCCGGGATGCCGATCTCCACCGAATGCCGGGTCCGTTACACTTCGGTGTCGCCGCCCGATCGCCTGGCGTACACGACACTTGCCGACTTCATTCCCGATATGACTCCCTATTCGGTGGCAACCGTCGTCGACCTGCAGGCGACCTCCGATGGAGTGCGAATCACCATCAGCTTCGATGCCATGCATGACGACATCTGGACCCAGCGCGCACGAGCTGGCCACGAAAGTCAGATGCGCAAGCTGGACCGCCTGCTGACCGCGCAAGGGAAGGTCGCGCGTTGATTGGGGCCCGGGCCCGCAGCATCGGCGCCGTCACCGCCGGCTTTTTCGTCACAGCCGCCGCGTCCGTCGCCGCTGACGCAGTAATGCATGCGACGGGCGTTTTTCCTGACACGTCCCGGTCGATGTCCGATCAACTGTTTGCGCTCGCCTCGGCCTATCGCGCGCTGTTCACCGTCGTCGGTGGCTACGTGACCGCGCGTGCAGCGCCGAATCGACCCATGCGCCATGCATGGATTTTGGCCGGGATCGGTCTGGTCGCGGGACTGGTGGGCGTCGTCGCGTACTACACCATCGGTGGAGCAAGTCTCGGCCCCGCTTGGTACGCGATCTCAATCCCCGTCGAGGCCATTCCGTGTGTGTTGCTGGGAGCCAAGCTCGCGGTCCGGTATCGATCGGTCGCCGACTAGACCACCTTTGATTGAGCACAACCTGCTCCTCCCCCTTGAGGGGGTTGGGTGCGGGTGCTCGACATTAGCGGTGACGCGAGGCCCAGAACGGTCTTGGGCGGCCTCGCTCCCCCACCCCCACCC
>CBHCZH010000128.1:0-10582 GCA_965977975.1 uncultured bacterium
TCAGGGCGGACAGGAACATCTGTTGCGCGGGAATCCTCTCGGCCCACGAGACGAGCGCGGAATCGCTTCCCGGGCGCCGCGCCTCGCGCAAGTCGATCACCATGCCGGTATCGAGCAGGTACATCAGCGCGCCGCCCTGTCGGCGCGGCCGAGCTGCGCGTCGGGCGGATTCAGCGGCGCGCTGCCGACGGAGGCACCGATCAGATCGAGGATGCTCTCATGCTCGCCGCTCAGCTGCCGATAGGCGGCGATGCTCAGCAGCACATGGGTGGGGCGCCCGCGATCGGTCACGAACACCGGCTCGCTGCCGGCGAATCGCTTCGCCTTGCTGATGTCCTGGTTGAATTCGCGCGCCGTCACGATCTTCACGAGTGACCTCCGAGATGATCTTACAATGCTACATTGATACCGCAATTATGTAGGTACATTACTACTTTGTAGCGGGTTGGCAACACTTCGCTTCGCGAGGCGAAAAATCGTCATTCCGGGCGCCGGAAAGCGATTGCGCTTCGACCCGGGCTGGCTTCGTCTGGCGTGTACCCGCGGAAAACGCGGGGCATGGCGAGGGGAATTTTCTGTGCTTACCGATCTGTTCAGCCCGTTGTTGCAGGCCGCCGTCGATGTGTTCAACGCGCACGGCCCGGCCGTCCAGGCCGAGACCAGCTTCTCGCCGACCGATTTCTCGATCCGCTTCTTCCTTCAGCTGGCGATCATCATCGCCGCCTGCCGCGTGGTCGGCTGGCTCGGTCAGAAACTGCTCGCGCAGCCCCAGGTGGTCGGCGAGATGATCGCGGGCGTCGTGCTTGGCCCCTCGCTGCTCGGACTGCTGTTTCCCGATTTCTCGGCGGCGGTGTTCCCCAAGGAAACCAAGAGCGTGCTCTATGCGGGCGCCCAGTTCGGGGTCGGCCTGTACATGTTCCTGGTCGGCTGCACGCTGCATCTCGACCATTTCAAGACCAAGGCCAAAAGCGCCGTCGGGGTATCGGTCGCCGGCATCGGCACCCCTTTCGTGATGGCGGTTCTGATCACACCGTTTCTGTTGCAGGTGCCCGGCCTGTTCGCCGACGGCATCAGCCGGTTCAACGCGACACTGTTCATGGGCGCCTGCATCGCGCTGACCGCATTCCCCATGCTGGCAAGGATCATCAACGAGCGCGGCCTGGCGGGCACGTCGCTGGGCACCCTGTCGCTTACAGCCGGCGCGTTCGACGACGCCGCCTCGTGGTGCGTGCTCGCGATCGTGCTCGCAACGTTCGGCGCCGGTGCCGGAGTGGCCGTCCTGGCGATCGTCGGCGGGCTCGGCTACGCCGCCTTCATGCTGCTGTTCGGCAAGCGGCTGCTCGCCCCCCTCGGCCGCGCCGTCGA
Source organism: uncultured bacterium (assembly GCA_965977975.1). Lineage (GTDB taxonomy): Bacteria > Pseudomonadota > Alphaproteobacteria > Sphingomonadales > Sphingomonadaceae > Croceibacterium_A. The sequence goes on from CBHCZH010000128.1 coordinate 1,366, forward strand.
GGCCAGAGGCGAGATGTCCAACACCGTGCTCGGCATTACCCTCATGCTGTTCTGTCTCTCCGCGTTCGTGATGGACGCCGTCGGCATCCACGCGGTGTTTGGCGGCTTCCTGCTCGGCGTGTGCATGCCGCGCGGGCTGTTCGTGCGCGAGCTGCGGCGCAAGATCGAGCCGTTCGCGGTCGTGGTGCTGCTGCCGATGTTCTTCACCTATTCGGGCCTGAACACTCGCATGGACATGGTGAATTCGTGGGAGCTCCTGGCGATCGCGTTTGGCATTCTCGCGGTGTCGATCCTGGCCAAGTTCGGCGCCTGTTGGGCCGCCGCTCGGCTCTCGGGCGAGGACAACCGCACCGCGCTCGGCATCGGGGCGCTGATGAACTCGCGCGGGCTGATGGAACTGATCATCATCAACATTGGTTTGCAGCAGGGCGTCATCGGTCCGCAGCTTTTCTCGATGATGGTCCTAATGGCGATCGTCACCACAATGATGGCCGGCCCGCTATTCGAGGCGGTCTACGGCAGGAAGGCACGCGAGAGCGGCGAGCTCGGCGCGATCCAGGGCGAGGCCACGCCCAGCGCAGCCTGAACAGACAACCCCCCGGCCGCCGCCCCCGTCAGGGGGCGGCGGTTTCGACGGCCCCGATCTGCTCGATCAGCGCGCGGTGCGACGGCAGGTCCCGCGCCGCGCGGTCGCCGAACTGGCGAATGCGTTCAAAGATCTTCTGCGCCTCGCCGGTGTGCGGAAACTCGTCGCGCACCGGAGTCAGGTCGGTGCGGAATTCCATCCCGTAGAGGATGTACTGGTAATTGAAGAACGCGAAGCTTTCGTGGTCGAGCACGAAGTCGAACCGGCTCGGGGGGCGATAGCGCCATTGCTCGAGCAGATCCCGCAAGCGGGCCGGAATCGACGAAGCCTCGGCGTTGGCGCGCCAGAACGGCTCCTCGCGACGGCTCAGGCAGTAGTGCAGCTTGAGGAAGGAGGCGATGCTCTCGTAGCGCGCCGCCATCAGCTCGTTGAACCGCCGCGCCGGCCCATCTGCCGGGCCGTAGTGCGGGAACAGCTCGGCGATCATCGCCGCCGCCGCCTCGATCATGAGCACACCGGTGGACTCGAGCGGCTCGAGAAATCCGCCCGCCAGCCCGACCGCGACTCAATTTTTCTCCCATGGCCGCGTGCGGTATCCGGACCGGAACGGGATGCACCGCGCGGAGATTTCCATGCTGCGGCCGGCGGTGTAGCGCTCGAGCTCGCGCGCCGCCTCCTCGTCGCTCATATATGCGCTCGAGTAGACGCAGCCGATCCCGCGCGCGCCGGCAAGTCCGATGTCCCAGGTCCACCCGGCCGCGTGCGCCGCGGCGACGGTGTAGCTCGGCAGCGGGGTGTCGGGATTGTCGTACGGCACCTTGCAGGCCAGCGCGCGGTCGGTGAACAGCACGTCGCCGACCGGCTTGAACGGCACCTTTAGCGCGCCGTCGATCAGCTCGGCGCGGAAGCCCGAGCAGTCGATATAGAGGTCGGCCGCGAGGTTGCCGTGCTCGCGTGTCACGACATGCGCGATCGCCCCGCTTTCGGAGTCGAGCGAAACCCCGGTCAGCAGCCCCGGCAGGTGCTCCACACCCAGCGCGCGTGCATGTTCCGCCAATACTTCGGCCACCCGCGTCGCGTCGAAGTGGTAGGCATAGTTGAGCGGCCCGGCGAAGTCGCCCTCGCCTGGACCCTTGGGCGCGCGGCCGGCCTCGGCGACGCGGTTCTGGATCGTCATCGCCTCGGCGAACGACGGCCTGGTGCGCTCGTCCTGCAGCAGCCAGTACGAGACCAGGCTGTGCCCCTCGGCGTGGAACGGCGCCTCGAACGGATGCAGGAAATGGTCGTCGCGCCCTTCGACCGGAGCGCGCACCCAGTTATCGAACCGGATCCCTTGCTTGAAGGTCGCCGAGGTCGCGCGAACGAACCGCGCCTCGTCGATGCCGACGTAGCGCAACGTGTTGCGGATCGTCGGGAAAGTCCCCTCGCCCACGCCGATAATGCCGATCTCTGGCGATTCCAGCACCGTGATCCGTATCCGCGGATTGCGCGTGATATCGAAGAACCGCGCGAGGTAGGCCGCTGTCAGCCACCCCGCGGTCCCGCCGCCGACAACCAGGATCGATCGCGTCGCCATTCCTCAGCCATAGGTTTGCCTGCCCCGGCAGAACAAGCGCATCGCAAGCGATCATTCGGCGAGAAGGATCGGCAGCGCTACCATCTATGGCAGCACGTGTCGAACGTCTCCGGTTAGTTTGCAAACCGTGCCAAGCCTGCCTGTAAGCGAAGCACTTCGCCCGCGAGCCCGGCCCGTTTCTTGACCGGCTACGTACGAGGTAATCGACCAGGCGCGCTACGCTTTTCTAACCAATATGCGCCACATTTCGTTGGCCATCTTGAGGAAGGGCCATGCAAGTGAAAATGATGCGACAGGCGCAACCCGTCGTCCTCGACACACCAGGGAGCAGCGGCCTTGGCCGAGCCTTCGCCGTCGCCATCGTCTTTACCGGTGGGTTGTACACCCTAGCCGTCACCCTGATGGGAATGGCGTAACCCGATCACCGGCTGAAACCCGCCCGCATCGGCAGGCTGGCCGGTGCTCCGGCTTGGCCGGTAGTCCCTTCGAAAGCCTCGAGCTCGCAACCGGCGGAAAGCTTGGCCCGCTCGCGCGTTGATCCTGCGAACGGGGCTACGAAAGGTGCGCTCATGACCGGTTGGCTCTGGACCCTGATCACGATCCTCGGGCCGCTCCTGCTGATCGCTGCGATCGTCTGGGCGTACTTGCGCAACCGCAACCCGAGCCGCGAGGAGATAGCCCGCGCCGAACACGGCGCGCGCGAGCTGCGCGAGGAGCTCGAGGAGGAAGAAGCGCGCCGCGACGCGCCTTAGATCTCGCCCGGAGTGAAATCGTGGCCGGCATCGCCGAGCGCTTCGCTGAGCGCATCGACGCAGCTGGCGAGTTCCGCGGCGTCGGTCGAGCGGATCACGAAGTTGGCACCGACCTTGCCGTCGCGGAAGAACGGGTAGCTGCCGATCGAGCACTGCGCATGGGCCTTCTCGACCTCGCGCAGGATGTCGGCGACTTCGCTCTCGGGTACCCAGCAACCGATCGTCTCGGTCAGCAAGGGCGCGCCGCCTTCGAGCGTGCCGGTCAGCGCATCGAGCATCTGCGCGGCGATATGCGGGACGCCGGCCATCAGGAAGACGTTGCCGATCCTGATCCCCGGTGCGCCCGACATCCGGTTCGGGATGAGATCGGCGCCCTCGGGCACGCGCGCCATCCTGAGGCGCGCGTCGGTGAGCCCGCCGCGGGTGGAGTAATACGCCTCGAGGATTCGCTTCGCCTCCGGGTGGACCACCACCTTGAGGCCGAGGGCGGAGGCAACCGCGTCGACCGTGATGTCGTCGTGCGTCGGGCCGATTCCGCCAGTGGTGAAGAGGTAGTCGTGGGTATTCCTGAGCGCGTTGACCGCCTCGGCGATGCGCACCCCTATGTCGGGCACCACGCGCACTTCCATCAGCCGGATGCCCTGGACTTGCAGCCAGCCCGCCACCTGGGCAATGTTCTTGTCGTGGGTGCGGCCGGAAAGGATTTCGTCGCCTATGACGATCAGCGCGGCGGTCCAGATCTTCGCGCTCATGCGGCCTCGGCGGGTTGCGCGCGGCAACGCTCGAACCGCAGCACACCGTCGTCGATCGGGCGCTTGCGGAAGTCGCGGCAGTCTTCGAAGTAGTCCTGATTGAGCCGCCAGGGCAGGGTTGCCGCGCTCTTCGGGATCAACGGGCGGGCGCGCTGGAGGTATCCCGAGGAGAACGGGATCGGCTCGACTTCCTCGAGGCCGTGCTCCTCGGGAAGGAACGGCACCGCGACCTCGGCCCGTTTCGCCGTCATCGTGTTCAGCACGCGGCAGATGTAGTCTGCGTTGTTGTCCGCGCGCAGCGTCCAGCTGGCATTGAGGTAGCCGAACACGACGGCAAGGTTGGGGACATTGGAAAACAGGCAGCCGCGATAGAACCAGCGCTCGCGGAAATCGACCGGTTGTCCGTCGAGGCTGATAGCGATCTTGCCGCCGAGCGCGAGCCGTAGACCGGTGGCCGTGACGACAACATCGGCCGGGACCAGCTGGCCCTTCGCGAGGCGCACGCCACCGGGCTCGAAGCCTTCGATATGTCCGGTGACGATCGAGGCGCTGCCCGCCTTGACCGCGCGGAAGAAGTCGCTGTCGGGTACGAGGCAGAGCCGCTGCTGCCACGGGCCATAGGGCGGCTCGAAGTGTTCGGACGAGTAGTGCTTGCCCAGCTCTTCGCGCAGCTTGCCGGTCAGGTATTCGCCGGCCTTGTCAGGTCTTGCCCGCGCGCGGTGAAAGAACAGGTGATGCAGGCGGATGTTCTTCTGCCGGGTCAGCCAATAGGCGAGCTTGCCCGGGAGCCACTTGCGCAGGCGGTTGGCCCATATGTCGCGGCTCGGCCCGGCGGCCATCCATGTCGGGGTGCGCTGGAGCATCGTGACGTGGGCGGCTTTGTCGGTCATCGCCGGGACGATCGTGACCGCGGTCGCCCCAGAGCCGATCACCACCACGCGCTTGCCGGCATAGTCGAATTCCTCGGGCCAGAACTGCGGGTGGACCACTTCGCCGCCGAAATTGTCCAGACCGGGCAGTCCGGCGTCGTGCGGCTCGTCATGGTCGTAATAGCCCGAGGCGAGGTAGAGGAAGCGGCAGGTCAGCTCCGCTCCGCTTTCGGTCACGACGTGCCAGCGGGCTTCGTCGGTGCGCCAGTCGGCCGAGACCGCCTTGGTGCCGAAGCGGATGTGAGGGGCGATGCCGCGCTCCTCGACCACTTGCGCGAGATATTTGCGGATCGCCTCGCCATCGGCGATCGCCTTGTCGTGGATCCACGGCGCGAAACGGAAACCCAACGAATGCATGTCGCTGTCGGATCGCACTCCAGGATAACGGAACAGGTCCCAGGTCCCACCCAGTCTGTCGCGCCGCTCGAGCATGGCGAAGCTTAGTTCCGGGCACAGCATCTTCATGTGCACGGCCATCGAAATGCCCGAGATGCCGGCGCCCACGATCAGCACGTCGAAATGGCAGGTCTGAGCGTCCATGATTGCTGATTGCCAGCCGCGAGGCGCTCTGTCACCAATCCGCGCCATGACGATCGTTGCCGCGCGGCGTTATCGGGATGGGAAGGTGGTCGATGACGACCTCGCGCCCGATTGCTCGCCACCAACCAAATCAGAGTTCGACTGGGTCGGGGTGGTCGAGCCCACGACCGAGGAAATGGAAGCGCTCCGGGTCAAGTACGGTTTGCACCCGCTCGCAATCGAGGACGCCTTGAGCCAGCGGCAGGCGCCGAAGGCCGAGTCTTATGGATCCCAGCTGTTCGTGATCGCCCGGACCGCGGCGATGGGCGGGGGTGACAAGATCGCCTATGGTCAGACTGCGCTTTTCCTCGGCAAGGACTTCCTCGTCTCCGTCCGGCACGGCAGCGAGCGCGCGCATTTGAAGCTGCGCGCCCAGCTCGAGGCGGTGCCGGAGAAGCTCGCCGAAGGAGCCGATTTCGTGCTTCATGCGGTGCTCGATTTCATCGTCGACGGCTACGCGCCGCTGCTCGACAAGCTCGAGGCGACGGTCGGCGAGATGGAGGACCACGCGGTCGGGCGCTTCCCCGACCAGGCCCGGATCCGCCGCATCTTCCGCCTGCGCCGCGAGCTGCGGCGCTTCGAGGACATCGCCGGCCGCATGGAAGAAGTCGCGGCCAAGCTTGCCGATCTGCCGCAGCCGGCGGTCGACGCGCGGGCACGGCCCTATTTCCGTGACGTGCTCGACAACACTCGCCGCGCGGTCACCCGCGCGCGCTGGCTCAACGACACGCTCGGCAACATCCTCGAGGTCGCGGGCCTGCTCGAACAGAGCCGGCAGGGCGCGATTACGCGGCAGCTTGCAGCCTGGGCGGCGATCCTCGCGGTGCCGACCGCGATCGCGGGGATTTACGGAATGAACTTCACATACCTGCCCGAGCTGCAATGGCGCTACGGATACTTCATCGTGCTCGGCGTGATCGCGACGATCTGCGCGCTGTTGTTCGCGCGGTTCAAGCGGATCGGGTGGCTCTGACTCCCCTCCCGCTTGCGGGAGGGGCCCGGGGTGGGTCATCCGAGGCGACCCACACACCCACCCCCTTACCCCTCCCGCAAGCGGGAGGGGGATTTAGTTTAGTTCAGTCCCGAGATGCCCCTTCGCCGTAGATCAACGAGCGATCCGGGGCGTCAAAAAAAGGGTCGGTGGTGTCCGCCACCGGTCCTTCCGCCTGAACCTTCGCCGCGTGGACGGTGTTGTGCAGCAGGCAGGCGATGGTCATCGGGCCGACGCCGCCGGGCACCGGGGTGACCGCCTTGGCGTGCTGAACCTCGTCGAACTTGACGTCACCGACCAGCTTCTCCTTGCCATCCTCGCCCATGATGCGGGTGATGCCGACATCGATCACCACCGCGCCTTCCTTGACCCACGAGCCCCTGACCAGCTCGGGCGCGCCGGCGGCGGCGATGATCACGTCGGCCTTGCGGGCGATCTCGGGCAGGTTCTCGGTGTAGATGTGCGTGACCGTGACGGTCGCCTCGCGCTCGAGCAGCAGCATGGCGATCGGCTTGCCGACGATGTTCGACTTGCCGATCACCACCGCGTCGAGCCCGGTCAGGTCGTCGATCACGCTGTCGAGCAGCATCATCACCCCGAGCGGGGTGCACGGTACGATCCCGCCGGTGCCGGTGGAGAGGCGCCCGACGTTGACCGGGTGGAAGCCGTCCACATCCTTGCCGGGGTGGATCGCGCCGAGCACGGTGCGCGTGTCGATGTGCTCGGGCAGCGGCACCTGGCACAGGATGCCGTGTACTTCGGGATCGGCATTGAGGCGGGCGATCAGGGTCAGGAGCGCGTCCTGCGTGGTCTCGGCCGGCAGGCGATGCTCGAACGAGCGGAGCCCGACCTGGTCCGAGCTCTTCATCTTGCGCCTGACGTAAACCTCGCTCGCCGGGTCGTTGCCGACGAGGATGACGGCGAGACCGGGGCGAGGGTGCCCCGCCGCGACCAGGGCGTCGACTTCGGCCTTGGTCTTCTCGTCCAGCTCGCGGGCGACGGCACGCCCATCGATGATCGCTGCCATCTTACTGGTGCCTCGCGTCGTACTGGTTGACCCATTCGGCCGTGGGTGTCAGCGCGCCGAACGGATAGAAGTGCAGGCGAACGCGGCCGTGCTCTTCGTCGTTGAGCTTGGTATCGAGCGTGTTGACCAGCTTGTCGGGCCCGGCGCTGCCGATGAGGTTGGTCAGCGAGATGCCGTACTTCTTCAACACGCTGGCCGAAGCGCCGACGCCGCAGCGCTTGGCGAAGCCGAGGAGCCGCTTGATGCCCGCCGGGCCGGGGACGCCGAGGCGCACCGGCACGTCGATCCCGCGTCGGCGCATCTCGCCGACCCATTCGACGATCGCGTCGTCGTCGAATGCGAACTGGGTGACGACCAGCGGCACGATCCCCCGCTCCCGCAACGCAGCGATCTTGCGCTCCATCCACACCCATAAGTCGGGTTTGGAGACATTCGCATGGCCCTCCGGGTGGCCGCCGACACCGATGATCGCGATCCCGTGTTTCTCGAGCAGGCCGGATTCGATCACTTGCATCGAATCTTCGAACGGACCTTCGGGTTCGGGGGGATCGCCGGCGATCAGGAACGCGCGCTTGACCGCGGCCTCGCCGGCAACGCGCGCAAGATAGTCGTCGAGCTCGTCGCGCGAGGCAAGGCGGCGGGCGGACAAGTGAACGATCGGCTCGAAGCCGAGCTCGCGGACCAGTTTCGCGGCTGCGACGCGCTGCGCCATTTCCTCGCCGGGGAGGAACGTGATCGCAACCTGCGTCTGAGGTCGGATCAGCGGGGCAGCTTCGCGCAGGCCATCCAATTCCCTTGCCGTCATCTCGAGCGAGTAGCCGTCGACCATGTTGTGGCGCGGCTTTTCCCAGTCGGGGTGAATGGCGGCGTAGGACATCGAATCGGTTCCTCCCTCGGATCTCGATTGCCGGGCGCCATAGGCGCTCGGCAGGCGCTGACAAAGTGTCTAGCGCTGCGAAGCGTTTTCGTATAGACGAATTTTTCACACCTGCGAATAACATGGCGAGAGCGATGCTGCTATTCCTGCCCGGGCTGATTTGCGATGCGCGCGTGTTCGCACCGCAGCTCGCCGCGTTCTCGGAATCGCGTGCTGTCGATGGTTACGGCCAAGCGGACACGCTCGAAGATATGGCCCGCGTCGCGCTGGAACAGGCGCCTCAGTCGTTCGACCTGTTCGGCCACTCGATGGGCGCCCGAGTTGCGCTCGAGGTCTTCCGGCTCGCTCCGAATCGTGTGCGGCGTCTCGCGTTGTGCAGCACCGGTGTCCATCCGCTCGGGCCGGACGAGCCCGAGAACCGCCGAGCGCTCCAGGCGATCGGGCATGTCCGCGGGTTCGAAGCGCTGGTCGATGCCTGGCTGCCGCCGATGGTGGCCAAAGCCGGCCGCGCGAACGAGGAACTCTACGGTTCCATACGGCAGATGTGCCTCGACCAAAACCAGGTCATCTTCGACGCGCAGATCGAGGCGCTGCTCGGCCGGCCCGAGCAGGTGCGGCTGCTCGGTAAGATCGCCTGCCCGACGCTGGTCATGACCGGCGAGCTCGACACCTGGAGCCCGCCCGCGCAGCATGAGTCGATCGCCGCGCGCGTCGCCGATTCCGATCTGGTGATCGTCCCAGGCGCCGGACACATGCTGCCGCTCGAGGCGCCCGGGACGGTCAATCAAGCCATCGCCGCCTGGCTTCAGACGCCGGCGAGCACCTAACCCAAAACCCGTCAACCCGCCTTAGGAGAGGCCGCACAATGACCGAACAGACCTTGCAACAGAAGCTGGACCAGGCCGGCGACATCGTCGAGTTCCTGCGCAACCAGCAGGTCGGCCCGAACGTCTACCCCGGAGTGCCGGCCGAGTATTCCAACTGGCGCAACGAGCAGCGCGCCTGGGCCAAGACCGCCGTGCTGTTCAACCAGAGCTACCACATGGTCGAGCTTTACGTGCGCGGCCCCGATGCGTTCGCGTTGCTCGAGTATCTGGCGATCAACAGCTTCAAGAACTTCGCGGTCAACAAGGCCAAGCAGTTCGTGC
>CBHCZH010000129.1:0-10539 GCA_965977975.1 uncultured bacterium
ACCGCCGGAGGCATCGCGTAGAGAAGCGCGTTGATCGAGGCCGCCCGGCTGCTTTCCTCGCCGATCAGCGAAAACAGCGCCGCCCCGGTGATGAAGAACGGGAAGATCGAGACGACCGCGAGGTAGGCAAGGTTGCCGGCGTGGATGAAGCCGTCGTTGTAGGTGCCGACGAACACGCGGGTGAGCACCTCGCGCGCCTTGCTTCCCGGCCCCACTGCGCGGGCAACATGCCCCGGCAGCCCGGCCTTGTGCTTGAGCGCTTCCTTGCGCCGCGCCTCGGGCGACAAGTCGGGGACCGGCGGGCCTGGGCGGTCGTGGTCCGTCAATCCGGGAGCCATCGCGCCCTTTCCTAGCCGTCGTGTTGCGTCAAAGCCAATGGCTTAGACGCCGAGGCGGTTCCGTGGGCTGGTGGGATCGCTCCATCCCTCGAGGCGGCCGGCGAGTTCGTCCAGGTCATCGGGCAGCTCGATTCCGAGCGTCACCAGCTGGTCGCCGCGCTCGCCGTTCTTCTTCGTGAAGCCCTTGCCTTTGAGCCGCAGTACCTTGCCCGAGCCGGAGCCCGGCGCGACCGTCAGCATGACCGGGCCGTCCACGGTCGGGACCTTGACCTTGGCGCCGCGTACCGCCTCGTCGAGCGTGATCGGCAGCTCCAGCCGGACGTCGTCGCCGTCGCGGGCAAAGAACGGATGCGGCTCGATCTGCACCGTGACCAGCGCGTCGCCATTGCCGCCGGGACCGGGCTGGCCCTTGCCCTTGAGGCGCATCTGCGTGCCGTCCTCGACGCCTCCGGGGAGCTTCAGGTCGATCGTCGATCCGTCGGCAAGCGTGATTCGCTGCGGCTTGAGCGTGGCTGCGTCGGCAAACGGCACCTTGAAGCGATAGCTGACGTTGGCGCCCCGCTGCGGCGGCGCCTGCCGACGGCTGCCGAACCCCCCGCCAAGGCCGCCCGAGCCGCCGGTCCGGCCTCCGAACAGTCCTTCGAACAGGTCGCTGAGGTCGGTCTCGGCGCCGAAGCCTTCGAAGTCGCTCGCCGAAAACCCGCCCGGCCCGTTGCCCGCGCCAGGGCGGAATCCGCCGCCTCCGAACCCGCCGCCGAACGGCATCGCCGGGTTGCCGTCGGCATCGATCTCGCCGCGGTCGAACCGCGCCCGCTTGTCCTTGTCGCTGAGGAGGTCGTAGGCCTTGGTCACGTCCGAGAAGCGCGCCGAGGCCGCCGGGTTGTCCTTGTTGCGGTCCGGATGCAGCTCCTTGGCGAGCTTGCGATAGGCGGACTTGATGTCCTTCTCGTTCGCACCGCGCTGAACGCCCAGGGTCGCATAAGGATCGGCTGCCATGGCGTGTTAGCTAGGCAGAACGGTTGGGGGGCGCAAGCGAGGGAATACGCTCGCTGCAATGGCGGCCTACCGCTTGAGGATTCCTTCGCGCTTCGTCGCTCGCCAACGACCGAAGAGAAAGCCGGTTAGCCAGACCGCCACCGCGCCGATCAAGAGCGCGGAGCCAAACCCTAGTCGCCAGCCCAGCGGCCTGGCATCCTCGTCGCCGGTCAGCCAATCGGCGGTCGCGAGAGCCAATTGGAAGCCTAGGGACCAAAAGAGAATTCTCCATAAGGGAGCGTCAGTGACAAAGCGTTGTCGTGCGCCGTGTCTAAGAATCAGGATCGCAAACCAGAGGAATGTTGCGGCCGTCAAAGCGAGCACAGCGAGAAGCACGGTTGTGGGCATAGCCAGACGATGATGGCGCACCGGCCGGCGGGCGCAAGACTTTCCTACACGCGGCCGAGCCGATAGGGCGGCACCATGACCACGAAAGCGCTCCCTCTCCAGTCCGCCAAGGCGACGCTTCGGCGATCAGCCGATGGCTCCGCCTGGACTGTGTCAGAGTTGTCAGCTTCGTCAGGATCGCGCCGTGAAAGCTGAACAGGAAGCCATTCCGCATGGCGATCCGCTCGCGCTGTTCGAAGCGTGGTTCGCCGAGGCACACGCGAGCGAGCCGAACGATCCGAATGGGATGGCGCTCGCCACCGCGACGCCCGACGGACGGCCCTCGGTGCGGATGGTGCTGCTCAAGGGGCACGGGCCGGAAGGCTTCGTGTTCTACACCAATGCCGGAAGCCGCAAGGGCGGCGAAATCCACGCCAATCCGCAGGCGGCGCTGCTGTTCCACTGGAAATCGCTGCAGCGGCAGATCCGGATCGAAGGGCCGCTCGAGGAAGTGAGCGCCGACATGGCCGACGCCTATTTCGCCTCGCGCCATCCCGATTCGCGGCTCGGCTCGGCCGCCTCGGACCAGTCGCGTCCGCTCGATAGCCGGGAGACCTATCTGGCGCGCGTGGAGGCACTGCGCGAAACCTATCCCGACGGCTCGGTGCCACGCCCGCCACACTGGACCGGCTTCCGCCTCGTGCCCAAGCGGATCGAATTCTGGATCAGTCGCGAGCACCGGCTGCACGAGCGGCGGCTGTTCGTGCGCGAGCGAACGGCTTCCCATGGTCAGCGCGAACATTCGGACCATTCGCCGGACGAAACCGGCCAGGGCTGGTCGAGCTGGCTGCTCTATCCGTGATCCAGCGTGCGTTCCTAACCCGCAGCGCCGCGTTCGCCTCGATCGCGATGGCGCTGTTCCTGGCCGGGCTGAAGGGCTGGGCCGTGTGGCGGACGGGCTCGACGGCGATGCTCGGAAGCCTCGCCGACAGCGCGCTCGACCTCGTCGCCAGTCTCGCCACGCTCGCCGGCGTGTGGATCGCGGCACATCCAGCGGACGAGGACCATCGCTTCGGGCACGGCAAGGCCGAGGCGCTGGCGGCGATGGTCCAGGTGATCCTGATTGTCCTCTCGGCCGGCGCGATCGCCTTCCGCGCGGTGATTCGTCTTGTCGAGGGCGGCCGGGTGGAAGCGGCCGGCGACGGCATCCTGGTTTCCGGCATCGCGATCCTCGCCACGTTCGCGCTGCTCGCCTGGCAGCGGCACGTGATTCGCCGCACCGGCAGCCTCGCGATCCGCACCGACAGCATCCACTACCAATCGGACCTGCTGCTCAACCTCGCGGTGATCGCGGCGCTGGCGGCCGATCAGTACCTCGGCTTTGCGCAAGCCGATCCGCTGTTCGGGCTCGGCATTGCCGGCTGGCTGCTGTGGGGCGCCTGGCGCGCCTCGCGGGAGGCGGTCGACAACCTGATGGACCGCGAGTGGCCCGAGGAGAAACGGCTTCGCTTCATCGAGTGCGCGGCACTCCACCCCGAGCTCAGCAAGCTGCACGACTTACGGACCCGCACCAGCGGCGACCGCGATTTCGTGCAGTTCCACGTCGATCTGCCGCCAACCATGACGGTTGCCGAAGCGCATGGGGTGATCGAACGGGTAGAGGAGGATCTTTGCCGCGCCTTTCCGGGAATGGAGCTGCTGATCCATATCGACCCCGAAGGTCATGTCGACGAGCCCGGCAACAAGCTGGTCGAGGCCGACGAATTCGCCAAGCTGGAGAACAAGCCATGAGCCGACTCGCGCTGCCGTACTGGCATGTCGACGCTTTCGCCGACCGCGCCTTCGCCGGAAACCAGGCGGCGGTCATGCCGCTCGACGAATGGCTTCCGGACGCGACCCTGCAGGCAATCGGCGAGGAGAACAACTTCGCCGAAACGGCCTTCGTCGTGCGCGATTCGACCGGCGCCGCCGACTGGGAGCTCCGCTGGTTCACCCCGAGCTGCGAAATCCGCCTGTGCGGCCATGCCACGCTGGCGAGCGGTCATGTGCTGCTGGAGCGGGACGGCGGTGACCGGGTCACGTTCCGCACGCGCAAGGCCGGGATCCTCGAAGTGCGCCGGATGGCGGAAGGCGGGCTCGAGCTCGCGTTGCCGGCAATCCCTACCTCGCCCGGCGAATGGCCCGAGGCGGCCGTGCTGCTCGGCATCGAGCCGCGCGAGGTCTGGCGCAGTCCTGACCGCTACAGCGTGTTCTTGCTGGGGAGCGAGGACGAAGTCCGCGCGCTTCGGCCCGATTTCAAGGGCCTGGCCAAGCTCGGCGACGACCAGTTCATTTGTACCGCGCCGGGTGAGACGACCGACGTCGTCAGCCGGGTGTTCGTACCGGGCGCCGGAGTCGACGAGGATAGCGTCACCGGCTCGGCCCACGCGGTGCTCACCCCGTTCTGGGCGGCCAAGCTGGGACGCGACGGCTTCACCGCCCACCAGGCCTCCACGCGCGGCGGGGACCTCACCTGCCGCCTCGACGGCCACAAGGCGTGGCTCGGCGGCCAATGCGCGACGGTGGTGGAGGGGACGTTCTACGTCTCGGGATAAAGCGCAACGATCTCGGTCAGCGCATCAACGAGCGCGGGCCGGTCCGCGTCGTCGGTCTTGCCGAGCCGCACCACCACCAGCTTCTGGCTCGGCGAGACGAGCACGTACTGGCCGAGGTGGCCGACCGCCGCGAACAGGCTGGCTGGCCCCCGGTCGGGGAACAGAACCTCGCGCGCGCCGCCGGACGGGCTGTTGAGCCAGATCATCGCTCCGTAGTCGGGCGCACGCGGGTTGGCGGACGTCATGAATTCGATCCAGCCGCGCGGCACGATCTGAGCGCCCGCGACCGAGCCCTTGTGGCGCAGGAACTCGCCGAACCTCGCCCAGTCGCGCGCGGTCGCCCACACCATCGAACCGCCCATCATCGTGCCCGCGCGATCGTATTCGGCGATGAGCGAATCCATACTGAGCGGCACCGCCAGCCTCGCGCGCAGATAGTCCGCCATCGCCGCTTGCCGTTCGGCCGCCCCGCCCTTCGGAGCGAGCACCCGCGCGGCGATGTCGGCGAGGATCATCGTCGTCGGGGTCGAATAGTCGAACTCGCTGCCCGGCTCGCTTTCGAGCGGCTGCGCTTCGGCCCAGCCGGCCATGTCGTCGCGCCCGTCGAGGAACATCATCCGCACTTCGGGCGAGATATAGACCGGCTCCGCCTTCTCCTCGTGGCGCAAGCCGGAACGCATCTGCAGCAACTGGCGCAGCGTGACTTCGCCGCGCGGGTCGCCGGCGCGCTGCCAGTTGGGAATCGGCGGCGGTGTATCGAGCCTCAGCCGGCCGTCGGCCACCAGCATGCCGATCAGCACGCCCATGACCGTCTTTGACATCGACCAGCCGACGAACGCGGTATCGGGGCCATACCCTTCGCCGTAGCGCTCGGCCGCAGCCTCGCCCGCGTGCATCACGATCACTGCGCGCGTCTCGCCGATCCCCTCCCGGGTAAACAGCTCGTCCACCGCATGGGCCAACCTTTCGCGATCCACTCCCGGATCTTCGGAGACCGCTTCGAGCGCAGCCGCCGGCAACGGCTGCTCGGGCGCGGGCGCAGGTTCGCTGCAGCCGGCCAGAACCAGGGCTGGCAGCAGAGCGGATAGCGGGCTAGAAACGGCACGGCGCGGCATCGACGCGCCGTTCTTCCTCCAGGCACCGGGCAATGGCAACCGCAAAGCGAAGCACTTCAGGCCGGCGCCGGATTTGGCCGCAAATCGTGCTCGCGACCGCCGTCCTCGTCGCCGGCGTGGGCTGGGTCTATCGCGAGCCGATCGAAGGCTATACCACTACCGGCACCGCCTTCGGTGCGCGCATGGCCTGCTCGTGCCGCTACATTGCCGGGCGCGGGCTCGAGGATTGCGAGAAGGACTTCGAACCGGGGATGGAAGTCGTTCTCCTGAGCGACGACCCGGAGACGAAGAGCGTTACCGCGCGCGTCCCCTTGATCGCCAGCGCCACGGCAACTTATCGCGAGGGCTTCGGCTGCATGCTCGAACCCTGGGAAGGCTAAGCGGGTTCGGTCGCTTCGATCCAGCCGCCGCCGACCACGCGCTCGCCTGCGTAGAGTACCGCCGCCTGGCCCGGCGCGACGCCATACTCCGGCTCGGCGAAGCGGATCGTCGTTTCGCGGCCGGCGCCGAGCGGACCTTCGAGCGTGACCGGAACCGGCCTCGCCAGCGACCGCACTTTCGCCGTCAGCGGCAGATCGGGCAGCGGACCGATGCGATTGGTCTCTGCGATCCGTGCTGCCGAGACCGCCAGCAGCCGCCTCGGGCCGACCCTGACTTCGGCCGCTGCGGCGTCGAGCGCGACTACGTAAAGTGGCTCGGCCTGGCCGCCGATCTCGAGCCCGCGGCGCTGGCCGACCGTGTAATGGATGACGCCCGCATGCTGGCCGATCGTCGCGCCGGTCTCGGCGTGGACGATTCGTCCTGGTCTCGCGCCATCGGGCCGCAACGCGCGGACGACCTTCGCATAGTCCCCGTCGGGCACGAAGCAGATGTCCTGGCTGTCGGGTTTGGTCGCGACGGCCAGGCCGAAACCTTCGGCGATCCGCCGCACTTCCTGCTTCGGCACTCCGCCGAGCGGGAAACGCAGGTAGGCGAGCTGCTCCTCTGTGGTCGCGTACAGGAAGTACGACTGGTCGCGGGCCGGATCGAGCGCGCGCTGCAGCTCGGGGCCGCCGGCGCCGGGAACTCGCCGCACGTAATGCCCCGTGGCGAGGCAATCGGCGCCGAGCTCTCTCGCCATTCGCAGCAGGTCGGTGAACTTGGGGCCCATGTTGCAGCGGATGCATGGAACCGGAGTGCGGCCGGCGAGGTAGTCGTCGGCGAAGCGATCGACCACGTCCTCGCGAAACGCGCTCTCGTGGTCGAAGACATAATGTGCGATGCCGAGCCGGTCGGCGACCGCCCGTGCGTCGCGGATGTCGTCGCCGGCGCAGCAAGCGCCCTTGCGCCCGGTGGCGGCGCCGAAGTCGTAGAGTTGCAGCGTGATCCCGATTACTTCGGCACCGCTCGCCGCGGCGAGCGCGGCGACGACCGAGCTGTCGACGCCGCCCGACATCGCCACGACTATGCGGCACGCGGGCGCGGCGCGCGGCAAGTCGAACAGCGCAGCGGCGTCGGGCGCGAGAAGTGAAGCCGGGTTCATCGCGCGCGCTTACACCCGCTACCCGCTCAGGCCAAACGCGACAGTCTAACGGCAGGTAAACCGGCGATTTACCGGTTCTTGACGCTTGGCGGTCTAGGAAGCGGACATGTTCGAGGGAAAACCGCCGAGAACCGCCGATGCGCTCCCGTTCGAGGAGGCGCAGGAAGGCGAAAGCCTGCGCCCGCTCAGCTGGGGCGACCTGGTCGCCCGGCTGTCCGCGGCGCGCGAGCTGCGCGAGTCGTTCGAAGGCAGTGCCGCGGGTTCGGAAGCCAGCTTCGATGCTGGCTCGGCGCGCTGCATCGCCGCGCATCACAATGGTAAGCACGGCGTTAACCTTGAAGATTCAGGCTATGGCAAAGGCCCCGAAGGCATTGCGGACCAGGCCGTGCAAGGCGCCGCAACCGGCGTGGCGAGGAATTAGATGATCGAGAACCAGAAAATCCGCCCTGCGCAGGTGATCGGGCCGCTTGGCGAGCCGCTGACCATCGCCAGCTTGCCTTCGCCCAGCACCAAGCGCTGGGTCGTGCGCCGCAAGGCCGAGGTCGTGGCCGCGGTCAACGGCGGACTGCTGACCATCGACGAGGTGCTCGAGCGCTACAACCTGACGCTCGAGGAATTCGCCGGCTGGCAGCGCGCGGTCGATCGGTCGGGCATGCAGGGCCTGCGCGTCACCCGCATCCAGCACTACCGCGATCTTTACGAACGCCAGCTCAAGTATTGAGCTGCGGCCGGTGCGCAAACTACCGGCGCGAAGGTCCTTCCATCGTTCTCTTCCCCGGTCCGCGCCGTAAAATCGGCGCGCGGATCCAAGGGAACGCATCGCCGCACGCCCCGTTGGGTCGGCGTGCGCACATAACGTGCGGCGAGCAGGAGATCTGTGATGGGTTGGCTGGTAGCAATCATCGTCGGAGGCGTGGCCGGTTGGCTGGCGAGCATCGTCATGCGCCGCGACGCATCCATGGGTATTCTCTGGAACATCGTGGTCGGTATCATCGGCGCCTTGATCGGCAACGTGCTGGCGGGAGCGCTTCTCGATACCGGCGGCACGATCCAGACGTTCAATCTGACCGGGTTCCTTATCGCGCTGGTCGGCGCGATAGTGCTGCTGGGTATCGTCAATCTCGTCCAGCGCGGACGCGTGCGTTAGGAGCCGTTCGGCGCGAACCGCCGGGCCGGACAATTTGATACAAAAAAGTACGAAGGGCGGCCCGCGCTCGCGAGCCGCCCTTTTTCGCGCCGATTCGGCCGCTCGTTGGATCGTTCTTCGTCGGGCCGAGGGTGTTCTTCATGGAGCGGTCCGTTGCTAGACGGGTGTATTGCGTCTATGCGGCACCCCGGGTGGCGGCGCGCACAGACACGGGTGTGCGACGCCGTTAAACATGGTATGGCCCGCCCCCGCTTGTGCCGGGCGTGAGGCTGTGAGGCTGATGCGCTGATGAACTACGAAGCGAAAGTGGCCGACCTGAGCGGCGCGCCCGAAGTGCTCGTCGACGACGTCGAGCTCGATCCGCGGCGGAATCGGCGGCGGCGAATCCTGATCGCCGTCGCGATCATCGTCGCGCTGATCATCGGCGGCGGCGTGTTGTTTTACGGCGGCAGCGAGGAGCAGGCGTTCCCGCCGCAGGAAGGCCAGCAGATTCCAACGGTCTCGGTCGTCGCTCCCGGCCGCGCCTCGGTCGAAGGGACGATTAGCGCCACCGGCACGCTTGCCGCGCGGCGGGCGATGCCGGTCGGCGTCGTCGGCGAAGGCGGCCGCGTGGTCTCGATCTCGGTCGAGCCGGGCGATTGGGTGCGCGCCGGCCAGGTGCTGGCGGTCATCGACCGCTCGGTGCAGACCCAGCAGGCGCAAAGCGCCGCGGCGCAGATCGAGGTCGCGCGGGCCGATGCCAACCTCGCCCAGGCCAATCTCGACCGCGCGCTGCGGCTGGTCGACCGCGGCTTCATCAGCAAGGCCGACGTCGACCGCCTGACCGCCACGCGCGATGCCGCGCGGGCCCGCGTCAGGGTGTCCGAAGCCCAGTACCGCGAGCTGCTCGCGCGCAACGCCCGCCTCAACATCGTCGCTCCGGCCGCGGGGCTGGTGCTCGACCGCAACGTCGAGATCGGCCAGGTTCTCGGCGGCGGCGCCGAGCCGCCGTTCACAATCGCCCGCGGCGGCGAGATGGAGCTGCTCGCCGACGTCAACGAAGACGACCTGGCGGTGCTTTCGGCTGGGCGAACCGCGATCGTCACTCCGGTCGGCAGCGGCAAGAGCTTCACCGGGCAGATCTGGCAGATCTCGCCGATGATCGACGCGGCGGACCGGCAGGGGATCGCCCGTATCGCGCTGCCGTATGACCCGGCGATCCGCCCCGGCGGCTTCGCCTCGGCCCAGATCTCGCGCGGGACGATCGTCGCGCCGCGCTTGCCCGAAAGCGCGATCCAGTCCGACGAGAAGGGTTCCTACGTCTATATCGTCGGCCGCGACGACCGCGTCGTGCGGCGCAACGTCAGGACTGGGATCGTGACGGACGCCGGGATCGCGGTCGTCGCCGGGCTCAACGGCACCGAGCGGGTGATCACTCGCGCCGGGGGCTTCGTCAACGAAGGCGACAAGGTCAACCCGGTTGCCGCGAACGGAGGCCGATAGACCGTGTCTGAGGCTTCGGCGCGATGAACCTGCGCTACATTTCCGCCTGGGCGATCCGCAATCCGATCGTCCCCATCGTGCTCTTCATCGGGCTGACTCTGGCCGGGTTCGTCTCGTTCAGCTCGATGGACGTCAACAACAGCCCGGACATCGATTTCCCGGCGGTCAACATCTCGATCAGCCAGCCCGGCGCCGCGCCGACCGAGATCGAGACCCAGATCACGCAGAAGGTGGAAGCGGCGGTCCGCTCGGTCAACGGCGTTGACGAGATTCAGTCGGGCGCGCGCGAAGGCAACAGCAACACGTTCGTCCAGTTCCAGATCGGCGTGAATTCCGACCAGGCGGTCAACGACGTCAAGAACGCGCTCGACCAGATCCGCGGCGACCTGCCCGACGGGATCCTCGAGCCGAGAGTGACCAAGGAAGAGATTTCCGGCGGGCCGATCGGCTATTTCGCGGTCCAGGCCGACGACATGACGATGGAGCAGCTCAGCTGGTTCATCGACGACACCATCGCGCGCCGCCTGCTGTCTATCGAGGGCATGGCCGCAGTCAGCCGCGCGGGCGGCGTCGACCGCGAGATCCGCGTCGTGCTCGATCCGGCGCGGATGCAGGCGCTCGGCGTCACCGCCAGCGCGCTCAACCAGGCGCTGCGCCAGGTCAACGTCGACGCCGCCGGCGGCGCCGCCGAGATCGCCGGCTCGCGTCAGTCGGTGCGCGTGCTCGGCAACGCCGACGACGCGCGCGCCCTCGCCAATACGCGCATCAGCCTCGGCGGCGGGCGCACCATCCGGCTCGACCAGGTCGCGCAAGTCTACGACGGCTATTCCGAGCAGACCTCGATCGCCAAGATCAACGACCGGCAAGTGGTCACTTTCGGCATCGAGCGCGCCAAGGGCTCGTCCGACGTCACCGTCTACGACGCGGTGATCGAGGAGATGAAGAAGATCGAGGCTGAAAACCCGGGCATCAAGTTCAC
>CBHCZH010000130.1:0-10278 GCA_965977975.1 uncultured bacterium
TCCCGCCGGCGCAGTGGTGTCGTTTAAGGTCACCGCGACCGATGATGCGGATGCGCGATGCCTCGCCACGCTGGCGATGGTAGTGCTGATCGGCTACCAGACTAACGACGTCGCGCGCGCCGATTACGGCATGGGCGTGCGCGACGCGGCGTTCATGCTCGGGCTGCTCGGCGCGGCGCAGTTCGTGCCGCTCCTGCTGCTGACGCCGGTCGCGGGGCTCGCTGCCGATCGCTTCGACCGCCGCCACGTCGTGCTGTTCGCCAACCTGATCGATTGCGGTATTGCGCTGACGCTCGCCATCGCGACAGCGAACGATGCGCTCACCCTGCCGTTGCTGTTCGCGCTCGCCGCGGCGCACGGCGCGGCGCGGGTGTTCAACGGCCCTGCCCTCTCGGCCATCGCCCCGAACATCGTCCCGCCCTCACTGCTGCCAAAGGCGATCGCGCTTTCGTCGATGGGCTGGCAGATCGGCACCGTGGTGGGCCCCGCGGCCGGCGGCTTCCTGTTCGAGGCGAGCCCTTCGCTGCCGCACTTCGTCTCCGCCGCGCTGCTGCTCGTCTCCGGGCTGCTGATCTCGAGCATTCCGCCGATGCGCGCGGTCCACGACGGTCCGCCGGCGCGTCCGCTGCGGCAGATCAAGGAGGGCTTCGTGTTCGTCCGGCGCGAGCGGTTCCTGCTCGGCTGCATCACGCTGGACCTGTTCGCGGTCCTGCTCGGCGGAGCGACCGCGATGCTCCCCGTGTTCGCGCGCGATATCCTCGAGGTCGGCTCGGGCGGTCTTGGCCTGATGCGCGGCGCGCCTGCGGTCGGCGCTTCGCTGGTCGCCGCCTGGCTGAGCTGGCGGCCTCTCGAGCACAACGTCGGGGTCAAGATGCTGTGGGCGGTTGCCGCGTTCGGCGCGGTGACGGTCGCCTTCGCGCTCTCCCGCAGCTTCGCGCTCTCGCTCGCGCTGCTGGCGCTGCTCGGCGCGGCCGACATGATCAGCGTGTTCATCCGCAACTCGCTGGTCCAGCTCAACACGCCCGACGCGATGCGCGGCCGGGTTTCGGCCATCAACGGGCTTGCGATCTCCGCTTCGAACGAGCTCGGCGAGCTGCAGTCGGGGCTCATGGCCGCGCTGCTCGGTGCGGTCGGCGCGGTTGCCTTCGGCGGCGTGGGTGCGATAGTCGTCACCGCGATCTGGGCGGTGATCTTCCCCGAACTACGCCGCGCCAAGACGTTCGACACATCGTATCTGTCCCGTGACTTGCCCCGTATCCCCAGTCAGGAGCCCGCGACATGAAGGCCGACAACGTCCTCGCCACCATCGGCAACACTCCGCACATCCGCCTGGCGCGAATGTTCCCGGACCACGAGGTGTGGGTGAAGAGCGAGCGGGCTAATCCCGGCGGTTCAATCAAGGACCGCATCGCGCTCGCCATGGTCGAAGACGCCGAGAAATCCGGCACGCTGCGCGAAGGCGGCACGATCATCGAGCCGACCTCGGGCAACACCGGCATCGGCCTGGCGATGGTCGCCGCGGTCAAAGGCTACAAGCTGGTTCTGGTCATGCCCGAATCGATGTCGCTCGAACGGCGGCGCCTGATGCTGGCCTATGGCGCGACGTTCGACCTAACGCCCAAGGAGCTCGGCATGAAGGGCGCGCTCGCCCGCGCGCAGGAACTGCTGGACCAGACCGAAGGGGGGTGGATGCCGCAGCAGTTCGAAAACCCCGCCAACGTCGAAGTCCACGCCCGCACCACCGCGCAGGAGATCCTGCGCGACTTCGCCGACGCTCCGCCAGCGGTGGTGATCACCGGAGTAGGCACCGGCGGTCACCTTACCGCCTGCGCGGAGCAGCTGAAAAAGGCGTGGCCCGGCCTCAAGGCCTACGCGGTCGAGCCGACGCTCAGCCCGGTCATCTCCGGCGGTCAGCCCGGCCCGCACCCTATCCAGGGCATCGGCGCGGGCTTCATCCCCGCCAACCTGCATACCCAGGCGATCGACGGCGCGATCCAGGTCGGGCCCGAGGATGCCAAGGAAATGGCGCGCCGCTGTGCCCGCGAAGAGGGTCTGCTGGTCGGCATCTCGAGCGGTGCGACACTTGCCGCAATCCAGCAGAAGCTGGCGGAGCTGGCGCCTGGCACCCGAGTGCTCGGTTTCAACTACGATACGGGCGAGCGGTATCTGTCGGTGCCGGACTTCCTGCCCACCGAATAGGCCGTCAAAGGGGGGAGAAGAATTGATCGATCAGAAGCTGGCTGCCGCAGGGCTGGCCATCGCGGCGCTGTTCGTGCCGGGCGCAGCCTCGGCGCAGCAGGCCTCAGCCTGCGACGTCAAGGACATGAGCTCCCCGCCGGCGCTCGAGTGGATGCACGAGCATGCCTGGCGCTACGCGAGCGCCGAGGCTGCCCGGGCGGCTTACCTCGATCTGGTCGACGGACAGTCGCCGTGGCCCGACTGGTTCACGCCAACCGTTTCGGTCCTGCAGCCGGGCGCCATGTTCCAGATGGCGCTGTCGTCGACCCAGCGCGACGATCAGCCGGGCGGGTTCGGCACTTTCGATCTGATCGAGACCGTCGGCGAAGTGCGCGAGAACCTGGCCGTGCTGCAAGAGTGGAAATCGGACGTCCAGCGCGTGACGGTCTATCGCGTGACGCAGCCGCTGCTGGTGCTAGTGGGTCCGATCGGGCCGCAAGTCGACTCCGGCACCTGCCAGCTGCTCGATGGGCGGTTCTCGCAGTTCCAGATGCTCGTTCCAGCCGCCGAGCGGATGAAGTACCTGGCTGTCGTATCCACGCGGACGATACAATAGGGATCATCCGAAGACGGCAGGGAAGACGTTGCTCCAACCCCTCGACTACGCCGACGGCGCCACCTCTCTGACCGGCCTCCTGGCCCGCCCCGCCGGCACGCCGCGCGCGGCGATCCTCGTCTTTCCGACGATCATGAACTCGACACCGGCTGTCGAGAACAAAGCGCTGATGCTGGCCGAAGCCGGCGATCTCGCGCTGGTTGCCGACTTCTACGGCAAGCGCCCTGCCGGCTTCGACGAGGCTCGCGCCCTCGCCGCCGAGATCCGGCCCGATCCGCTCGCATACCGCCGCCGCGTCAAAGCCGGGCTCAGGGCGCTTGCCGTGCTGCCCGAGGCGCAGGGCCTGCCGCTCGCGGCGATCGGGTTCTGCATGGGCGGGCAGGCGGCGCTCGAGCTGGCGCGCGACGGGGCGCCGCTCGAGGCGGTGGTAAGCTTCCACGGACTGCTCGACACTGGCTTGCCCGCCGCGCCTGGCAAGATCACCGCGCGGATCCTCGTCTGCCACGGCGACGCTGATCCAATGGTGTCGCGCAACCAGGTGCTTGCTTTCTGGGAGGAAATGGATGCGGCGCAGGCCAGCTGGCACTTCCATTCGTACAGTGGCGTAAGACACGGTTTCACCAACCCCGCCCCGACTGAGAACCCTGCCACTGCATACGACGCCAGCGCCGACCGCCAGAGCTGGGCGGCGATGCTGGAACTGTTCGACGAGGTGTTCGGTTAGGCAGGGCATGCCCGCGCCTTTCGACGAACTTGCCGGCGCTGTCGCCCGCGGACAGCCCGGCTACAACGCAGCACGCGAGCGAGTGATCTGGAACAAGCGGCTCGACATGGCGCGCGCACCCGATGCGATCGTTTCGGTGCGTTCGATCGAGGATGTGGCCGCTGCGATCCGCTTCGCCGCCGCGCATGGGCTCACGGTTTCGCCGCGCGGGAGCGGTCATCATTACGAGGCGGCAGCGCTTCGCGACGGCGGCTTGCTGCTCGACATCGGCGAGCTCGATTTCGTCGAGATCGATAAGGAGCGTCGCACTGCACGGGTCGGCGCCGGCATTCGAGGAGGCGCGCTGAGCGAGCGGCTGGCGGAGCGAGGCTTCGCCTTTCCGGTCGGGCACTGCGTGGATGTCGGGCTGAGCGGTTACATTCTTGCGGGCGGGTTCGGCTGGAACGCCGGCGAGTGGGGCGCGGCCTGCGGCAATGTCGCGGCAATCGAGATAGTCACCGCTGCTGGCGACATCCTCCTGGCTAGCGCAGACCAACATGCGGATCTGTTCTGGGCTGCGAGAGGTGGCGGAGCGGGATTCTTCGCCGCGATCATCGCCTACCACCTCAAGCTCCACCCGCTTCCGCCTGCGACTTGCGCGTGGCGCATGGCCTTTTCCGCAAGGAGCGTGTCCACCCTCGCCGACTGGCTTACAGCCGCAACCGCAGCCGCGCATCCGACGGCGGAGATCGGATGCTTCCTGCTCGCGCATTGGGATACCGGCGAGTGGGCGGTGGTGCTGCGAGCCTCGGCTTGCGGCGAGAGCGACGACGAGGCGCGCGCCAAACTCGCCTCGTTCGCTTCGCCGCCCGCCGCGGCGAAGGCTATCGGCGAGCCGAGGGCGGAGATCGTTCCCTTCACCGGGCTGTTCCGGATGTCGCCGATGCCCGACAGCAAGCGTGGCGCCGCCGACCACCTGTGGAGCAACGCATCGCTCGGCGAGCTGCTGCTGGCGGTCCATCATCTGCCTGCGCCGGGACCTCATTCGACCATCGATCTGGTTGCGCTCGGTGGCCACTCGCGCGTGGCTTTGCCCGGCGATGCGGCGCTTTCGGTAGGCGGCGGCACGGGCGCTGGCATCTACGCGCTGTGGGACGACCCGGCGCACGACGAAGCCAACCGCACGTGGGTGCGCCGGATCGATGACGCCCTCGCACCCTGCCGCACCGGCCGCTACGTCGGCGAGGCGGACTTGACCATCGCATCCGAACGCCGCGCCGAATGCTTCACTCCCGAAGCGCTCGAGAGGATCGAGGAGCTTCGAATGCAATACGATCCGCGGGGCATGTTCCCTCGCTGGCCCTGAGCTTCAGTCGCGCTGGAAGGCCTCGGCCGGCATCGCCATCAACACTTCCGCACCGGCCTCGACCTTGCGTCTGAGCGTCACCGCCTGAGACAAGCCATGCAGCGCATAGTGCCGCGCCGTGGCCAGCTTGGCGGCACAGAACGGGTCGTCGGCATCGGGCAAGGCGGCCCTGGCGAGCCGCAACCATGTCCACCCGACCGCGACCACGCCGATCAGTTGCAGGAAAGCATAGGACCCGGCGCCGAGGTGGTTCGGGTCTTCCTTGCCTTTGGCGAGCAACCACAGCGCCGCTTCGCGCGCCTCGTGCATCGCCTCGCGCAGCGGCGCGCTCAGGAAGTGCAGCTCGCTCGGCGCCGTCTCGCACTCGCCTTCGACGAGAGCGATGAAGCGCTCGGCCGTCATTCCATCGTCGCGCATCAGCTTGCGGCCGACCAGATCCAGCGCCTGCACGCCGTTGGCGCCTTCGTAGAGCATCGTCACGCGCGCATCGCGGACGATCTGCTCGATGCCCCATTCGGCGATGTAGCCGTGCCCGCCGAAGATTTGCTGCATGGCGACGGCTGTTTCGAACCCCTGGTCGGTGCCGTAAGCCTTGATCACCGGCGTCAGGAACGAGACCAGCGCGTCCGCCTCGGCGCGCTCAACCTCGCTTTCGGCGGTGTGAGAGCGGTCGATCTGCGAGGCTGTCCACAGCACCAGCGCGCGAAAACCCTCGGTGAAAGCGCGGGCATCCATCAGCAGGCGCCGTACGTCCGGGTGGACGATAAGCGGGTCGGCCGGCGTCTTGCTCCCGGTGGCCCTGCCTTGCTTTCGATCGAGCGCGTAAGCCGCGGCGTTCTGGTAGGCGAGCTCGGCCTGCGCGACGCCCTGATTGCCGCAACTGAGCCGCGCTACGTTCATCATGATGAACATCGCGGCGAGCCCCTCGTTTTCGCCGCCGACCAGCCAGCCGGTCGCACCGTCGAAGTTGAGCACGCACGTGGCGCTGCCGCGAATGCCCATCTTGTGCTCGATCGCCCCGCAGGCAACCGCATTGCGCGTGCCGTCAGGCAAGATCTTGGGAACCAGGAAGAGCGAGATCCCGCGCGTGCCTTCGGGTGCGCCAGGCAGCTTGGCGAGGACCAGATGGACGATATTCTCGGTCAGGTCATGCTCGCCACCCGAGCAGAAGATCTTCTCGCCGGTCACCGCGAAGCTGCCGTCGCCGCGTTGTTCGGCACGGGTGCGGATCAGGCCAAGGTCCGTGCCGGCGTGCGCTTCGGTCAGAGCCATCGTGCCGAGCCATTCGCCCGAGACGAGCTTCGGCAGGTAAGCCGCCTTCAGCTCCTCGCTGCCCCGATCGAGCAGCACCGAAACCGCGCCGTGGGTCAGGCCCGGGTACATGTTGAACGCGTGGCAGGCCGAATTGAGGAACTCTTCGACCACTGTCGCCAGCACATGCAGTAAGCCTTGTCCGCCGTGCTCCTCGGGAAGCGCGAGCGTGCCCCACGCTGCCTCGCGGTATTGCCGGTACGCTTCCACATACCCCGCCGGGGTCG
Source organism: uncultured bacterium (assembly GCA_965977975.1). GTDB lineage: Bacteria > Pseudomonadota > Alphaproteobacteria > Sphingomonadales > Sphingomonadaceae > Croceibacterium_A. Next base: position 6,402 of record CBHCZH010000130.1, read on the forward strand.
TCACCGACCCATCGGGGTGGCGGATGCATCCCGCCTCGTCGCCGGGCCTGTTGAGCGGCGCGATCACTTCGGCGGCGAACCGGCCCGCTTCCTCGATGATCGCATCGACCAGTTCTGGATCGAGATCGAGATCGAGCAAGCGGGAAAGGACGAAACGGACGTCGCGGAGCGGAGGCGTGTAGCTGGGCATCGCTGGGCCGCTAGCTCCGTTCAGCCGTCGAGGCGAGTCAGCCTGTCGCCCTCTATCACCCGATAGAAGCAGCTGCGCGCGCCGGTGTGGCAGGCCGGACCTGCGGGCCGGACCTTGAGCACCAGCGCGTCCTGGTCGCAATCGACCAGGATCGCCTCGACGGCGAGGACATGACCGGAGCTTTCGCCCTTCTTCCAAAGCCTTCCTCGGCTGCGCGAATGGAAATGCGCGAAACCGGTCTTGCGGGTCGCGTCGAGCGCTTCACGGTCCATGAAGGCGACCATCAACACCTCGCCGGTCACGGCATCCTGCGCAACCGCGGCCAGCAAGCCGGCGGCGTCGAACCTGGGCAGGAACGCATCGCCCTGTTCCCGGGAGGCCACATTGTCGTCAACGTCGGAAATCGGAGCGATCCTTTCCAGTTAAGTCCGCCCGGGCGGTGCAGAGATTAAGTTTGTTGCACGATAACCACAGAGCGGTTCCAAAATCCATGCTGCGTCGCGAAGGCGCTTTGTTAACGTCCTTATCGATGGGATGACTTGCGCAGCGGCTTTGACGGGTCGCAACCATCCGCAGCGCCGGATACGCGCCAAGGAAGGGGGGTCTCGGTACCAGCTCGCAAGAGCGGCCGAGAAATGAGGGATTGGACCCTTGCGCATCTACTGGGGGGTGATGCGACGCTGGTCCAGCGAACTTCGTCACGCGAACGCCCGGGGTCAACCCCCGGGCGTTTTGCTTCCTACAGCGCTTCATCGAGCACTCGCGCGAAGCAGGCCACCAGGACCCGCTCCGCCCCGGCGCGCTTCAGCGCGCGGACGCAAGCATCGGACGTCGCCCCACTGGTCACGACGTCGTCGACGAGCACGACATTCGCGGCCGCGAGCTTGGCGGCTTGCCCGGGCTTGACCGTGATCGCTCCCGACAGGGCCCGCGCGCGGGCAACCCGGCCGAGGCCGCCGAGCGCCCTGGTCGGCTTGCGGCGGACGAGCGCGTCGATCGCGACTTCCTGCCCGCGCAGCCGAGCGATTTCACGGGCCAGCAGGGCCGACTGGTTGAAGCCGCGCCTCCACAGTCGCCACGGATGGAGCGGGACCGGCACGATCAGCCACTTGCCTTCGAGCTCCGGCAGTCGCGCGGCGACCATGCGCGCCAGCATCGGCGCGAGCGCGATCCGCTTGCCGTGCTTGAACGACAGCACCAGCTTGCGCGAGGCGTCGTTGTAGAGCGTGCCCGCGGCAATGCCGTCATGCCGCGGTGGATCGGCGAGGCATGGAGCGCAAATTGCGCCAACCGCCACCATGGCCGCGCCGAGCGGGCGCTGGCAGCTCGCGCAGGCCGGTTCGCCGGGAAAGGCGAGCTCTGCCCAACAGGCGGCGCAAAGCCCGTCCTGCGCCGCGATCCCCTCGCCGCATGCCGGGCAGCGCGGGGGATAGATCAGGTCGACCAGCGGGGCAAAGGCCTCGGCAAACTTCATGGGTCGCATCCTTGCACGTTTTGGCCGGCAGCGGCAGGAGCTTCGAATGGCAAGCCCTCCGCCAACGATCTTCTCGCCTGCCCGCCGGATCGCTGCGCGTCGCCGCGCCGCTCGTCTCCAGCAAGGCGTGGATCCCGCGCGCTTCGTGCTCGCCGACGTCGTCGAGGACCTGCTCGAGCGGCTCGCCTTCCTGCGCCACGAGCCGAAACGGGCGCTGGTGGTCGGCGACTGGACGGGCGAACTGGCGGTGGCGCTCGTCAAGCAAGGCGCAGAAGTGACCCAGGCCGATCCCGGCGACGGCTTCGACGAGGAGCGGCCCTACCGGTTCGGCGGGTTCGACTTGGTCGCCAGCGTGATGACGCTCGACACCGTCAACGACCTTCCCGGGGCGCTGATCCACGTCCGCAACGCGCTGGTGCCGGGCGGGCGCGCGATCGCGAGTTTCGTCGGCGCGGGCAGCCTGCCGGTGCTGCGCCGGATCCTTCTTGCTGGCGACGGCGAGCGACCGGCAGCGCGGGTTCATCCGATGGTCGACGTCCGCTCCGGAGCGCAATTGCTGCAACGCGCCGGGTGGGCCGATCCCGTGGCGGACAGCCGCACGCTCAAGGTCGCGTATCGCTCGCTCGAGCGGCTCGTCGGGGACTTGCGGGCGCAAGGCCTGGGCAATGTCCTCGCCGCCCATGCGCCCCTCACGAAGGCGGCCCTTGAGCGCGCCCGCGCCGCTTTTGCCGCCGAAGCCGACGAGCAGGGCCGCGTCGTCGAGAACTTCGAGATACTGACCCTGAGCGGGCGGCATCCGTAGGTGCCTCTGTCCCTTTCGATTCGCTCCTCTTCTCGTCACCCCGGTTGGGGAGTGATCTCAGCCCGCCCGCAACGCCGCCTGCGCCGCCGCCAGGCGCGCGATCGGCACTCGGTAGGGCGAGGCGCTGACGTAATCGAGGCCGATGCTTTCGCAGAAGGCGATGCTGGCCGGGTCGCCGCCGTGCTCGCCGCAGATGCCGAGCTTGATGTCGGCGCGGGTTGTCCGGCCCCGCTCGGCCGCGAGCGAAATGAGCTGGCCGACCCCTTCGACATCTAGGCACACGAAGGGGTCGCGGGGGTAGATGCCCTTTTCGACATAAGCCGCGAGGAACCGCCCGGCATCATCGCGGCTGACGCCGAGAGTGGTCTGGGTGAGGTCGTTGGTGCCGAACGAAAAGAACCGCGCTTCCTCGGCGATCTCGCCGGCCATCAGGGCGGCGCGCGGCAGCTCGATCATCGTGCCGACGAGGTATTCGAGCGTGCGGCCCTTTTCGGCGAAGACCTTGGCCGCGGTCTCCTCGACCAGCGCCTTGAGGATCGCCAGCTCCTTCCTAGTGCCGACGAGCGGGATCATCACTTCGGGCACCACCGGATCGCCGCCGCGCGCGGTGACCTCGCAGGCCGCCTCGAAGATCGCGCGGGCCTGCATCTCGTAGATCTCGGGATATGTGATCCCTAGCCTGCAACCGCGATGGCCGAGCATCGGGTTGAATTCGTGCAGCTCTTCGGCGCGGCGGCGGAGCACGCCCGCGCCCACGCCGGTCGCTTCGGCGAGCTCGGCGAACTCGGCTTCACCGTGCGGCAGGAACTCGTGCAGCGGCGGGTCGAGCAGGCGGATCGTGCACGGCAGGCCGGCCATGGTGGTGAAGATCTCTACGAAGTCGGCGCGCTGCTCAGGCAGCAGCTTGGCCAGCGCGGCACGGCGGCCGGCTTCGTCCTGGGCGAGGATCATCTGGCGCACAGCGCTGATCCGGCCGGCGTCGAAGAACATGTGCTCGGTCCGGCACAAGCCGATGCCCTCCGCGCCAAAGGCTCGCGCCATGCGGCAGTCGGCTGGAGTCTCGGCGTTGGTGCGGACTTTCATTCGGCGGTGTCGGTCGGCCCAATCCATCAGCGTGCCAAAGTCGCCCGAAAGCTCGGGCTCGATCGTCGGCACTTCGCCGGCCATGACCTCGCCGGTCGCCCCGTCGATGGTCATCACGTCGCCCTCGGCGAGCTCGCGATCGCCGATGCGCAGCTTGCGCTCCTTGAGGTCGATCGAGACGCCCGACGCGCCGGAGACGCAGGGCCGGCCCATACCGCGCGCGACGACCGCCGCGTGGCTGGTCATCCCGCCGCGCGCGGTCAGCACGCCTTGCGCCGCGTGCATGCCGTGGATGTCCTCGGGGCTCGTCTCCACGCGTACGAGAATC
>CBHCZH010000131.1:0-10271 GCA_965977975.1 uncultured bacterium
ACGTGACCAACCTCGCCGTCGGTTCCCCGCACGGCGAAGCCTTTCAGCTCCTTGTCGTTCTCCTCGCCTTCACTGAGCCAGGAATCCAGGTTCTCGCGGGTGATCCCCCACAGCATCACGATCGCCGGATCGTCGATCACGTCGGGCACCGCGCCCAACGCGGGCGAGGTCGGATGCTTGGCCCATTCCTCGATCGCCGCCTTGCGCTCGGCGACCAGCGCCGGCCAGTGCGTCGGTCCGCGCGGCGGAGCGCCGATGCCCCACGACAGCATCAGGTCGATGATCGCGCTCTCGAGCTCGTACTGGTTGAGATGGAACACGTCCTCCTCGCGGCCGCCGGACCCGAAGAAGCCGTGCTGGGCGAGCAGCGCACCGAACTCCCTGATCTTGTTGAAGAACAGGTTGGTGTACCAGTGCTCGCAGTAGAACTTGTGGCCCTCGACGTAAGGGAACACGCGGTGCGCGAGGCCGATCAGCTGGTCGTAGGTCGCGCGGTCCTCGTCGGTGTCGAGCAGCTCGCGGTAGTCGGCGACCAGCTGCTCGCGCTCGGCGACCAGTTGCTCGGTCGGCCGCTCGATGTTCGTGCCGGCCTTGATCTTCTCGATATAGCCCGGAAGCGCCGCGAACGGCAGCGATAGGTCGTCGTTCCAGCTGCGGTGGTAGTGGTAGAAGCCGTCGCCCGAGCTGACGTTGAACCACGGGTTGCGGCTGGTCTCGAGCTCGCCGAGCCACTCCTTGCCGGCGTTGCCGACTTTATCCAGCTCGGCGAGCACCGTCTCGATGTCCATTTCGTCGGTGAAGTGCCCGTCGACGCCGAGCTCGACCGCGCGACGGGCGAGGCGCTTCACTTCCTCGTCGGGCCGGAATATCTCGGCTTCCATGCCCGCGACCATGCGGCTGATCGCCTGGTCGCTGATCTCGGGGAAGGCCTTCTTGCAGAAGTCGAAGAAGGTCATGTACGCGCCGTAGCCGAGCAGCAGGAACTCGAAGTGGTGGTGCCACATCCGGTGGTAGCCCTCGACCTGCTTCTGGTAGATGTCGAGCAGCGCGTGGTTGGAGGCGACGCCCTTGCCGGTGTGGGTCGTCTCGATCGGCTCGTAGTCCGGCAGCGAGGGTTTGGGCAGCGCCTGCGCATCCGCGATCAGCGCCTTCATCTTGTCCTTCCACTGGTCGTAGAGCCGCTCCCAGTGCTCGTAGTAGTAGAACGCGCGCTGCTGGAACTGCTCGACCCGCTCGGCGATCTCGACCGGATCGGTCACCGCGACGCCGCCGATGTAGACCCGCCCGTTGATGATCCGGTGTTCGATACCCTTGGCAGTCGGAAGAACATGCACCCGGGTGTTGAACGCTCCGAGCGCGACATAAGCCGCCTCGGCGGTGATCATGTCGAAGTGATGCATCGGCTCGGGGAAGTGCATCGAGTTGTAGAACCAGAACTTGCCGTCATCCTCGGGCACGAACTGGGTGTAGTACGGATAGGCGGCCTGCGCGCCTTCGGTGCCGGCCACGACCTTGAGGTCGCTGGGCAGGGGGAAGCTCTTGTCGGTCATCGTCGGCAACCTCTCCTGGGCGTCCGTGGGCCGTTGCGGCTCTCGCTCTCAGGTGACCCAGGCTCACAAGTCTAAACCATCGCCGCAGTCGAAAGCGAGGATTCCCGCGCACCGGCCGTAGGACAATCGCGCAGGCCGAGAATGCTCGGACGACAAGTTTTTCGCCCGCCAGCAAGGCTGGGGCGATCCGTCTCCGTCGTTGCGGACAGACCCCCAGCAGAATGGAAGGCGAAGATGAAGTATATGAAGTACAAGTTGATGATCGGCGCAGCCCTGGTCGCCGCTTCCGCTCCGGCCTACGCGCAGGATGTGTCAGGCCTTAGAGTCGAAGGCCGCGCATCGTGGGACCGTAGCGGTTCGGACTTCGTTTTCCCTAATCCGGACTACGACGAGGATGACGAAGACAGCGAGGAGTTCCTGACCGGATCGGACAAGCGCAGCGACGTCACGTTCGGCGGCGAGCTCGGATACGACTTCCAGATCGGCTCTTCGTTCGTGGTTGGCGCCTATGCCGGCGCCGACTTCTCGAGCGGCGCGGCCTGCGCCGAACTGGTCGAGGACGACATGGCGTGCAACGGCCTCGATCGCACCTTGACCGTCGGCGCCCGCGCCGGCGTGCCGCTCGGCGGCTCCTCGCTGGTCTACGTCAAGGGCGGTTACTCGAACGGCAAGCTCGACGTCGCCTACGATCCCGACCTGACCGACAACGACGACGACGAGCCTGGCGACGTGTTCGAGTTCTCCGAGACGCTGAGCGGCTTTCATGCCGGCGGCGGTGTCGAAGTCGGGATTACCCCGCGCGTCTATGTAAAGGCCGAGTACCTCTATACGGACTACGGCAGCCGCGACTTCAGCATCGGCACCGCTGCGACGGCTCCGATACTGACTATCGCCACCGATCGCCACCAGGTCTTCGCCGGCATCGGCCTGCGGTTCTGACCGGCGCGCAGGAGGCCGCCCAGCGCGGCCTCCTGTCGTTGCGAAGCCTCGTTAGGCTCTCCCTCCGCGCCACTCGCTCGGGGTCCGCCCAAACCGTTTGCGAAATGCCCGCGCAAAATAGCCCGGATCGAGAAACCCGCACCGGAACGCGATCTCACCAACGCCGAGGCTACCCGCCCTATGATCGCTCAGCATATCGCTGGCGCGGTCGAGACGGGTGGCGGTCAGCTCCTGGACGAAGCTGGTGCCGCTGCCGGCGAGGAGCTGCTGCAAGTAGCGCTTTGAGATGCCGAGCTCGACCGCGAGGCCCTCGGGAGAGAGTTCCGGGTCGGCGAAGTCGCTCTCGATGCGGCGCAGGATGCGGCGCGCGAGCTGGCCACGGTGGCGGCTTTCCGTCGGGGCCTCGTGGAACCCGGTCGCGAGAGCAAGAAGGGTGCCGACTTGCTCGGCGATCATCGGGCGGGGTAGGGGTGTGGCATCGATCCCCTCCGCCATCGTTTCGAGCAGGCTGCCGAGCGGAGCGCCCCAGCCCTCACGGCCGGATATCGGCTTGCCGAGCAGCGCGCCTGGATCGGGCAGGTAGCGGTCGAGCCAGCCCAAGGGCATCATCAGGTCGAGCGCCTCGTGCGCGGTGTCCATCTCCATCTGATAGAAGCGGGTGTTGTCGAGCAGCACGAACTCGCCCGGCTTTACCGTGAAGCGCTTGCCGCCAACCCGCGTCCTGAGCGCGCCCTTGCGTGCATAGACGAGCTGGATCGAGGGCGCCGCGTGCCCTGAGCCTTCGCCCGAATGGACAACGCGGCTGGCTGGCGCCTCAAGCCTGAGCAGGCGCAGCTGCCCGACGCCGTGGCTGCTCCAGCGCGCGGCGAACGCGCTTTCATCGAACACGCAAACGTCGATCGGCGCGATGGTGCGCGCCGCCCAATCCTGCCACTGCCGCACCGCCTCGCGCCGGGCGAGGCCGGCGGAGGTCCAGCTGGCGTCGTCTGGGGTGGGGGCGGGGTGCATGGGGGCAGGTTACGCTCCGACCGCGGAGGCGGCAAGAACTCCCCTCCCGCTTGCGGGAGGGGCTGGGGGTGGGCCTCTCGCCCACCTTGCATTGGCCCACCCCTAACCCCTCCCGCAAGCGGGAGCGGGATGCTAGGCAGCCTGCGAGAGGAGAATGCATGCCCAAAGTTCGCCTGATCGCCACCGAGGAAGCCTGGTCGATTCCCGAAGTCGCGGCGGAGCTGAAAAAGGTCGCCAACTCGCCGACGCAGAGCCTCGACAAGCTGCTGGTCAAGGGCATCTACGACGCGCCGGCCGACAGCTCGGGTTACGGCAAGCTCGACTTCCTCTCCGGCCTGCTCGACGCCGAGCAGGAGCGCCTCAGGCAGATGGACGAGTACGGGGTCGACATGCACCTGATGGCGCTGACCGCGCCCGGCGTGCAGATGTTCGACGCCGACACCGCGCACGAGCTGGCGATGCTCGCCAACGACCGGCTCGCCGCGCTGTGCCGCAACTACCCGACCCGCTTCGCCGGCCTCGCCAGCTTCGCGCCGCATAGCCCGAAGCGTGCCGCGAAGGAGATGGAGCGCGCCGTCAACGAGCTGAAGCTCAACGGCTTCATGATCAACAGTCACACTTACGGCGAATACCTCGACGATCCCAAGTTCTGGCCGATCCTCGAGGCGGCCGAGGCGCTCGACCGCTGCATCTACATCCACCCGCGCGCCGCTTCGGATACGCTCAAAGGCCCGCTGCAGGACTATGGGATGGACGCGGCGATGTGGGGCTACGGCGTCGAGGTCGGCACGCACGCGGTGCGGATGATGGCGGGCGGGGTGTTCGACCGGTTCCCCAAGCTGAAAATCTGCATCGGCCACATGGGCGAGGCGGTGCCGTTCTGGCTGTGGCGGATCAATTTCATGAACAGCCGCGCGCAGAAGGTCGGCCGGGCCAAGAAGACAGAGCGGACTATGGCCGAGTACTTCCAGGATAATTTCGTCGTCACCAACAGCGGTGTCGAGGACCCGCTCGCGGTCCGTTACACGATCGACAAGCTCGGGGTCGCGAATGTGATGTGGGCGATCGACTATCCGTACCAGCCGATGGAGCCGGCGGTGAAGTTCATCGAGGAGTTCCCCTGCACCGACGAGGAACGCCACGCGCTGTGCCACGGGAATGCGGAGTGCGTGTTCCACATCGCGCCCGCTGAATGACGCTTTCGCTTCAAAATCCTCCCCCGTTCACGGGGGAGGGGGACCACTCGCAGAGTGGTGGAGGGGGGCAGTCTGAAGCCGCCGTGACAGGCCCCCTCCGCCTCGCTTCGCTTGGCACCTCCCCCGTTAACGGGGGAGGATTGGGATGAGCGCGGGCCCACCTCTTGCCGGCATCAAGGTCGTCGAGCTGGCCCGCATCCTCGCGGGCCCGTGGGCGGGGCAAGTGCTGGCCGACCTCGGTGCCGAGGTCATCAAGGTCGAAAGCCCCGAAGGCGACGACACGCGCCGCTGGGGCCCGCCTTTCGTCGGTGACGACGCGGCCTATTTCCACGCCACCAACCGCGGCAAGCGTTCGGTGGTGGCGGACTTCGCCACCGCGGAGGGCCGCGCCGCGGTGCTCGAGCTGGTGCGCGAGGCCGACGTGCTGATCGAGAATTTCAAGCTCGGTGGGCTCGCCAAATACGGGCTCGACTATGCGGCCCTCAGCGCGGTCAATCCGCGCCTCGTCTACTGCTCGATCACCGGGTTCGGGCAGGACGGGCCTTACGCGGCGCGCGCCGGCTACGACTTCATTGTCCAGGGCATGAGCGGGATCATGGACCTGACCGGCGACCCGGCCGGTCCGCCTCAGAAGATCGGCGTCGCCTATGCCGATATTCTCACCGGCCTTTACGGGGTCATCGCCATCCAAGCGGCGCTGCACCAGCGGGAGATCACGGGCAAGGGCCAGCACATCGACATGGCGCTGTTCGACGTGATGGTCGGCACGCTCGCCAACCAGGCGATGAACTACCTGGTCTCGGGCGAGAACCCCACGCGGCTTGGCAACGCCCACCCCAACATCGCGCCCTACGAGGCGTTCCCCGTGGCGGATGGCTGGATCATCATCGCGGTCGGCAACGACGCGCAGTTCCGGCGCCTGGTGGCGCTGCTGGACCTGCCGGAGCGCGCGGAGTGGGCGACCAACGCCGGCCGCGTGCGCGACCGGGCCGCCCTGTCGGAAGCCATCTCCGCGCAGACCCGCGAGTGGGGAAAGGCCGCGTTCCTCGCCGATCTCGAGGAGCAGGGCATCCCCGCCGGCCCGATCAACACCGTCGCCGAAGCGCTCGCCGATCCGCAGATCGCCGCGCGCGGCATGGTCATCGACCTGGGCGTGGGGCTCAAAGGCCTGCGCACCCCAATCCGCTTTTCGGATGCCGAACTGGCGCTGGGGAAGCGCTCACCTAAGCTGGGTGGATCCGAATGAGCACCCGCCACCTGGTCGATCCGGAAATCGAGATGATGCTCGACATGCCGAGCCTCGACCTCACCGCCGAGACGCTGCCCGAAGTCCGCGCCAATCCGTTGTTCACCGGAGAGCTGGTCCCGCCGCCGCCGTTTCCGGTCAGCGAAGCGTTCGCGCCCGTCGAAGGCGGCCCCGACGTACGGCTGGTCGTGATGAACCCGCCTTCGGAGGCAACGGACCGCGGCGCGGTGTTGCACATCCACGGTGGCGGCATGGTGGTCGGCACCGCCGATCGCGCCGTCGCCGACAAGCCGCACCTCGCGATCGAGCACGATTATGTAGTCGTCTCGGTCGATTACCGCCTCGCGCCCGAGACGCCGTTCCCTGGCCCGCAGGAGGACAACTATGCGGCGCTCCTGTGGCTCGTCGAGAACGCCGTCAGCCTCGGCGTCGACCCGGCGCGGATCGTGGTCATGGGCGAAAGCGCCGGCGGCGGGCTGGCAGCGAGCCTCGCGCTGATGGCGCGCGACCGCGGCGGGCCGATGCTCGCCGGCCAGGTGCTGATTTATCCGATGCTCGACTGGCGCACCGGGGGCCCCGATGACTTGTACAGGAACCGCCACACCGGCGAGTTCATCTGGACCCGCGAGAAGAACCGGTTCGGCTGGGACGCCCTGCGCGGGTCATACGAGCCAACCGACGAACGCAAGGCGTGGTTCTCGCCCGCATTAGCCGAAGACCTCTCCGGCCTCGCCCCGGCCTACATCGCCACTGGTGCGCTCGACCTGTTCCTCGACGAGGACCTCGATTACGCGCGCCGCCTGATCGATTGCGGCGTGCGCACCGAATTGCACGTCTATCCGGGCGCCATTCATGCCTTCGAAATGGTGCCGGAGACAGGCTTGGCCCGGCAGGCGGGCATGGACCTGAACCGCGGGCTGGCGCGTCTCCTGGGGTGATCTTGGACGATTTAATCTTCCCTCGGCTGCGTACCCCGGCCTCGTCCTGGCGAGAGCGTTTTCGGACCGAGTTCGGCCGGCGGGCGACCGCCCTCGCAGTTGCGCTCGCGCTCGAGATCCTGCTGCTGCTCGCGCTGTTCTCGCTAAGCCGGTCGGCTGATCCGCCCATCAAGCCCCAGCTGACCGAAGTCGACCTGACCGCGCAGGAGTACGTCGAGCCGGAAACCGAGCAGCCCGAGCCGGAGCCTGAAAAGGCACGCGAGAGCGAGCCGACGCCCCAACCCACGCAAGCGCCCACGCCCACGCTGGTACCGGCACCGGTGCCGCCCACGCGCATCCCCATTCCGACCGCTCCGCCCGCTCCCGAACCCGAGGAAGCGCCGCGCCCGCCGCGGCCCGGCGTCGTCATCGGCCCGGTTCAAGGCCCTCCCAATACCGGGACACCGTCGCTCGGGGATTCGGAGCGCGTCGGCACCGCGCCTAACGGCGAGCCGCTCTACGCCGCGCGATGGTACCGCGAGCCGGGCGAGGAAATCCGCGGCTTCCTCTCCGCTGCCTCGCCAGGCTGGGGGCTGATAGCCTGCCGCACAATCCCGAACTTCTATGTCACGGACTGCGTTCCTCTCGGCGAGTCGCCGGGCTCGATGCTCAATCGCTCGATGCTCGCGGCTTCCGGACACTTCAGAGTCCGCCCGCCGCGGCTCGGCGGACGAGTGCTGATCGGCTCATGGGTGAGGATAAGGATCGATTACACCGTCCGGCGCGAATAGACGGGGGCCGAGACAGCGATCGACTTGCCGCTGTCCGAGAGCGCGACCGCGCCCGTGCCCTCAAGCCGCGCCGATGCGCTGCAGCTTGTCCGAAAGTGTCTGGTCGTCGAACGGCTTAGTGACGAATGCGTCGGCGCCGGCGGCGATGCCGCGGCCGACGACTGCCGGCTCGTGCTCGGTGGTGCAGAACACCACCTTGGGACGGCCGCCTCCCGGAGCGGCGCGCAGCTCGGTGATGAACTCGATCCCGGTCATCACCGGCATGTTCCAGTCGAGCAGGATCAGATCGGGCATCGCCACGGCGCAGCGGGCGAGTGCTTCCTGGCCGTTCTCGGCTTCGGTGACGAGAAAGCCGAGGCTTTCGACGACCCGGCGCGACACCGAGCGCATGACGCGCGAATCGTCGACGATCAGGCAGTTGCGCCCGAGCGGCGACGGACCACGCGCCGGCTGGCCGTTCGCCTCCGCAGCAACCGGAACCGTCCCTCCTGCCGGAGGGGTCGAGCGTTTGATCAGGCCGTGAATGGGTACACCTCCTGCACGCCGAAGCCGTTCGCATTGGCCGGCATCGGAATTCCTTCGGGAGCATGCGGCACGGGTTCTGCCGCGTGCGGGGCGGGAGTCAGCCGGACATGAAGATAGGGCACCCAGACGTCGCCGTACTCGGCCTTCTGGTACCACAGGTCGACCACGTCGTAGGACGCCCAAAATCCGTCCGCGTCTTGCAGGCGAATGCCTTCGCCGATGCGCGGGACGGCGGCAAAGCGCAGCCGCTGCTCGGTCTGGGTGGTCTCGTTCTGGACTTCGATCTCGATCAACGTTCAGACACCTCTCGAACCTGGAAAGAAACCCTAAGCGCAAATCCTTGCCGAATCGCGAACGCGGCCGCTGCACCAAGTTGCGATTTGTTCGTAGTGCGATAGCATCATGCCGCGTGCGGATTCGGGGGGATCGGATGTACAGGTGGATTATCGCGCTGCCGGCACTGCTGGCGGGGGGCGCGGCGCAAGCCGAATGGCTGGAAGCCTCGAGCTCGCACTTCGTCGTCTACGCAGACGATTCCGAGCGCGACATCCGCCGCTTTTCCGAGCAGCTCGAGCGTTACCACGACGCGATGGCAGGCGTGACCGGCCGGACCCTTCCGCCGCCGAGCCCGTCGAACCGCGTGACCGTATTCGTGGTAAAGAGCGAACGCGAGATGCAGCGGCTTACCGGAAGCCGCATCATCGCCGGCTTCTATATCCCGCGAGCCGGCGGCTCGGTCGCCTTTGTCCCCAGGGTCGAAACCGGCGGCGTCGAGGTCGAATGGTCGATGAGCGTGCTGCTGCACGAGTACGCGCATCATTTCATCATCTCGAACAGCAACTTCCCGCTGCCACGGTGGTTGAACGAAGGTTCTGCGGAATTCTTCTCGGCCGTCCGTTTCCGTCCCGACGGAGGCTTGTCGATGGGCCTGGGGGCGAGAGACAGCTATCTCCAATTGGCTTTTGCGGACCGCGTCACGGTCGAGGAGCTGCTCGATCCCGACGTCTACGAGAAGAAGCGCCGGCGCGATGGCTACGATGCATTCTACGGGAAGAGCTGGGCGCTCTATCACTACCTGAGGTTCGATCCGGAGCGGCGCGGCCAGCTCAGCAGCTACCTGCAGCTGATGGCGTCGGGCAAGACTTCGCGCGAGGCGGCGCTGGAGGCATTCGGCCCGTTTGCCGATCTCGACAGGGATGTGATGGCCTACTCTCGCAAATCGATGCTTCTCGGCTGGAACCTTGCTCCCGAAATGCTCGAGGTCGGCCAGATCGACGTGCGGGCGATGACCGAAGGCGAGGTGGCGATAATGCCCGCGCGGATCCGGTCGCGCCGCGGCGTCGGCGCGGAAGAGGCCGCCAAGGTGCTCGTCCTGGCGAGGGAAGTCGCCGCACGGTATCCGGGCGACGCGGCCGTGCTCGCCGCGCTGGCCGAGGCCGAGTTCGACGCCGGCAACGATGCCGAGGCGATCGCTGCCGCGGATGCGGCGCTTGCGCTCGATCCGGCCCAGGTCAACGCTTACGTGCAGAAGGGCTATGCGCTGTTCCGCCGCGCGGCGGCGACCGAGGGCGAGGAACAGGCCGCGGCCTATCGCGCGGCGGTCGCACCGTTCCTTGCGCTCAACAAGATCGAGAACGATCACCCGTTGCCGTTGATTTACTATTTCCGCAGCTTCGCCGAGCGCGGCGCGCAGCCGCCTGAGCAGGCGGTCCTGGGACTGGAACACGCGGCCGAGCTGGCGCCGTTCGACCTGGGCCTGCGGCTCAACCTGGCCTCGTACCAGATCCGGGCGGGGAACCTCGCCGCCGCGCGCACGAACCTGATCCCGGTCGCCTATAATCCGCACGGCGGCGATTTGGCGGAGCCGGCACAGCAGGTCATCGACCGCATCGATGCCGACGGCGAACCCACCGCCGAGGAGTTGATAACGCTCCTATTCGCCCCAGCCCTCGAGGCGGCGGGCGGTTCGGAATAGTCTCGCCAAGCCGCGGATGGATCGCGATCCGTCCTACGAGCCCACCGCCTGAGCCTGTCCCTGACCGAACCAGGCCAGTTCCTGGAACGAAAGCGGCTTCGAGAAAGTCAGGCCGGCCCAGCCG
>CBHCZH010000132.1:0-10216 GCA_965977975.1 uncultured bacterium
TTGAGGGGTGATGTATACGAAGGATTGGAAGCTTGCTGCCTAGCCGATGTTGGAGGGGGGTGAGCGCGCCGCATGCTCGGCGTTTGCGGCGCGCTCACCCCCATCCAAGCTGCGCTAGCTCGCTGCGCGAGCAAGCTACGCTATCCTTCCCCCATCAAGGGGGAAGGGGTCGGCATGCGCTAAAAGGAAGTAGCCCATGACCCTCCGCCCCTTCCACCTCGCCTTCCCGGTCCACGACCTCGCCGCCGCGCGATCGTTCTGGGCCGGGACGATCGGTTGCCCCGAAGGGCGCAGCAGCGAGGAGTGGATCGATTTCGATTTCTACGGCCACCAGATCGTCGCGCATCTGGCTCCGAAACGCGCGGAGGAGGCAAGCAATCCCGTCGACGGCCACGACGTCCCGGTGCCGCATTTCGGCGTGGTGCTGGAAATGGCCGATTGGCAGGCGCTAGCCGACCGGCTGACCGCCGCGGGCACCGAGTTCGTCATCGAACCCCACATCCGCTTCAAGGGCCAGGCGGGCGAGCAGGCAACGATGTTCTTCCGCGATCCCAGCGGTAACGCGATCGAAATGAAGGCGTTCGCCGACCTCGGCCAGCTTTTCGCGAGGGATTGACCCCGATCGCCGCGCTGATAGGGGCGCGCGCGTGAGCTCGATCGCCCTCCTCAGCCAATCCGCGATCCGCCAACAGGCGGCAGCGCGGGTGCGCGTGCGGACGGTTCGCGGGTAACGCCCGCCTCACACCCTCTCCGCCCCACCCGGCACTTCCGGCCGGACGGTGCACCGGTCGGACCTCTTCGAACAGGAACGATCGCGATGACAACCGACCTTACCGACACCGATATAGAGCGCATCGCCAGAGGAGTGCTCGACCTGACCCATCCTTATGGCGAGTGGACCCACGCGGCGCATTTTGCGGCGGCGCTGTGGCTGCTGCGGCACCTCGACGTGCTGCGCCGGAACGGCGGAATGGGTACAATCATCCGCCGCTACAACAGCTCGGCCGGCGTGCCGAACACCGATACGCAGGGTTATCATGCGACGATCACCGAAGCTTCGCTGCGCGGCGCCCTCGGCGTCCTCGCCGATGCGGGCCCGGACGCTCCGCTCTCGGAGGTCTTGGCCGCCCTGCTCGCCTCGCCGCTTGGTGGCTCGCGCTGGCTGCTCGCCTACTGGAGCGAGGAGCGACTCATGAGCGCGGCGGCGAGGCGGGCCTGGATCGACCCCGATCGCGCGGCGCTGCCTTTTCCCTCGCTGGCGCCCGGGCTGATCGACGGGTAACGCGGCGGCGTGGCACTTTCGCGCACGATGCAGCGGTTCGCACGCTGGCACATCTGGCTCGGCTGGTTCGTCGGGCTGCCGATCCTGATGTGGACGGTGACCGGCCTGTGGATGGTCGCCCGCCCGATCGAGGAAGTGCGCGGCACTCATCTGCGGGCGTCGCCCGCAGCGATCGATCCGGCCGACATCGTTTTCCCGCCGCGTATCGGCCAGGCGATTCACGAGGCGCGGCTGGTTTCGCAGCCCGACGGGCCGGCGTGGATCGTCACCGCCGCGGATGGCGGCCGCTGGCGCTATTCGGCCCGCTTCGGCACCGCGACCCCGCCTGTGGTCGAGGACGAGGCGCGCCGCATCGCTGAGGCCGCCTACGCGGGCGCGGCCAAGCTTACAGGCGTAACGTATTTCCCGGCCGGCGAAGCGCCGAGCGATGCGCGCGCGAGCGCCGCAACGTGGCAAGTCCGCTTCGCTGACGGGGCCTGCGTCTACATCGACGACGCGACCGGCGAGGTGATCGCGCTGCGCACCGATCAGTGGCGGCTCTACGACCTGATGTGGGGCCTCCACATCATGGATCCGCAAACCCGCGAGGACACCCACAATCCGTTCGTGATCGGCTTCGGCTCGCTGTCGGTGATCGGTGCCCTGCTCGGCTGTATCCTCCTGTTCCGGCGCCGCCGGGCACGGGTCAAAGCGTGACCGTCCCTTCCCTTCCTCCGTTGCTCGACCTCGCCGGCATCGCGGTCTTCGCGCTAAGCGGCGCGCTGCTCGCGGCACGGCTGCGGCAGACCATGGTGTCGATGGTTTTTTTCGCGCTCGTCACCGGCGTCGGCGGCGGCTCGGTGCGGGACTTGCTGATCGGCGCGCCGGTGTTCTGGGTCCGCGACCCGTGGGTCGCACCGGTGGTCCTGCTCACGGCCCTGATCGCCTGGTTCACGCCGACCCGCTGGTGGGAAGGCAAGATGCTCGACTGGGCCGACGCGCTGGGCCTCGCGTTCTATTCGGTGCTCGGGACCGCCAAGGCGCTTTCCTACGGCGTCGAAGCCGTGCCCGCGATCTTGATGGGCGTCGTCACCGGCTGCGCCGGCGGGATCATCCGCGACGTGTTGGCGGGCCAGCCCTCGATCCTGATGCGCCCCGAGCTCTACGTCACCGCCGCCGCGCTCTCGGCCACGCTCTGCGCCGCAGGCACGCTCGCCGGACTGCCGCTGTTCGCGGTGTGGGCCATCGCCGCGCTCGCCGGGTTCGGCTTGCGCGGAGCGGCGATCGTCTGGAGCCTTGAGCTGCCCGCCTATTCAAGGGAGCGGTGATGAGCCCCCTCCACCATTCGGCTTCGCCTCACGGTCCCCCTCCCCCATAAACGGGGGAGGATTTGTCGAACCCGATCCTCCCCGTTTACGGGGGAGGTGTCCGCGCAGCGGACGGAGGGGGCCTGTCGAAGCGCCTACTGCGCGAAGTCGGGCGCTTGCGCGGTCTCGTAGCGACCGTCGTCCACCGGCTCGGCCGAACGCTGGTTCTCGCGCGCGCGGCTATAGTAGTCGTCGTCGTATTCGCCGTCCTCGACCGCTTCGGCCGGCGCCGAACCGTAGCCGTAGCTGCCGACGCTGACGTCGCTGATCCGCCCGTCGTTGCCGATCGTGCACGAATAGGCCGTGCCGTTTTCCAGCTCGCCCGAGACGTGCCATCCCTCCGCCGAGCGCGTCGCGCTGTCGACGCTGCCGACCCGCTCCGATCCGCGCTCGACCTCGCCCACGCACATGTCGACCGCGCGATCGATGCCGCGGCTGTCGGAGCGCTCGTATTCGCCCGGAGTCCGGTAGCCGTAGTCTTCATCCGGCCGCGGATAGCGCTCCTCGTACCGTTCGCGATTGCGGTTCTTGGCGGCGCCGGCGATCGCCGCGATCGCACCAAGGATGACAACGCCGGCAACCACATCGCCCGCGTCGATATCGTCACGATCGCGGCGCCAGCGGCGATGCCGCTCCGCGTTCAGCGCGTCGCCGTCGTACGCCTGCGCCGCAACCGGCCGCGGCAAGTCGACGGCGGCTGCGGGCGTCGCGAGCAAAGAAAATGCCGCGGCGACGGCGGTCGCAGCGGCCAGCTTGTTCGTATTCAGGGCCATGACGGCTATCCCCCTTGGACGCTTCATCGCGTCCCTCTAATTGCGACTAGGCGGTCCAGGCTTGCGACAGCCTGAACCGCCCATTTTGCGTCCGCGGCCTAGAGCCCGCGGATTCCGCTGTAGTCGAGGTCGACGACGCGGCCGTAGCGCACGTCGCACCTGAACCGGCCGGCGTCGTAGCCGCGATAGTCGTCGTTCCAGCCGCGCCAGTCGTTACCCCACCCGCGGCGCCAGTTGTTGCTGCGGGTGTTGACCGCGATGCGGCCGCGCACGGTGTAGCCGTCGCGTCGGCGATCGATGTTGCGGATGTCGGTCACTTCCGCGCGCCCGCCCCACGAATAGCGGCTGGCGTTTCGCTCGGCGGCGTAGATGCACTGCTCGACGGCCCGGCGCGGGCTGCCGGCGCGATTGTAGCGGCCATAGCCGTAGCGATCGTAGCCGCGACCTTCGTAAACGTAGCCGTCGTCGTAGCCGTAGCCGCGATTGCGGCCCGCCGCGCTCGCCACGGCGGCGATACCGCCGATGATCAGCGCGCCGGCGATCACGTCGCCGACATCGATGCCGTCACCGCGGTCGCGGTCACGGTCGCGCCACTGCGCTTGCGCGGGGGTGGCGGAGGCCATCGCCATCGCGCCAGCCGCGACGGACCCGACCAGGGCTTTGGTAATGGTCTTCATGATCAGTTCCTTCGACTCGACGGAGCGAAACGCCCCGTCACAGGTCATGGGATACCGATCGGGCCATGTGGCGACGCTGAATGCGGCTGAAAGATTCCGTTCAGGATTAAAGATATTTTTCTGAACAACCTTCCCCTCCCGCGTGCGGGAGGGGTTAGGGGTGGGTCAGAGGTTAGTCAGCGCAACGGGGTGGACAGGCCCACCCCCGGCCCCTCCCGCATGCGGGAGGGGAGAAACTCACGCTTCCTCGAGCGCTTCCTCGCCCTGCACCGGACCGCTGTCCTGGCCTTTGGCGTCGACATCGCGGTCGACCAGCTCGATGATCGCGATGGGCGCCGCGTCCGAGGCGCGGATGCCGGCCTTGATGATCCGCGTATAGCCGCCGTCGCGGCCGGCGTAACGCTCGGCAAGCACCTCGAACAGCTTCTTCTCCTGCGCCTCGTCGAGCAGGCGGCTGTGCGCGAGGCGGCGGTTGGAAAGCCCGCCGCGCTTGGCCAGCGTAATCAGCTTCTCGACGTAAGGACGCAGTTCCTTCGCCTTGGGCGTGGTGGTCTGGATCTGCTCGTGCTTGATCAGGGCCGCGGCCATGTTGCGCAGCAAAGCCGCGCGGTGGCCAGACTTGCGCTGCAGCTTGCGGCCGCCGTGTCCGTGACGCATTTCAATACTCCGTTCGTAAGGGGGCCGTGCAAGGTACCCCGATCCAGGCGGCTGTCAGGGTCGCCGCCGTCACCCTTCGATTGAAGCGCCGCCCCAAAGCGGATCGGCCGCCCAAAGTCAAGGCCGAGTCCGTTGCAGCAAGCCCGGATACGGCTTGCGCGCCCTCGCGAGCTGATATATAACTGACCAGTCAGTTAGGAATCGCGATGCGTCAGCCTCGGTGGCAAAGAAGGGCGGAAGATCGTCCGCGCGAAATCTGCGCGGCGGCGCTGGAGGTGTTTGCCGACAAGGGCTTCGCCGCCGCCAGGCTCGACGAGATCGCCAAGCGGGCCGGCGTGTCGAAGGGCACGCTCTACCTCTATTTCAAGGACAAGGAGGACCTGTTCCGGGCTGTCGTGCGCGACACGATCGCGCCAAATATCGATGCCGTCCGTCGCGCCGTCGAGGCCACGGAAATGCCGTTCGCCGACGCCGTCCGGATCTTCCTGTCGCGCTTTGCCGATATCGCCGACAGGACGCCGATCGGCCGGGTGCCGAAGATCGTCGTCGGGGAATCGCGCAACTTTCCCGAGCTGGCGAAAGTCTGGCACGACGAGATCGCCTCCAAAGGCATCGGCATGCTCGCCGGCCTTATCGCCAAAGGCCAGGCCCGCGGCGAGGTGCGTGCGGGCGACCCACGTTTGCATGCCTTCAGCCTGATGGGCCCGATGATCCTCGGCGTGCTGTGGCGCGAGACGCTGCAGCCGGTCGGCGGCGATCCCCTCGATATCGGTACGCTCGCCAGGCAGCATACCGAGACCATTCTCGCGGGGCTGCTGCTGTGAGGCGCGCTGCCGCCCTGGTAGCGTTGCTGCTGGCCGGCTGCACGGTCGGCCCCGACTACAGCCCGCCACAGACGGCAGTTCCGGACCGCTTTGCCGAGGCGGACGCGCTCGGCGCCACCAACGACAGCGATTTGGCAAGGTGGTGGGACGGGTTCGGCGATCCCATGCTCAGCGCGCTGGTCGAGCGCGCGCTCGCGGGCAATCTCGACGTCGCGAGCGCCGAGGCGCGCATCCGCGAAGCCCGCGCGCGCGCGACGGTCGCGGGCGCGGCGGGCCAGCCGCGCGTCGCCGCCCAGGGTTCGCTCGGCCGGCAACGGATCAGCGAGAACGCCCTGCCCGTCCCTCCGGGCTCGGGCGGCCAGTCGGGCGGGTTCGGTCTGCCCGGCAGCGAGTTCACCACCTGGCGCGCCGGGTTCGACGCCAGCTGGGAACTCGACCTGTTCGGCCGCGCCCGCCGCGGCATCGAGGCGGCCGAGGCCCGCACCGGCGCGGCGATCTGGAACCGGCGCGATCTCGAAGTCACGATCGCCGCCGAAGTCGCCAGCGCCTATCTCGCATTGCGAACGCTGCAGGCCCGCATCGTTCAGGCGGAAGCCGAGCTCGCGCGGCAGCAGCGGTTCGAGCAGCTCGTCGCGGCGCGGGCACGCGGCGGCTTGGTGACCGGCCAGGATCTCGAGCAGCAAGCCGTCGAGCGCGCGGCCGCCGCCGCCGCGATTCCAGCACTCCAGGCGCAGGCCGAGGCGCGGATCCATGCCCTCGGCGTGCTGACCGGCGATGCTCCCGCAGCATTGATCCCGGAGCTCTCCGCGGCGGACGCGTTGCCGTCCGCCCCACTCGTCCCCACCGGCGTCCCGTCAGACCTGCTGCGGCGCCGGCCGGACATTCGCGCCGCCGAGCGCGAACTGGCCGCCTCGACCGCCGATATCGGCGTCGCGGTCGCCGATCTCTATCCGCGCTTCTCGCTGACCGCCGCGCCGGCCCTGGTCAGCACGGCGCTGACCTCGTTGCTCGAATGGGGCAGCCGCAGCTTCAGCGCCGGGGCCGCGATCGACTGGCCGCTGTTCGACGGTGGTCGTACGCGCGGCAACATTGCCGTCGCCGACGCGCGCCAGGAACAGGCGCTGATCGCCTATCGCCGGGCGGTCCTGACCGCGCTGCAGGATGTCGAGGACGCGCTCAGCCGCACCGACGGCGACCGCCGGCAGCTCGCCAGCCTCGAAGAGGCGCTGCGCACCGCGGCGCGCGCCGAGGACATCGCCCGGACGCGCTACGGCGGCGGACTCGTGACGTATTCGGACGTGCTGATCGCGCAGGCCCGGCGGCTCAGGCTGGAGGAACAAGTGGTGGAAACTCAAGGCGCGCTGGCGCGCGACACTGCATCGTTGTTCAAGGCGCTCGGCGGCGGCTGGCCCGAGCTGGCGCAAACGGAACCGCGGTCATGAGCCGCCTGCGCCCGCTCGTCATCGTTGCGCTGCTGATCGCCGTGGCGGTCGCGGCTTGGCTCCTGCTCGGCCGCTCCGAGCGCATCGAGACCTTGTCCGGCTACATCGAGGGCGAGAGTCTTTACTTGTCCGCGCCGGTTGCCGGCACTATCGAGTGGGTCACGGCGGTCGAGGGGACCCGGGTTCCCGGCGGGCAACGCCTGTTCGCGATCGCCCCGGCTACGCTCACCGCGCAAGGCCAACAGGCCCGCGCCGGCCTCGCCGCCGCCCGCACCCAGATCGCCTCCGCCGAAGCCACCGCGCGGCAGGCCGAGGCCGAGGCAGGCGCCGCCACCGCGGAGGCCGAGCGCGCCCGCCGCGACCTCGCGCGCCTGCTGTCGGTGCAAGGCGAAGACCCCGCGGCGGTCGCCGGCCGCGACGTCGATGCCGCGCGCGCCGCGGTGCGTAGCGCCGAGGCGCGCGTCGCCGCGGCGCGCCGCACTGCCGATGCGCGCCGCGCCCAGATCGAGGCTGCCCGCGCGCAGGCGGCCGAGGCCGAAGGGGGCGAGCGCGAAGTCCAGATCCGCGTCGACCAGCTTTCCCCGCAAGCCCCCGCCCCGGCGCGGGTCGAGGAAGTGTTCTTCCAGCCCGGCGAATGGGTCGCGGCCAACCAGCCGGTGGTCAGCCTGCTGCCCGACGAGCGGGTCAAGGTCCGCTTCTACGTCCCCGAACAGGAAGTCTCGCGCTACCGTCCCGGCACCCGAGTGCGCTTCTCGTGCGACGGCTGCCCCGCCGGGCTCGCCGCCACGATCCGCTACGTCAGCCCGCGCCCGGAGTTCACTCCGCCGATCATCTTCAGCCGCGATTCCCGCGACCGGCTGGTGTTCATGGTCGAGGCCTGGCCGGCCCGCCCCGCCGGGCTGCGACCGGGCCTGCCGGTCGATGTCATCCCTCTCGGCGACGGCGACTGAAGATCGCCATGCCGCTCGCCATCGACGTCCACGACCTCAGCAAGAGCTTCGGCTCGCTCCGAGCGGTCAATCACGTCTCGATCCAGATTGAGCAAGGCCACATCACCGGTTTCCTCGGCCCGAACGGCTCGGGCAAGACCACGACTCTGCGCATGCTGTGCGGCCTGCTCACCCCCGATACCGGCACCGGCCAGGTCCTGGGCCTCGACTTTCCTGCCGAGGCGACCGCGATCAAGCGCCAGACCGGCTACATGACCCAGCGCTTTTCGCTCTACACCGACCTGACGATCGAGGAGAACTTGGCCTTCGTCGCCCGCGTCTACGGCCTCGAGAACGTCGCTCGACGGGTAGGAGAGACGCTCGACAAGCTTGGCCTGACCCAGCGCCGCAAGCAGCTCGCCGGCAACCTGTCGGGCGGCTGGAAGCAGCGCCTGGCGCTCGCCGCCGCGATCATGCACGAGCCCAAGCTGCTGCTGCTCGACGAGCCGACCGCAGGCGTCGACCCGCAGGCGCGGCGCGACTTCTGGGACGAGATCCACCGGCTCGCCGAGGGCGGCATCACCGTGCTCGTCTCGACCCATTACATGGACGAGGCCGAGCGCTGCCACGAGATCGCCTATATCTTCAACGGCGACCTCATCACCCGCGGCACGGGCGACGAGGTCATCGCGCAAAGCGGCCTCGTCACCTTCGAGGCCCAGGGGCCCCGCGCCGACCGGCTCGGGCGCGACCTCACCGGCCAACCCGGCGTCGAGATGGTGGCGCCGTTCGGGACCGCGCTCCACGTCAGCGGTGCCGACCGCGCTGCGCTCGAGCGCTCGATCGCGCCGTTCCGCCGCGAGCCTTATCGCTGGAGCGAAGTGCCGCCGACGCTCGAGGACGTGTTCATCCACCTGATGCGCCAGCAGAACGGCAACCGGACGGGCCAGGCCGCGTGATGGGCCTGTCGCTCTCCCGCATCGCCGCGGTGCTCAGCAAGGAGTTCACGCAGCTGGTCCGCGATCGGCTGACTTACGCGATGATCATCGGCATCCCGATCATCCAGCTGCTGCTGTTCGGTTACGCGATCAACTCCGATCCCAAGCACCTGCCGACCGCTGTCTACGTCCAGGACAACGGCCAGTTCTCGCGCTCGATCATCGGCGCGCTCGAGCGCAGCGACTATTTCGAGATCGTCTCGGCCGCGCGCTCTCCGGCCGAGATGGACGAGCTGATCGAGCGCGGCGCGGTCCAGTTCGCGATCACCATCCCGGGCGATTTCACCCGCCGCGTGGTGCGCCGCGACAAACCGCAGATCCTGGTCGAGGCGGACGCGTCGGACCCGGCAGCGACCGGGGGCGCCGTCGCCGCGCTCGCCCAGCTGCCAAGCTACGCGCTGATGCACGACCTCGAGGGACCGCTCGCCGCCCCCGCCGCGGCCGCGCCGCCCTTCGAGGTCGTCGTCCAGCGCCGCTACAACCCGGAAAGCATCACCTCATACAACATCGTCCCCGGCCTCCTGGCGACGATCCTGACGATGACGCTCGTCATGATGACCTCGCTCGGCGTTACCCGCGAGACCGAGCGCGGCACGATGGAAATGCTGCTCTCGACCCCGCTTCGTCCGCTCGAGGTGCTGATCGGCAAGCTGACCCCTTACGTGCTCGTCGGGATCCTGCAGGCGGCCCTTATCATCGCGCTCGCGCGCGTGCTGTTCGGCGTGCCGCTGGCCGGCGGCTGGGCGGCACTGATCCTCGGCATGTTCCTGTTCATCGTCGGCAGCCTCAGCCTCGGCTTCCTGATCTCGACCGCCGCGCGCAATCAGCTCCAGGCGATGCAGATGTCGTTCTTTTACTTCCTGCCATCGATCCTCCTGTCGGGCTTCCTGTTCCCGTTCCGCGGCATGCCCGAATGGGCGCAGTGGCTCGGTACCATGCTGCCGGTCACCCACATGTTGCGGATAGTGCGCGGCGCGGTCCTCAAAGGCGTCGGTCTCGCCGAAGCCCTCCCAAGTCTCGCCGCGCTCGCGCTGTTCGTGCTGATCGTCGCCGGGCTCGCGGTAAAGCAGTACCGCACCACGCTCGATTAGGCCGTATCGAGAATCATGTTCGGTTAGCGCCTGATCCTCCCCCGTTCACGGGGGAGGTGGCAGTCGCGATGCGACTGTCGGAGGGGGCCAGTGGCGAACGCAATGCCCACGAGAGGCCCCCGCCGCCGCGCGACGCGCGGCACCAACCCCCGTAGGCGGGGGAGGATGCCATGCTCGCCGTTGTATGTCGAGACGCC
>CBHCZH010000133.1:0-10117 GCA_965977975.1 uncultured bacterium
TGCTCGATCGCTTCAGGTTCGGGCAGGTCCGCAGCGGCAGCGGAAGGCCGCTCGAGGGTGAGGTGGCCGAGCTCGAGCTGGGCGAGCTGCGCGGCAAGGCTGGTATGCATGAAGCGTCTCCTGAAGAGGTGCCGGACCGCCCGGCGCCTGCGCCCGACGGACCCGCAAGGCGGCCGGCGCGCACCGCGCGGCACGCGCGGGGAACCCCCGGCCGAGGCCGGCGCGGGCAGCCTCGCGCCAGCGAGGCCACACGGGCCGAGAGCCGGCGGGTTGCGCTCCGGCCGCGGCGGGTCAGGGCGCCCTCTCGCGCGCCGGGCGGCGCCTCGAAGCGAGGCTGACCCGGCACCAGCCGGCGTCAGCTCTCCACTCGTAGCAATCACGAGCGTTCGCGGCCGTCCATGGCGCGATCGAGATTGCCCAGCGCATCCGCCAGCAGGCGCTCGGCCTGCCCGGCGGAAATGGCGAGGCGCCTCGCTATCGCGTCGTTGGACAGGTGCTCGCCGGCGGCCAGCCAAAGCACCTCGCGCTCGAGCGGCTGCAGCTGCAGAACCGCCGCCGCAACTTCGGCGAAGGTCGGCAAGGAAGGGTCGTCGGCCATCGGTTCCTCCTCTCGGCATGGGTTGGGGACGGCGGGGATTCCGGGCGGCGATCGTCCGGCCGGCGCGCTGCAAGTGCCAATCTCCGGTGAACGGCCGCCGCCCCGTCCGGACAGGGTGGTGGCGGCCGTCAGCGCGGCATCTCGGCGATGGCGCGCCGGTCGGGTGTGATCGCGGCGGATGGTGGGGCGCGCCTGCATATCCCGTTGGGCGCACCCTGCGGCCGCTTGTGACCAGGTCCGGTCACCGTCCCCGGCCGATGCCGGGAAGATCCGGGCGGCCCCGATCGGAGGGCCGCCCGGCGAGAAAGCGCCCGGAGACGTCAGGCGGCTTCCTCGATCGCTTCAATCGGCGCACCGGCTTCGAGCGAGTCCTGCGGCTCGCCCTCGGCGAATGACGCGGCCGCGTCATTCGCCGCGGACTCCGGCAGACCGTCCGGCGGCACGGCGAAGCACATCACGTCCGGAACCCAGGCCAGCGCGCGCTCGCGGACCTCGGCGTCGGTGATATAGGTTCCGGCGAAGACGCGCTCGGCGCTCGCCGCGAGCTCGGCCTTCTTGAGCGAGCCGAACCGCGAGGCCAGCTCGGTCCCGCCGACGTCGCCCAGCGCCTCGAGAATCGCCTGCTTCGGCACCCGGTCGAAGTAGTTGGCCGCCGTCGGCCGCCACCACGTCGCGATGTCGATGCCGGTCAGCCGGCCGAGGTGGTCGTGGAGCGCGATCCGCCGCTCGCCGGCCATGTTGAGGCTCGCCTCGAGCGTGCGGGCGACCACGACTCCGAGCCAGGCGGCGCGCGCCTCGCCGGACAGGCGGCGGAAGCGGTCGAACCGGTCGGCCGCATCGGTGCCCGCGCGCCAGCTCTCGTCGAGGCCGGCGGTGAGCTCGGCCAGCGCGGCACTCGCGGGCGCGTCTTTCGCCTCGAACCCCGGGATCGGTCCCGATGGCACGGGCCCGCGCAGCGTGGTCGCCGAGCGCGACCGCCAGTCGCAGGTGTCGGCATTGGCGAGCGCGAAGACCAGCAGGTCGAGCGCGAGGCCAGGAGCGCCGGCGACGTGGAGCGACAGCACGTCGCGGCGCTGCATCGCGAGCTCGTCGACGAGCCGCCTGGGCAGGGCCGCGCGGCGCGGCTCCTTTGCCCCGCGCTCCGGCACGACCTCGATCGCCTCGTCGCCCTGATCCGCGTCGGGCTGACGCTCGCCGTAGAACGCCGGCTGGAGCGCCGGCGTGCCGTCGCGCGCGAGGGTCAGGATCATTCCCGCCTCGCGCCTGAGCTCGTCCGGCAGGACCGGCGGGCGGTTGCGGAGCTCCTCGCATTCGCGGTCGATCGCTTCGATGGCCGCTTCGGCCGCGGCGACCGCCGCCTCGTCGCTATCCTCGTCCTCGAGCACGGCCGCGTGCGCGTCGTACGACGCCTCGAGCTCGCCGAGGCGGGCGGTCTCGCCTTCGCTGAGCGGCGCGGGCTCGGCCGGAAGCCGCACCAGGCCTGCCACCAGATCGTGGCTGGCGTAAGGCTCGAGCGTCGGCCTGACCCAGGCCAGGCCGTGCTCTGCGGCGACGGCGCGGGCGTGCTCTTCCATCTTCGCGCCGGCGAGCTCCTCGAGCAGCGCGACGTCGGCCCAGGCCTCGCTGTCCTCGTCGTCGAACAGCTCGCGCTCGATGCGCCCGCCCGCCGCCAGGTAGGCCTCGCGGCCGACAAGCCGCGCGCGCGGATCGCTGCCGCGCACCGTGCCCGAAAGCACCATGCGGCGGATGCTGTCGGGGCTCGCCGCATAGTAGGCCGCGCCCGACACCTGCTCGTAGACGCGCGCCTGGATCTCCTGATCCGAGGTCGCGCCATAGGCCTTGGCGATGTCGAGCGTGATCTCGCCCGCGGCGAGCGCTTCGAACACGACCGGCGCGAGCCCGGCGAGACGGAGCCGGCCCTCGACGAAGCGCGTCGTCAAGCCGAACCGGCGGGCGACGGTTTCGACGTCCGAGCCGTGCTCGATGAGCTGCTGGAACGCGAGGCACTCGTCCGACGGGCTCATCGCGAGGCGCTGGAAGTTCTCGGCGAGGCTCGCCTCGCGGCCGTCCGACACGTCGTCGACGACGAGGCACGGGACCGCGAAGTCACGCGGAAGCGCGCCGTCCTCGGCGAGGCCCTGCAAAGCGCGCCGGCGGCGTTCGCCGGCCTCGACCGCGTAGCGGCCGCGCGGCTTGCGCACGCTCGTCACGACGAGGTTCTGGAGCAGGCCGCGCGCGGCGATGTCGGCCTTGAGCTCGAGATCGGCCTGCGGGTCGGTGCGCCGCCGCACGTTGCGCTCCGAAGGGACGAGCTTGTCGAGGGGAATGGTCCTGATCATGGAAGGTCTCCGGGTAAGAGCCGGCGCGGACCGCCCGCACCTGTCGCTCGCCGGGCCCCCGCTCCCTCCTCTCTCGTGGGCGCTGTGGCCGACCGAAGCCGCTTCCTGCGACGCCCCTTCGCCTGGGGGGCTCGCCCGATGCGCCGGCCCGGGCCCGTCCGCGTGACGGCACCGCCAGCCGGAGCCCGCGCCCGCGCCGATTGAACGCCCGCACCGCACGGAGCCTGCCGCGGACGGGGCATGAACCCGCCCTGCCCTCCGTTCCTTAGCGGCCGGTGCAATTGGTCTGACAGTGCCCTTTAGTCAGTTATCGGCCTCGGACATGGCGTCATGGTCGTCGATGCCCGCGTATATCCCGATCCTGACCAGGTCTGCCGTTGAAGCAGCGAAAAGTTTTCGCCTGATATTTGCCCGGTGAATTTCGACCGTTCGAGGGCTGATTCCTAATGCCCGACCAATCGACTTGCATGAGTCCCCCCTCACGATACCCCTCAAGACGTCAAATTCTCGTGCGGTGAGGCACTGGACGGCGTCGACCGCATCTTTCTGGCGTGCACTGGTCTGCATTCTCACCCCTTTGGCAGGCCTAAACAACGTCGCAGCGCGGCCTGCGATACGCACAGTTCCTCCCACCAGACCCAGGCGGCGCGATCCGAATTTATGGCCAACTGCAGCCGCCGGGGCTTCGCACAGCCACCTTCGAAGAGCGGAAGCGAAGGGAGCTTGACGCCGACTACCGGCAGCCCTTCAGCGAGAGCGAGCGCAATTTCGCGGTCGATGAGGCGGTCTTGCGCGGTATTGCCGCCGCAAAGAACCATTACGGCAAAGACGTCGTCCCACCTGCGCTGCGTAGGGGGCCGGCCAGGTCCGGCGGACAACCGATCGAGACCATCGGTGTCGAGGACCTCGATATCCAGACCCCAGAGCGCGGCCACTCGCTCGACGTATTCACAGGGAGCGCGCTCTGAGTGCAATATGTACAGGGTCTTCGCCCCGTTACGCACCGTGTCCCAGTCACCCGCCATCAGTCGCGCCTCACGTGTTCACGAGTCCTGTCAGAGCAAATGCACCGCGCTTTCCCGATCGGATTCCCGGCCCCTGCCTAACCTCGAGCGAACCGGTTGCTGGCTCGTTTGACAGTACCGGCTGGCGGGCCTCTTTCGGCCAAGCACGCGCCCGCGGCCCGCGGATCCTGACGGGTCGGTGCGTTTGCTCTGCAGGGCCGGCCCAGGCTATGCCCATTCCTTGAGCGGCACGCTGGCGTCGGCCAGCTTTTCCGGGGCGATGCTGGCGCGGGCCTCGACCAGCTTCTTGCCCTGCACGTAGTCCTTGACCCTGTTCACGCAATCGAACGCGACGACCTTGCCGTCCTTGAGGTAAGCGACCGAGAACGAGCGCGTGGCGGGATCGCCCCGCAGCACCGCCTGGTCATGGCCGGTGGAAAGGCCCACCGTCTGCAGGCGCAGGTCATACTGATTGGACCAGAACCACGGGGTCGCCCTGTACGGCACGGGATCGCCGCAGATGGCCTTCGCCGCGGTCGTCGCCATGTCGTTGGCGTTCTGCACGGATTCGAGCCGGATCACCGCGCCGTCGGCAAAGGCGCTCGCATGGGCGGCGCAATCGCCGATCGCATAGATGTCGGGCAGCGAGGTGCGGCAGTATAGGTCCACGTCCACGCCGTTGCCTCCGGCAGCTCCTGCCGCCAGCAGCGGACCGACGCAGGGCACGATGCCGATGCCGACGATGACGAGATCCGCGGGCACGGTCGACCCGTCCTGCATCGTCACGCCCGTCACCTTGGTGCCGTCGCCCTCGATGCAGTCCATCGCCGCGCCGGTGCGCAGGTCGACGCCATGCGCGCGGTGCTCGGCCTCGAAGAACTCGGACAGCGCCTCTCCCGCCACGCGGGACAGCACGCGCGGCAGCGCTTCGAGCAGCACGACCGAGCAGCCGAGCTTGGTCAGCACCGCCGCCGCTTCGAGGCCGATGTAGCCGCCGCCGATCACCACCGCCTGCTTCGCGCCGGCGTCCAGCTCTCCCATCAGGCGGTCCACGTCCGCGCGCGTGCGCACCGCGTGCACCCCGGCCAGATCGTCGCCCGAGCACGTAAGCCGCCGCGGATCGCCGCCCGCGGCCCAGATCAGCGAGCCGTATTCGATCTGGCGTCCGTCGGAGAGCGACGCGACCCTGGCCGCGGCGTCGATCCCGGTCACCTCCTCGCCGAGGCGCATGGTGACCTGCCGGTCGTCCCAGAACTGCGCCGGGCGGATCAGGATGCGCTCGAAGGTCTTGTCGCGGGCCAGGTACTCCTTGCTCAGCGGCGGGCGTTCATAGGGCAGCTCCGGCTCCCGGCCTAGGACCACAATCCTGCCTTCGAACCCGTTCTGGCGCAGCGCGATCGCCGCCTGCGCGCCTCCGTGCCCCGCCCCCACGATCACGACGTCCGCTCGATCCATCGGACCTACTCCGGAGCAATCCGAACGACCAACCCGTCATGGCACCCAGCGAGCATCAGCTGGCACGACAATCTCGAATTGGCCTGGCGGTAATCCGAACCATCCAGCAGATCATCCTCGTCGGCGCTGCCGGTCGTCTGGGCCTCGGCCGGACCAGCCTCGACGTAAACCTGGCACGTCGCGCACGAGCAACATCCGCCGCACAGAGCCAGCACCTCGTCGATGCCGTTGTCGCGTAGCGCCTCCATAAGGTTCATGCCCGCAGCAGCGGATATCGTGTGCGTGTCGCCGCCGCGTCCGATGACTTGAATAGTGACCATGTCGTGTTCCCGATTAGAGCCGGGCAGCATGCCAGGCGATGTGCTGCGCCATGAAGGTGGAGATGAAGAAGTAGGAATGATCGTAGCCGGGCTGCATCCGGATGGTCGCAGACTGCCCGACCGTCTTGCAGATATCCGCCAACAGGCGGGTCTTCAGCTGTTCCGCCAGGAAGGCGTCAGCCTCGCCCTGGTCCACAAGCAGGTCCGGCAACCGGCCCCCGTCCTCGATCAGCGCACAGGCGTCGTATTCGCGCCAGCCGGCCCGGTCCGCCCCGATATAGCCGCTCAGCGCCTTTTCGCCCCACGGGCAGTTCAGCGGGCTGACGATCGGGGCAAACGCGCTGGTCGAACGGAACCGGCCGGGATTGCGCAGGCTGATCGTGAGCGCGCCATGGCCGCCCATCGAATGGCCGGTGATGCCCTGCCGGTCCATGTCGACCGGGAACTCCGCCGCGATCAGGGCCGGCAGTTCCCGCTCGAGGTAACTGCGCATGCGGAAGCTGGCCGCCCACGGCTCACGCGTCGCATCGACGTAGAACCCGGCGCCCTGGCCGAAGTCATAGGCTTCGTCGTCGGGGACGCCCTCGCCGCGAGGCGAGGTGTCGGGCGCGACGAAGACGATCCCGTGCTCGGCGCAGGCGCGCCGGTATTCGCCCTTCTCCACCACGTTGGCATGGGTGCAGGTCAGCCCCGAAAGATACCACAGCACGGGTAACCTTACGCCTGGGGCATGATCGGGGACAAAGACCGCGAAGGTCATCGCTGTCCCGGTTTCCGCCGATTGATGCGTCCAGACAGTCTGTGTCCCGCCATGGCTTCTGTTGGCGCTGACCTGTTCCATGCATTTCGACTCCGTTAGACAAAGGTGTACGAGCACACCTTGTTGCCGGCCGGATCGCGCAGATACGCAGCATAGGCGCCCGGCAGGTGGCCGCGCGCACCAGGCGCGCCTTCATCCGATCCGCCTGCGGCGAGACCAGCCGTATGGAATGCATCGACATCGGCGGGAGAGGCGGCGGCAAAGCCCAATGTCACGCCGTTACCCGACGGCGCTTCCCCATTGCCGGGCTTCAGCACCAGGAACGCCGGCTTGGTCTTCCCATAGAGTATGCAAGAATCGCCAAATGGGCCCATATTCTTGATGCCGAGCGGAGCCAGCGCCGCGTCGTAGAACGCCGTCGATGCAGCCAGGTCGCTGGCGCCGAGGCAGGCGTGCGAGAAGACGTCGTCGCCAGAGATAACCGGATCAGCCATGGTAGTATTCCCTCCTCAGTTGAAAGTCAGAACACGATGACGCTGCGGATGGACTTGCCGGCGTGCATCAGGTCGAAGGCGGTGTTGATCTCCTCGAGGCCCATCACGTGGGTGATCATCGGGTCGATCGCGATCTTGCCGTCCATGTACATGTCGACGATCTTCGGCACGTCGGTGCGGCCCTTGGCGCCGCCGAACGCGGTGCCGCGCCAGTTGCGGCCGGTGACGAGCTGGAACGGGCGCGTGGCGATCTCCTTGCCGGCCTCGGCGACGCCGATCACGATCGAGGTGCCCCAACCGCGGTGGCACGCCTCGAGCGCGGTGCGCATGACTTCGGTATTGCCGGTTGCGTCAAAGGTGTAGTCGGCGCCGCCGTCGGTCATCTGCACGATCTTCGCGACCGTTTCCTCGCGGCTCAGCCCCCTGGAATTGAGGAACTCGGTCATGCCGAACTTGCGGCCCCACTCCTCGCGATCGGGATTGATGTCGACGCCGATGATCTTGCCCGCTCCGGCAAGGCGTGCGCCCTGGATCACGTTGAGCCCGATCCCGCCGAGGCCGAATACCACGACGTTGTCGCCGACCTGGACCTTGGCGGTGTTGACCACCGCGCCGACGCCGGTGGTGACCCCGCAGCCGATGTAGCAGCTGGTCTTGAACGGCGCGTCCTCGCGGATCTTGGCGACCGCGATCTCGGGCAGCACGGTGAAGTTCGAGAACGTGCTGCAGCCCATGTAGTGGTAGATCGTCTCGCCCTTGTAGGAGAACCGGCTGGTCCCATCGGGCATCAGCCCCTTGCCCTGGGTGGCGCGGATCGCGGTGCACAGGTTGGTCTTGCCGGAAAGGCACGACTTACACTGGCGGCATTCGGGGGTGTACAGCGGGATCACGTGGTCGCCGGGCTTGACCGAGGTCACCCCCGGTCCGACCTCGCGCACGATCCCCGCGCCTTCGTGGCCGAGGATCGAGGGGAAGATCCCTTCGCTGTCGAACCCGTCCAAGGTGTAGGCGTCGGTGTGGCAGATGCCGGTCGCCATGATCTCGACAAGCACTTCGCCGGCCTTCGGGCCTTCGAGGTCGAGCTCGACGATCTCGAGTGGCTGCTTGGGAGCAAAGGCGACGGCGGCACGGGTTTTCATCAAGCGTCCTTCCTGATCTGGGCGAGGCCCAACATGGAGCCACGAATGCAATTACGTGGGCGCAACGAAACGCATTGCACCGCAGGGGAACCAATCAACTCGTAGGGCTGGGATAAACGCCAGCCATGCAAAGATATTTCAGCTCAAGGTAGTCGGCGATTCCGTGTGATGAGCCCTCTCGCCCCACTCCGGATTGCTTGATCCCGCCGAACGGTGCGACCTCGTTCGAAATCAGGCCGGTGTTGATGCCGACCATCCCGCATTCGAGCGCTTCGGCAACGCGCCATACGCGGCCAAGGTCGCGGCTGTAAAAATAGCCGGCGAGCCCGAACTCGCTGGCATTCGCCAACCGGATCGCCTCGTCCTCCTCATCGAACACGAAAACGGACGCCACCGGTCCGAACGTTTCCTCATGCGCCACAAGCATGTCGGTCGAACAGTCCGCCAGCACCGTCGGTTCGAAGAAGGTCCCGCCGAGCGCGTGCCTCGTGCCGCCCACGACCAGCCTTGCGCCCTTCGCCAGCGCATCGGCCACATGCTCCTCGACCTTGGCGACCGCCGCGCCGTCGATCAGCGGCCCTTGCGTCACGCCCTCCTCGGTTCCGCGGCCCACGCGCAGGCCCGCGACAGCCTTGGCCAGCTTCTCGATGAAGGCGTCGGCTATGCCTCGCTGCACATAGATGCGGTTGACGCAGACGCAGGTCTGCCCGCTGTTCCGATACTTCGACAGCATGGCGCCCTCGACCGCGGCATCGATGTCCGCGTCATCGAACACGATGAAGGGCGCGTTGCCGCCCAGCTCCATCGACATCTTCTTAACCGTCGCCGCGCTTTGCTGCATCAACAGGCGGCCGACCTCGGTCGATCCGGTGAAGCTTATCTTGCGCACGGTCGGACTGGACGTCAGCTCGCCGCCAATCTCACGCGACCGCCCGGTCACGACATTGAGGACGCCGTCGGGAACACCGCTGCGCTGAGCAAGCGCAGCCAGCGCTAGGCCGGTCAGCGGCGTCTGCATCGCCGGCTTCAGCACCATCGTGCACCCGGCGGCCAGTGCTGGTCCCGCCTTGCGCGTGATCATCGCTGCCGGAAAGTTCCACGGCGTGATCGCGGCCGTGACACCGACCGGCTGCTGGATCACCACGATCCGCGCGTCGGCGCGCGGACTGGGGATGACCTCGCCATAGGTGCGCTTGGCCTCTTCCGCGAACCATTCGATAAAGCTCGCCGCGTAGAGTATTTCGCCGCGCGCTTCGGCGATCGGCTTACCCTGCTCGCTGCTCAGGATCAGGGCCAGATCGTCGGTTGCATCGAGGATCGCCTGAAACCAGCGCCGCAGGATCGCCGAACGCTGCGCCGCAGTCCGGGCCCGCCAGCCGGCCAGCGCTGCTTCCGCGGCCTCGATTGCTTGCCGGGTCTCATCTGCACCAAAGTTCGGCACGGCGGCAATTGTGGCGCCACTCGCCGGATCGATGACGTCGACTTCGGGCGAACCGGTCCAGGCGCCAGCAATGAAACACTGATCTTTCAGGAGGGACGCATCCCTCAAAGACAAACCCATGGAAGACCTCTTACTCACAGCATCAGGCGCAAGGGCTGCTCGATGAGCGCCTTGAACGCGGCCAGGTATCGCGCGCCGACAGCGCCATCGACGGCCCGGTGATCGACGGACAAGGTGCATGACATGACGGTGGCCGGCACGCAGGTGTCGCCTTTGACGACAGGCCGACGCTCGGCGGCTCCCACTGCCAGAATGCAGCTTTGCGGCGGATTGATGATCGCCGCAAAGGCACGCACGCCGAACATGCCGAGATTGGAAATCGTAAAGCTTCCGCCCTGATATTCCGCTGGCTGCAGGAGGCCTTCGCGGGCGCGCGCCGCCAGTGCCTTGACCTCTGCCGAGATGCTCGCGAGACCCGTACGATCGGCCTGCCTGACGATGGGCGTTATCAGGCCGCCATCGGTCGCGACCGCAACCGAGACGTCGATATCGTGGAACTGCAGGATC
>CBHCZH010000134.1:0-10041 GCA_965977975.1 uncultured bacterium
ATAAGATTTCATCGAGCCGTGGAAGACCACCACGTTGATAGGCCGGGTGTGGAAGCGCAGTAATGCGTGGAGCTAACCGGTCCTAATAACTCTGTTCGCGCTTGTAGAATCCCACCATCAACGACAGGCCTGCGGGCTTGCTCGTTCGGAGGATTTTCCAGCCGGATGACGCTGATAACAACGCATCGATTTAAACCCGCACTGCACCGGCTTCATTGCTTGGTGGTCATAGCGTCTGTGACCCACCCGATCCCATCTCGAACTCGGCCGTGAAACCAGACAGCGCCAATGGTACTAACGCTCAAGCGTTGGAAGAGTAGGACGCCGCCAGGCATTGCAGCCGGTGCAAGGCAGGTAAAAAACCCATTCACAAGTCAAAGGGCTGTCCCTCTCGGGATGGCCCTTTTGGCGTCTTTGACGCCCAACGGTGCCGCGGGGTGGAGCAGTCCGGTAGCTCGTCAGGCTCATAACCTGAAGGTCGTTGGTTCAAATCCAACCCCCGCAACCACCATTCCTCGAGAAGCAGCGCTACGAAACCCGAGCGCCTCCCGGCCGATCGCTGCTGTCTGGCGTCTACGATCCCTGGCCGAGCCTCGACAACCGCAGGATGTATCCCTGCTTGTTGTCCAGGTCGGATTGGATCGAGACGTAGAGATTGCCGGCTTCGTCGCTGGTTATACCCTGAACGTTGCTCAGGCTGCCGGCGAACACCGCGATCGTCGTGAGGCCGTCGTGCGGGGTGTAGCGGAACAGCTTCCCGTGCTCGCTGTCCGTGATGTAGATCCCGCCGCCCGCGAAGTGGAGAGATTCCGGGGAGAAGCCCGGGCGATCCGCGATCGGCCGATGCAGCATCCCGTTGCGGTCGAGCAGGTACAGCGTGCCGTCCAGGTTGTCGGCGACGTACAGATTCCCCTCGCCATCGAACGCGAAACTCTCCGGCTTCCGGATCCTACCGTCCGAACCTTTCAGCGCGTAACTGCGCCCGTCTCGCCGGACGGCAAGAATGCGGCGTCCCGACGGATCACCGACCAAAAGCAATCCCTGCGGGGAAAGCGCCAGGCCCTCGCTCGAGCCGACCGCGCGGGCGCTTGCCAGCGATGCGACCACGCCTCGGGTCGAGATCCGCCACACGCCGCCAATGTCATCGTCGGTCGCGTAGAGCTCGCCGCTTGCATCGAGTGCGAGATCTTCCGGAGACGACAAGCCGTCGCGCCCGTCCGCCAACGTCCTGACGCGCCGTCCAGGCGTCCAGGCACGGACCGCCGATCCGCCTTCGTCCGCGATGTAGAGAGTTCCTCTCGACCACAGCAGTCCGTCCGGAGAGCTGATGCCATCGCCATTGCCGAGCAGCACCTCCGCGCTCGTTCCCTCGTCGAGGGTCATGACCATGCCTTCCCGATCGAGCTCGCCGCAAGCGGAAGCGAGACCGCCCATCAACACGACGGCAAGAAAAGCGGACCGTTTCATCGCTTAGACTCCGCGCACCCGATCGGCCATTTCCTTGGTCGACCAGAGCAAGTCCTCCACGTTGGCCAAGGTGTTCGCCGCTTCGAAAAGGATCAGAAAGAGGAGCGCCGCGGCCAGACCGTTAAAGCGCAAGGTGAGCTTGGCGGCCGAGTCGGCCAACCGGCGCAGCCAGCGACCGAAAATGAATTGGCATGCGAGTAGCCATCCGGCGCCGATCGTGGCTCCTGCCAAGATATCGAGTGGCGAATGCATGCCGGTGACGATCCGACTCAACAGGATGACGAAGACCGTCCAGCCCAGCGCGATTATTCCCGCCAGACGACAGGCGAAGACGATGCCCAAGGCGAGTGCGACGTAAAGGCCGGCATGATCGCTTGGGAACGACCCAAGATCGTTCTGGACGACATCGCCTTGCTTGAGATCTTCATAACGGTCCCGGTTCTGCCCGCCCAAAGGAGCGCGGTACTCGAGCCGCTCCGCCGGCTCGAGCTGAGCGTCGTCGATCACGAACACCGATTGAGACAGCACAAACGGCCGAGGCAGGAAGATTTCCCTCGACATTGTCTTGGTGGTGGCCACGACAAAGAAGACGGAAAGCAGGGTGACGATGAGGATGCGGCGTCGGCGCCTGGTCTCCTCGGGCTCGGCAACGGCGAACCAAGCATAGCAGAAGCAGGCACCGATCGGGCCGGCTTTCACCAGTGCGTTGTCCATAGGCAACGCAACCAGCATGTCGAAGTACCACGAGCGGCCGGACAAGGCATTCAGCGCGGCGTAGAGCGCATTGCTGAGATCTGTCGCGAGCGAGAGCAAGAAGGTCATTCCAATCGGTTCCACGCCCAACCGCTGGCGGAAGTAGGTCCGAGAGAATAAGATTGCGTCAACGGCGGCAAGACCGGCGAACAGGAAGTCTTTAGAGCTTTCTGATAGCCGTGAAATCGTGACACAAGTTCTGATCACGATCGACACCGAGCTGTCGTCCGGGTTGCACCGACAGGGGGTGAGCCTTGCCGATAACCTCGACATTTCGATCCATGCGCGGTGTACCGAGGGCGACTTCGGCGTGGCCTATCAGGCACGAGCCCTGGAAAGCGCCGGCCTGAAGGCGATCTTCTTCATCGATCCGATGCCTGTCCTGATCTTCGGCGCCGAGTTTCTGAAGCCGATCGTGGCGGAGATCCTGACGCGCGGGCACGACGTTCAGCTCCACCTTCATACCGAATGGCTCGACCTGATCGACAGGCCTCCCGTCTCCTCGCGCGGGCAGCATCTCTGCCAGTTCCAGGAAGAAGAGCAGCAGCGGCTGATCTCCTGCGCAGCAGAGTTGTTGTGCATGACCGGGGCGCCGGCACCGATTGCTTTCCGCGCCGGCAATTACGGGGCGGACGATCGAACCTTGCGGGCGCTCCATCGCCTCGGCATGCGTTACGATACGAGCTTCAACCCGCGCTTCGCCGGGCAGCAGAGCCGCATTTCCCTTGACCGCCACCAGACGCAGCCTAGCATGCACCACGGGGTCCTGGAGCTACCCGTCAGCTGCATCTCCGACTGGCCCGGCAGGATCAGACCGGCACAGCTTTGCGCCCTATCGGCATGGGAGATGCGCGCCGGCCTGCACCATGCCCTGGCTACGAGACAGAGCGCCTTTGTCATCGTTTCGCATAGCTTTGAGCTGATCTCCCGGAGCGCTCGCCGCCCGCGCCACACCGTCATTGCGCGTTTCGAAGCGCTATGTGAGACGCTGTCTGGAATGCGCGACGCGGCCCCTTCGCATCGCATCGACGATCTCGAAGAAGCGGCCTTGCTGTCCGCTGCCATGGCTTCACGCTTGCCGCCCAATCCGGTCCGAACCGGACTTCGCATGGTGTCGCAGCTGCCGTGGCTGAACCGCGCCGTGCGCTACGGAGGCCCGCCCGGTCGTTAGCGGGGCTGACGCCTGTTCAACGAGCGCAGCCGCCGGCCGATCTCCTCCGCGCCTTTCCCGGCGATCCGCAGCGCCTCCGCTTCTGCGCCTTCCGACGAACCCGTCGTTCGCCAGACGAGAACCAGGAAAAGCGGATAAATCACAGCGCCGAGCATCATCGAGAAAGCCAGGTCCATGGCAACGATGCCTGTCCCGGGCGCAGCCAGCGTGACTCCCAAGTACATCAAGCCGGCCGCTGCAAAGGGCCGTGCAATGTGCACCGCCAAGGTGAAGGGGCTGGTCCCAGCGTGACGCGCGATGACGATGGTGCCGGCTGCCAGCGTCGCGGCATTGGTCGCCAGAGCAGCAACGGCGATTGCGGTGGCGCTTGGATAAAGCAAGGCGACTCCGGCAACGCCGAGGCCGGTCAACAGCGCCCCGGCAAAGGACATCGAGGCCGCGGTACGCACAAATCCCGCCGCTTGCAGCGCCGATGAGATCACCTTGTAGACCGCATAGAGCGCGGAGTAGATCGCCACGATTCGCAGCAGCGGCGCGGCGGAGAGCCACTGCGAACCCAGCAGCAGCGCAATGGAATCGTGGGCCGTGGCCGCGAGACCCAATCCCATCGGTGCCGCGACCATGGCATAAGAGCCGAGAAGGCGGGCGATGCGATCCGGGCCTTTCCGCAACGGCTCCTGCTCGCTGGCGAGAGTGACGAACGTCACCCGGTTGAGCGCGGTGGCGATCTCCTGCGTGAAGATTTCCGAGAGATCCTTGGACACCGAATAGAGGCCGACCAGATGGGCAGTGCCGAACCGGCCGAGCACGAGCCGCTCAATCTGCTGTTGCGCGGTTTGGGCTGTGGCGTTGAGAAGCATCCAGACGGAAACCGCGAGCAACTCGGACCGGCGAGCGAGCGAGCAGCGCGGGCGATAGGGATGAGCGAGGTAAGAGCCGACGGCAAAGAATGCCGACTGCGAAATCAGGCCGACGACGAGCGCCCAGTAGTTCCGCAAGAGAAGAGCGGCAGCAAGCGTGAGCACAAATGCCGCGGCACGTGCCGACACCCGCATCTTCAAGTCCCGGCCGAACTCGAAATTCCGGTCCAGATCGACGATACCGATGTTGACCCCGCCGAGGCACAGAAAACGCAGCGCGAGCGCCGCAATCACCGCGGTGAGTACGGGGTTGCCGTAAAACCACGCGGCCAGCGGCGCGAACGCGAGGGTGAGGAGAGCCATCGCGGAAAACAGAATGAGCTGGATGGTCCAGGCGGTATCCAGATGGCTCCGGTCGGGCGCCGGGATACGCAGCAATGCCTGTCTAAGTCCGATTGCGCCGAGGATCTCGACGATCGAAACCGCCGCCATCGCCACGCCGATCACGCCGAAGTCGCTCGGCGTCAGCAGGCGCGCGAGCACCAGGACCGAAATCAGGCCCAGACAGCGTATCGACCATTGCATCAGCACCGCCAGGGCCGCGCTTCGGTAAATCGTTAGGCGCGAGGCGGTCATGTCAGCGGATAGTGGCGCGGGTGTCGCGCCGCCCTCGGCAGGCGCTTTCGCAGCGCGGCGCCGATCCGCCGCCCGAGCTCCCGGCGTTCCTCAAAGAACGGTTGCGGGTCGTCCGCGGCCCAGGAATCCCAAGCTCTGGGAGTAACGAGGCGGACGGCGGCGGCCACGACGGGCAGACACAGACTGAGGAAGTGAGATTTCTCCAGTCGACCGCTGATGCGGTAGTATTCGCCCAGCAAATCGCGCTTGATCACGCCGACGCGATAATGTCGGACCGGACGAACCGGTTTCCCGGTCAGCAAGTCGTGGAGCATGATCGGAAAGTCCACGCCGGCTTCGAGCGCCAGCGGGAGCGAGCCCCAGAACCGCGGGTTCACTTCGAGAAGGATGTAGCTTCCGGTCTTGGGCTCGCGCCGGAATTCGAACATCGCGACGCCATGCAACTCCGTTGCGCGGATCATGGCCTCGACCGAGCGAAGCAGCTCCGGATCGACCGGTTCGCTGATCCGGCTCGTGCTTGCACCTGTCTCCGAGGCTTCGTGGAGCCGCCGGTGCTGATACGCCTGCACTACCGTGCCGGACCGAGCGATCACCGACACGCCGACGCCTTCGCCGACGAAGAACGCTTCGGCCAAATAGCCCTTGCCGCCATGGGCCGCCAACGCGCTCCGCAGCTCGGCATGGCTCTTCACGATGCGCGCAAAGCGTTTCTCTACGACATCGCCCAACACATAGGAGACACACGGTTTGATGGCCATCGGCAGTCCGAGCCGCGCCGATAGCTCCATGGCATCGGAATCGGGCGTCAGCAGGCCACCCGCGGCGACGGGAACTCCCAGGCTGATGGCCAGTGCGCGCGTGGCCGCCTTGTCGGTGAACGCCGCCATGGCGGCTGGACCAGGAACGGCCACCTGCGCGCTACCGATACGGCCCGCGCAATGATGGAGCTTGGCGAGGCTGCTGTCGCTGCAGGGAACGATCATGGCGATCGAGTGATCTTGCGCGAGCTGACGGAGGCGAAGCGTCCAGGCCTCCGGACCCGCGGCATACGAGGGCAAGTCGTGGAGCCGATGAATGTAGCGCGAGCGTAACGCCGGCGATGTTCTGTCGGAGGGCGCCGCATGCACCTCAAAGCCGCGCCGGCCGAGCGAACGGACCACCGCCAGGAAGGCTCGGGCATCATCCCCGAGCACCAAGATTCTATCCGCCATACCGCCTCTAGCTCGACAGTAAGGCAGATGAGCTAACCCAAGCTTACAATGCCAGCGCCGATTTCTCGCCGGCGGCGGGTGTTCCGGATTGGGGCAAAATCGAACCCGCAATCATCGTCTCATTTCCCTTGTCATTCAGCGCCTGACGTTGAACCATGCGGCCGCCGCCGGAAGAGCGGTGCAGGGGAGACGGCTGCGGTGAACGACGGGATCAAGTCGGGGTTCGATAGGCGCGATTTCCTCGGAGCGGCGGTAATCGGAACA
This sequence comes from uncultured bacterium, assembly GCA_965977975.1. Lineage (GTDB taxonomy): Bacteria > Pseudomonadota > Alphaproteobacteria > Sphingomonadales > Sphingomonadaceae > Croceibacterium_A. The sequence goes on from CBHCZH010000134.1 coordinate 6,363, forward strand.
GGCGCTGCAGTCGCCGGCATGGCGAGCGCTCAACCGGCGGCTGGCAGCGGTCGGGTGGATTTCCCCGATGCGCCGGGACCCTTTGGTGGCGGTCCTCCGGGAACCAACAATCGCGCGGAAATCGATCTCCACGACTGCGAGGTCGAGGGTGAGCTTCCGCGCGACCTCGATGGTGTGTTCTACCGAGTCGGCCCCGATCCGCAGTATCCGAAGCAGCCGCAGTACGCTCGCGACATCGCCTTCGACGGCGAGGGCCACGTCTCGATGTTCCGCATCAAGGACGGGCACATCGACTACCGCACGCGCTATGTGAAGAACCAGCGCTGGAAGGCGCAGCACGAGGCGCGCCGTTCGCTGTTCGGGATGTACCGCAACCCGCTGACCGACGATCCGAGCGTCGCCGGGCTCAGCCGCGGCACCGCCAACACCCAGCTGTTCGTCCACCACGGCAAGCTGCTCGTGCTCAAGGAGGACAGCCCGCCCGTCGTAATGGACCCGCTGACGCTCGAGACCCTCGACGACTACTACACGTTCGGCGGCAAGATGGAGAGCGAGACGCATACCGCTCATCCGAAGATCGATTCCGAGACCGGCGAATACGTGAGCTTCGGCTACGAGGCGACCGGAATGGCCTCGAAGGACATCTACTTGTTCTCGGCCGACCGCACAGGTGCCGTGAACTGGAGTGCGATGGTCCAGGCGCCGTATTCGGGCATGATGCACGACTTCGCGGTGACGCAGCAGCACATCGTCCTGTTCCTGACGGCGATGGTGCCGAACATGGAGCAGATGCGGGCCGGCGGGGTGCATTTCTCCTACGACGGCCGCCTCCCCACCTATCTCGGCGTGATGCGCCGCGGCGGAGACGGAAAGGATATCCGCTGGTTCACCGGCCAACATCTGTTCTGCACTCACACGATGGGCGCGTGGACCGACGGCAACAAGGTCGTGGTCGACATGGACGGTGGTGAGGGCAACCAGTTTCCCTTCTTCCCGAACGTCTCGGGCCCGTTCGACCCGGCCAAGGCGCAGGGCCGCATCCGCCGCTTCACCGTCGATCTCAGCAGCCGGACCAACGACCGCTACCAGACCGAGACGCTGTTTCCGCAAGTGACAGGCGCGCTGTCGCGCCAGGACGACCGCTATCACACGGTGCCGTACCGTTACGGCTATCTCAACAGCTTCGGCCCGAATGGCGGCTGGGCGATGATCGACCACGCGCAAGGCAAGGTGACGATGGTTTCCGTGCCCGATTACGCGCTGCAGGAGATGACCTTCGTCCCGCGCAGGAAGGACGCGCCCGAGGGCGACGGCTATCTGATCGGGATCGGCAACAGCGCGCGGGAGAACGGCCGCTCGGACCTTATCCTCGTCGATACCAAAGCGCCCGAGGCCGGCCCGGTTGCGCGGGTCAAGATGCCGTTCAAGGTCGTAGCCCAGGTCCACGGCTACTGGGCCGACGCCAGCGAGATCGCGGGCGCGGTAGCGGCATGACCATCGCATCGGCGGCCAGGGGCCTCGTCCTGATCCTGCTCTTGGCGTTCGCGGCTGTTCCCGCGGCGGCCCAGGAGAACAAACGCATCGCGATAAGCTTCGACGACGTTCCGCGGCATCAGGGCGGCCTCATGTCGTCCGACGAACGGACCGTCCGGCTGATCGCGGGACTGCACGAGGCCGGTGTCGAGCAGGCGGCGTTCTTCGTGACCACCGGCAATCTCGACCAAGACTACGGCAAAGGCGGCGAAGCGCGGATCCGCGCTTACGTCGCGGCCGGTCACGTCATCGGCAATCATTCGCACAGCCATAGCTGGCTGTGGAACGGCGATGTCGAGGCCTATATCGCCGATCTCGACAAGGCCGAGGCCTGGCTTGCCGGCAAGCCGGGCAGGCGGCCTTGGTACCGGTTCCCCTATCTCGACGAAGGCCGCGATCCGGTGCGGCGCGACGCCCTGCGCGCCGCGCTGCGTGAGCGCGGCCTGCTAAACGGCTACGTCACCGTCGACAATTACGACTGGGCGGTCGACGGCCTCGCCCACAGGGCGCTCGAGCAGAAACGCACGATCGATCTGACCGCGCTGGGCGAGCTTTACGTCGAGACGATCGTCGACACCGCCGAGTTCAACGACCGCATCGCCCGCGAGACGCTCGGCCGCTCGCCGGCGCATGTCCTGCTGCTGCACGAAACCGACCTCAACGCGCTCTTTATCGTGGAGCTGGTGGCAGGATTGAGGGACGCCGGCTGGACGATCATCACGATGGACGAGGCGTACCGCGACCCGATCGCGCAACTCGAGCCCGACACCGTCCACCTCGGCGGAGGTCGCGTTGCGGCACTGGCGAGCGTCGCGGGCCGAGACCCGGAGAGCCTGGTGCACGAGCGCACCGACGAGGCCGAGCTCGCCCGACTGTTCGAGGAGCGCGTGATCGTACGGGAAGATCGGTGAGGGTTCTCCGCTTGGCCTGCCGCCTGTCGCTCGCCGCTGCGACGCTGTCCGTCGCTGCGCAGGATCGCGGCGATCCGGCCAACGTCGACCAAGCGCGAATGCTCGTCGCCGACCGGGAGGACTGACCGATGATCCGATGGCTGACCGCGCTTGCCGCGCTTTCGTTCTTCGCCGCGACGCCAGTCGGTGCGGAACCGAGCTACGACGCGAACTACGCCCGCGACCGCGCCGAGATCGAGGATCTGATGGCGCGCTATCTGTTCGCGATCGACTACTCCGATTGGGACGCTTACGTCGCCACCTTCGCCGAGGATGGCGAGCTCGAGTTCGCCTCCGGCACCTGGAAAGGCCGCGAAGCGATCCGCGCGGCGGTGACGCGCTTTTCCGAAGGTATCGGCCGCGTCTACCACACGGCCGACGGCAAGCCCGCCAAGCTGCGCCACATCGTCCTGCAAACCGCGATCCGCGTCGAGGGCGACCGCGCCTGGGCCCGCTCGCAGTGGCTCGAGATGGCCAACTACGGGCCGGACGACCAGCCAAAGATCGGCACTTACGGGATCTACGAGGATGAGCTCACCAGGCTCGACGGCCGCTGGCTGTTCGCCAAGCGCCGCGTGTTCAACGAGTTCATCCCCAGCCGCAGTTCCGGCCCCGATAATCCCGTGGCCGAGATGGACGCTCTCGCCGAGGCCCACATCGCTCGCTAGAATGCGGGCATGAGCCGCACCGAGCGCGACAGCTTCGGGCCGATCGAGGTTCCCGCCGACCGGCTGTGGGGCGCGCAGACCCAGCGCAGCCTCGAGAACTTCCGCATCGGCGGGGAACGCATGCCGGTGCCGCTGATCCGCGCGCTTGGGATCGTCAAACGCGCGGCGGCCGTGACCAACCAAAAGCTCGCTGTGCTCGAGCCGCACCTTGCCGACGCCATCGTCCAGGCAGCCGACGAAGTGATTGCCGGCAAGCTCGACGATCATTTCCCGCTGGTCGTCTGGCAGACCGGCTCGGGCACCCAGAGCAACATGAACGCCAACGAGGTGATCGCCAACCGCGCGATCCAGCTCCTCGGCGGAGAGCCCGGCAGCAAGGATCCGGTCCACCCCAACGACCACGTCAATCGGAGCCAGTCGTCGAACGACACGATCCCGACCGCGATCCACGTCGCGGCTGCCGTCGAGATTACTTCCCGCCTCCTCCCTTCGCTCGATCGCATGGCTGCCGATCTCGAGGCTAAGGCC
>CBHCZH010000135.1:0-9957 GCA_965977975.1 uncultured bacterium
CCCTTTTAGTCTGGAATCGTGCCCGGATCGCCGGCGATATAGCGATCGGTCGCCCGCGCCGGCAGGCCGTCGATGCTGGTTCGCCGGGTCCGGTATTTCCCTGCCCACTCGCCCGGATCGGCCTGGGCGTGATATTTGAGCAGCGTCGTCCGCTCCTTCTCCAGCGTCATCATCGGCACGCCCCAGCCGCAACTGGTCTGCACGCTTTCGACCGCGATGTCGAAGATCTGCCGCGTGCCCGGCAGCAGCGCGAAATTCGGCGCCAGCTCTTCCCAGCCACGATCCCAGGGCACGACCGGCTCCCCGCGGCCGTAAATCCGCAAAATCAGCGCAGGTTGCTGGAAGTTGCAGAACATCAAGGTGATGCGCCCGTCGGCGAGGAGATGCGCATTGGTCTCGTTCCCCGAGCCGCCAACGTCGAGATAGGCGACTCGCGCCGGCGAGAGAACCCGGAAGCAGTCGTAGCCCTTGGGGCTCAAATTGATGCGAGCGCCGTCCGCCGCTGTGGCGACGAAGAATATCGGCTGCCGTGCGATCATGGCGACGTGATCGTCGGTCAACGCGTCGAAGAAGTCGGCCATGACGTTGGCCTACTCGTCCCTGACGGCTTCGTCACCACCCCCGTGAGAGCGCTCCCGTTCGTGCGCCTGACATGATACCGGGCGATCGGAAGGGGGAACCGGATGCGCGGATCGCTGATCGTTCGTCGAGCCCTGGAGCAAGCGCGCAGGCGCCAACGCGAAGTGTCCGGACTCGCCAGGCCGATTCGAGGCCCCAGCGGGATCGGCCGGCGGGCCTTGCTCAAGCTCATGGCCGCCACGGCCGGATCGGCGGCGCTGCCGCTGGCCTCCTGCGCGCGAGCGAATCGCGACGAAGTCGCCATCGTCGGCGGCGGCCTCGCGGGACTGACCGCGCTGAGGACGCTGGTCGAAGCCGGGGTGCCGGCCCGTCTCTACGAGGGCCGGCGGCGGATCGGCGGGCGGGTGTTCACGCGCACCGACTTTCCCATCCGAGGCGCCTGGGTCGAGATGGGCGGCCAACTGGTCAACAGCGATCACGCGGACATGCTCGCGCTGGCGAAGACATACAACTTGCCGCTCATCGACGGACAAGCGCTCGGCGGCGTCGACCAGGCGGTGCGCGACCGGCAGACGATCGCGCAGGATGCCTTGGCAACCGCGCTCGCTCCAATCGCGGCGCAGATCGCCGAGGACAGCGAGCGCCTCGATGCGGATTGGGAAGCCGTCGCCCCGGAGATCGACCGGATGTCGGTCGCCAGCTACCTCGACCGTCACGGCAACCGGATCGGCGATCCCGCGGCCCGGCGTCTGCTCGAGCAGTCGATCCGAACCGAATACGGCGCCGAGCCGGACCGGGCGAGCGCGCTCGAGCTGATCTTCAACCTGCCGACCGTCGATGGCCAGGCTTACGAGACACTCGGCACGAGCGACGAGCGCTATGTCATCGAGGGCGGCTCGCAGCGCGTCACCGACGCGCTGGCCGAAGCCTATGCCGATCGGATCGAGACGGTTCGTCGATTGGTGGCACTGGCGCCGGCGAGCGACGGTGGCGTGACGCTGCGGTTCGCGGGCGGCGACGAAGTGGCGGCCAGCCGGGTGATCCTCGCGATACCGGCAAGCCTGCTCGGCGAGGTCGATCACGGCGGCCTGCTGTCCGCGGACTGGCAGGCCTTCGCCCGCGACGTGCGGCTCGGCGCGAACGAGAAGCTCAACGCGGTCTATGCCGGCAAACCCTGGACGGCGACGCCGATGGGGATCGACGGCGCGACGTGGGATCTTAGCGAGGACGCCGCCTTCTCCGAGGTCTGGGAGTGCACCGGCGGCCAGCGCGCGCCGGAAGGGGTGCTTTCGTGGTATTTCGGCGGCCGACAGACCGAAGGTCTTACCGATGAGAACCTGCGCCGCAGGCTCGAAGCTGCGGTCGGCGATTCGATGGGCGACCTTGCGAGCGCGGCGCATGACTACGCAGCGCGGACGGGCTGGGGTGCCGACCCTTTCGCACGCGGCGCCTACGTCAACTTCAAGCCCGGCCAACTGACCCGGTACGGCGGCCTGCTGTGGGTCGAGGAAGACGACGGTACGGCCAGCCAGCAAGCCCGTTCGGGCCCGGTTCTGCTGGCCGGCGAGCACCTGTCGGACGCGTGGCCCGGCTATATGAACGGCGCCGCGCAGACCGGACGCCTCGCGGCTCAGGCGATCATCGCCGAGGGGTAAGCAGCCTCAACGCTCCTTGGTCGCGCTGAAGGTCAGGTCCGGGTTCTTTTCCTGCTGATACCCGACGTCCCACGGCGACTTCGCCATGAACACGAGGTCGCCGTCCCGGTCGCGCGCGAGGTTGGCGCGGTTGAACTGCTCGAAGTCTCTGAGCGCCGCCTCGCCCCCCTTGAGCCACCGCGCCGTGGCGAACGGCGAGGCTTCGAGCGCGGCCTCGACCTTGTATTCGGCTTCGAGCCGCGACAGCAGCACCTCGAGCTGGAGCTGCCCGACCACGCCGACGATCCACTGCCCGCCGATGTCCGGATAGAACACCTGGATCACGCCTTCTTCGGAAAGGTCGTCGAGCGCTTTCCTCAACTGCTTGGTCTTGGTCGGGTCCCGAAGCTGAACCCGGCGCAGGATTTCCGGCGCGAAGTTGGGCAGACCGGTGAAGCGGACCTGGTTCTTCTCGGAGAGCGTGTCTCCCACCCGCAGCGTGCCGTGGTTGGGAATGCCGATGATGTCGCCCGCCTCGGCCGTGTCGGCGAGCTCGCGGTCCTGCGCGAAGAACAAGATCGGCGAATGCACCGCGATCGGCTTGCCGAGCCCCGAAGGGGTGAGCTTCATGCCGCGGCGGAACGTGCCCGAGACCATGCGCATGAACGCGATGCGGTCGCGATGCTGGGGGTCCATGTTGGCCTGGACCTTGAACACGAAGCCGGTCACCTCGTCGCGAGCCGGATCGACCGGCCCATCCTCCGAGGGCTGCGGACGCGGCGGGGGCGCGAACCGCGCTATCGCGTCGATCAGCTCGGCAACGCCGAAGTTCTTCAGCGCCGAGCCGAAATAGACCGGCGTCAGGTCGCCGTGGCGATAGGCTTCGAGATCGAACTCGGGATAGCCGGCCTGCGCCAGCTCGGCCTCCTCGGCAACTTCCGCCGGAAGCATGGCATCATCCTCGCGTTTGCCGAGAAATTCCTTGCTCGGTCCTTCCGGCCGGCTCACCGCGCCGCTGGCGAAATCGAGCACGCCTTCGAAGGTGCCGCCCATGCCCACCGGCCAGCTCTGCGGGCTGACGTCGAGCGCCAGCGTGTCGGCCACCTCGTCCAGTAGCTCGAAGCCTGGCTTGCCTTCGCGATCGACCTTGTTGACGAAGGTGATGATCGGCACCGAACGGAGCCGGCAGACCTCGAACAGCTTGCGCGTCTGCGGCTCGATGCCTTTGGCCGCGTCGATCACCATGATCGCGGAATCGACCGCCGTGAGCGTGCGGTAGGTGTCCTCCGAAAAGTCCTCGTGCCCCGGCGTGTCGAGCAGGTTGAAGGTGATGCCATCGCGCTCGAAGGTCATCACCGAGCTGGTCACCGAGATCCCGCGTTGCTGCTCGATCTTCATCCAGTCCGACCGCGCCCGCCGCGCCTGCCCGCGCGCCTTGACCTCGCCGGCGAGGTGGATCGCGCCGCCCTGCAGCAGCAGCTTCTCGGTCAGCGTGGTCTTGCCCGCGTCGGGGTGCGAGATGATGGCGAAGGTGCGGCGATTGGACATGGCGCGCGCGGTTAGCGGCATGCGCCATGAGCGTCTACCGCCTTTACATGAGACCAAAATATCATTATGAGACTAATGTCTCGTAAACGATAGAGGATTAGTCGATGCTGACCCGTGAGATGATGGACGCGAAGCTGGACGAGCATTTCGCCTTCGAGGCGAACGACGATGTCGAAGGCGTGATCTCGACTCTGATCGAGGACGTCGAGCATGACATCGTCGGCTGGCCCGCTGGCCCCAGCCACGGCCGGGATGCGACAAGGGCTTTCTACGAAGCGACCTTCGCCGACCTTGCCGATGGCGAGGTGCGCAGCGTGCGCCGACTCTATGGCGATAACTTCATAGTAGACGAATCGATCTGGAGCGGCACCGCCATCGGCCGGCCATTCGGCTTCGATGGCCGCGGCCGGCCGCTCGAGTTCCGCCTGCTCCACGTGCTCGAATTCGCGCCCGACGGACGGATCGCGCGCGAGAACGTCTGGCTCGACAGCGGCGCTATCGCGCAGCAACTGGCGTGAGGGTCAAGCAAAAGGCCCGCACCCGGCAGGCGATCGTCCGCGCGGCCGGGGCCCTGCTGGCGCGCGGCGAGAAGCCCAGCCTCGACGAGATCGCCGCCGAGGCCCAAGTTTCGCGCGCAACGGCCTATCGCTATTTCCCCGGGCTCGACGCGCTGCTGAGCGAGGCGGCGGTCGACCTGCTGGTGCCCGAGCCCGGTGACCTGCTCGACGGCCGCGCCCCAACCGACGCGTTCGAACGGTTGGCGCTGGTCGACGAGGCGATCGACAAAGCTTGTCACGAGCGCGAGGCGGCGCTGCGGCTAATGCTCGCGCGCGCGCTCGAACGCTCGGTCGGTCGAGGCCGCGAGGAGCCGCCCTTGCGCCAGAACCGTCGCGTCCCGCTGATCGCGAAGGCCCTCGCCCCGCTCGAGCCCCGCCTCGGTAGCGTGCGCTTCACCCAGCTGACGCAGGCACTGGCGATGGTGATCGGCACGGAGAGCATGATCGCGTTGGAGGACGTGGTCGGGCTCGATCCGGAAGAAGCCCGGTCGGTCCGCCGCTGGGCGACGGACGCCCTCGTCGCCGCCGCACTGGGAGAGGCCCATTCAGTCTAGCCGCGCAATTCAGCCCCGACCTTCGCCGCAGCTGCCACCACCCGGTCGGAAATCGCCTTCAGGTCCTCGTCGGTGTAGCTCTTCTCTCCCGGCTGGAGCGTGACTTCGATTGCCAATGATTTGTGGCCGTCGGCGACGCCCGCGCCGCGAAACTCGTCGAACACGCGGGCACCGACGATGTTCGCCTTGTCCGCGCCCTTGACCGTGCGCAGCAGGTCGCCGGCGGGCAGAGCCGCGGGCACCACGAACGCGAAGTCACGTACGACCGCCTGCAACGCGGGCGGCGAGTACGCGCAACGCGCGAAGCCGTCGGTGCCCTTCCTCGCCGGAATGGCATCGAGGAACAGCTCGACCGCCACGGCCGATGCCTCGATGCCGAACGCGGCCAGCGTATTCGGGTGGAGCGCGCCGAAGCGAGCGAGCACGGTCTTGGGGCCGAGCCGCAGCGTGCCCGACTGGCCGGGATGGAACTGCGATTCCGCCTCGCCCATGACCTGCAGCTTGTCGACCGGGGCGCCGGCTTCGGCGAGCAGCGCGAGCGCTTCGGCCTTGGCGTCGAAAGCGTCGAATGCGCGCGCCTTGCCCGTCGCCCAGCCGCGCGGCTCCTTCTCGCCGGCAAGCAGGACGGCAAGCGAAGCGCGCTCGTCGCTGCGGCCGGCATCCCCCCGCAAGTAGCGGCGGCCGACTTCGAACAGGCGCACGCCCTTGGCGCCGCGATCGAGATTGCGCCGCGCGGCGGCGAGCAGACCGGGCAGCAGCGAGGGGCGCATCGCCTTCATGTCCTCGCTGATCGGATTTTCCAGCATCCAGAGCCCACCGTTGCCTTCCGCGAAGTGGGCGGCCTCGGACTCGGGCAGGAAGGACCAGGTCACCGCTTCGTTGAGCCCGCGGGCGGCGGCCGCGCGCCGCAGGCGGCGCTCGAGGCGTTGCTCGGTAGTAGCGGTGGGGCGAGCGACGCCTTCGGCGCGCGGCAACGCGACGCTGGCAACCCTGTCGAGCCCGTGGACACGGACGACTTCCTCGACGATATCCGGCGCGCCATCGATGTCGGGCCGCCAAGTGGGCGCGGTTACCTGCCAATCCGCCGAAACCGCGAAACCCAGCCGATCGAGAATCGCGCGCTGCTCGGCTTCCGGTATCTCCACGCCGCCGAGCCGCGAGGCCAGCGCCGGGTCGTAACCGACCGTAGCGATCTCCATCGGCGGCGATCCCGCGCGGACGACCTCGGACGCTTCGCCGCCGCATGTCTCGAGGATCAGCGCGGTCAGCATTTCCAGCCCGGGATCCAGGAACGCCGGATCGACCCCGCGTTCGAAACGCGTGCGTGCATCGGAGGCGAGGCCAAGGGTGCGGCCGGTCGCGCCGATTCGCTCCGGATCGAAGTAGGCGATCTCGAGCAGGACGTCGGTGGTTGCGTCCGATACCCCCGAATCCTCCCCCCCCATGATCCCGGCGATATCGTGTACCCCGTGATCATCGGCGATCACGGTCATCGACGGGTCGAGACGGTATGTCTTCTCGTTGAGCGCGAGGACTTGCTCACCTTCCTTCGCCCTGCGCGCCACGACCGCGCCGCTCAGCTTCGCCAGGTCATAGGCGTGCGCGGGCCGGCCGAAGCCCAGCATCATGAAATTGGTCAGGTCGACCAGCGCCGAGATCGGGCGCTGTCCCGCGCCCCGCAATGCGGCCTGCAGCCATTCGGGTGAGGGGCCGTTGCGCACGCCGCGGATGACCCGGCCGAAGAACGCCGGACAGCCTTCCGGATCGTCGGTACGGATCTCGACCGGACACGGGAATGTGCCGGGCACGCTCTCGATTCGCGGGCTCTTCAACGTGCCCAAGCCTGCCGCCGCGAGATCCCGCGCAATGCCGTAGACCCCCATGCAGTCGGGCCGGTTGGGGGTGATCGCCACGTCGAACACCGGGCTGGTGCCCTGGTATTCGGCGAACGACGCGCCGACCGGCGCATCCGCGGGCAGCTCGATGATTCCGGCGTGGTCTTCGCCGAGCTCGAGCTCGCGGGTCGAGCACATCATCCCGTTGCTCTCGACCCCGCGGATCGCGCTCTTCTTCAGCTCGAAACCGCCTGCGGGCACCACAGCCCCTGGCGTGCCCAACACTCCGACGAGCCCTGCGCGCGCGTTCGGAGCGCCGCACACCACCTGCAAGGGCTCGCCCGTTCCCGCATCGACGGTCAGCACTTGCAGCTTGTCGGCATTCGGATGCGGCGCGGCGGTGAGCACCCGCGCGACGCGGAAGCCCGCGAGCTTCTCGGCCGGATCTTCCAGCTCTTCGACTTCAATTCCCAGCGCGTTGAGCCTCGCCGCAATCTCTTGCGCGGTAGCCTCGGTCTCCAGGTACTGCTTGAGCCAAGCGAGCGAGAACTTCATGCTCGCGCTCCCACGCCGGCGGACAGGGTGGGCTGGTCGAGAAACGAGAAGCCGTAGTGGCTGAGCCAGCGGATATCGCCGTCGAAGAACGCCCGCAGATCGTCCATGCCGTACTTGAGCATCGCGAGACGATCGACGCCGACGCCGAAGGCGAAACCCTGCCACTGGTCCGGGTCGAGCCCGCTCATTTCGATCACGCGGCGGTTGACCATGCCGCTGCCCAGCAGCTCCATCCAGCCATGCCCCGGCGCGTCGCCGCTGCCGCCGAGCACGCGCCGCCCTTTACCATCTTGGCCGTTCACCAGCGCGAAGCCGACGTCGACCTCGATCGACGGCTCGGTGAAGGGGAAATAGCTCGGCCGCAGACGCAGCACGATATCCTCGCGCTCGAAGAACGCCTTGAGAAACGTCTCGAGCGTCCACTTCAAGTGGCCGAGGTGGATGTCACGATCGATGACCAGTCCCTCGACCTGATGGAACATCGGCGTGTGAGTGGCGTCGGAATCGGAGCGGTAGACGCGGCCGGGCGCGATGATCCGCACCGGCGCTCCCTGCGCCAGCATCGTGCGCACCTGCACCGGACTGGTGTGCGTCCTCAACAGCATGCGTCTTTTTTGGCCGATCGCTTCGCTACTTGAGGCCGGTTCGCCCGCGTCATGCTCTTCAGGGAAATAGAAGGTGTCGTGCATCGCCCGCGCCGGATGGCTTTCGGGCATGTTGAGCGCCGAGAAATTGTGCCAGTCGTCCTCGATCTCGGGCCCGGTCGCGACCGAGAAGCCGAGATCGGCGAAGATCTCCGCGAGCTCGTCCATGACCTGGCTGACCGGGTGGACCGAACCCGTGGCCGCCTCGTGCGCGGGCAAGGTCAGATCGAGCCGCTCGGTCGCCAGCCGCGCCTCGAGCTCGGCGGCTTCCATCGCTTCCTTGCGCCCGGCCAGGGCCTCCGAGACAACCTGGCGCAGGGCCTGGATCGCGGGCGCCTTGGCCAGCCGTTCCTCGGCGCTCATGGCGCCCAACGACTTGAGCAGCGCCGAAACGCTGCCTTGCTTGCCAAGGTATTCCACGCGCAGCGACTCGAGCTCGGGCAGGTCCGCTGCCGCATCGATCCGCGCGCGCGCGTCGTCTTGGAGAGTGCTGTAATCCGTCATCGCCGCGCGCGTGTAGCGTCCGCACGGCTTGCTCCCAACCCCCTAATCGTTCTCTCCCGCCAGATCGGTCGTGTAGCGCAGGATCGTCGGCAGATCGGTTTGCGGCGCCGCGCCCTGGTCCGCCATGCGATGCGCGATGATCTTCTCCATTATCGGATGCGGCATGTCCGCGTATGCGCTTGGCGCCATGCCCATGAACGAACGGAAATCGCGCACGAACTGGGCCTGGTCGTAGTACTGGCCGTCGAGCGCTTCGCTCCAGTTCCGCTCGGGATCGAGCATGAACTGGGCGAGGCTGCGCAAGAACCGCTGGCGCCGAAGCAGCAGCTTGGGCGGAAAGCCGAAATAGCGGGCGCAAAGGCGCTCCAGCGATCGGGCCGTGAGGTCGAGCCTTTCGGCAAGATCGGCGACGTTGGCGATTTCGGGATCCCGCAGGGCCTCGTGACAGGCAAGTATCTGCGCTTCGTGGGGCGAGGGTCGATCGAGGTGCTGCAGGAGATAGGCATTGATCTTGTGCCCGATCGTCTCGGGCGGCGCGGCGACGTCGCCGGTCAGCTCGTGCAGCGGCGCGAAGACTTCGAAGGCCTCTCCCGCCGCGCCGTCCACGGTACGGTCAGCATAATCCCGCGCGCGGCCGTCGACAAACTTCGCCCAGCCCGCCGGCATGAGGCCCAGACCCCAGATTCGCGAGCTGAAGATACGAAAATGGATCGATTTGCTGTTCGGGCCGCTAACCACGAATGGCCATTGCGGAACGAGTTCGCCCGGACCGACACACGCATTCGGCGCCCTGCCGTGGGTGAAACGCATCGCCGCCCATTCGGGATGCAGGAAATCTTCCACGATCGCACCGTCCGGACAATCGATATCGAACTGGTAGAGCGCGGTGAAATAGGGTCGCAACGCCTTGGACAGGCGGTAAAAGCGCACCGAAATGCCGAAGTCCGCTCCCATCGATTGCGATCCCGATCCGCGAGGATTCTGCTCCCCCGGATTTCAGGTTTCACGTAAGCATGTCCTGCGACAAGCGTTAACAATAAATGCGCCCGCAAAATTGGTCCATAATGGACGAAAGGCGCGGACGGCCAAGCCATCCGCGCCCTCCTGTCGAGCCAACTGGGCAATCCGTCAGGCGGCGGGCAGCGCCGCCTTCGCCTGCTGGATGATCGCTCCGAACGCCGCGCCTTCGTTCATCGCCAGGTCGGCCATGACCTTCCGGTCGAGCTCGATCCCCGCGAGCTTGGCGCCGTGGATGAACTGCGAGTAGCTGAGGCCCTCGGCGCGCACCGCGGCGTTGATCCGCTGGATCCACAGCGCGCGGAAGTTGCGCTTCTTCACCTTGCGGTCGCGGTAGGCGTACTGGCCGGCCTTCTCGACCGCCTGGCGGGCAATGCGGATCGTGTTCTTGCGGCGGCCGTAATAGCCCTTAGCATTCTCGAGGATCCGCTTGTGCTTGGCGCGCGTGGTTACGCCGCGCTTGATGCGTGCCATATCCCGCTACTCCTTACTTGAGGCCGTAGGGCGCCCAGAGCTTCACGCGCGCCGTA